>CAZQDJ010000040.1:0-3565 GCA_964592275.1 uncultured Pseudomonadota bacterium | reverse complement strand
TTCGCCGCGACTTCGTTCTCTGGGGATGACAGTAAAAAAACAAACTTAAAAGATGTATTGATTTAATTTTCGGATAAGCTCTAACTTGAGATAGGTAGCTAATAACTTATCTGAAAATTAATAAGTAAAAAGAAAGTAATTACATGCCGCTATCACGAAAAAAAATCCTCATCATCCTTGCAGCACTTCTTCTTACCGGCTTCTTAGGCCTTGCTATTGCTATTCATCAAACCACACACGTCTACCCTGCACCTGGAAAATTGATTGATGTCGGTGGATATAAAATGCACATCAATGAATCTTCTAGACAATCAAAAATAAAATCACCAACCGTAATTTTAGATGCTGGCTTTGCTTGTTTTTCACTCGTATGGAACCTTGTACAACCAGAAATTGCACAGTTTGCTCACGTCTACAGTTACGATAGAGCAGGTCTTGGCTGGAGCGAAAGCAGCCCTTCTCCACGAACGAGCTGCAACATGATTGTAGAGCTGCATACCTTGCTAGAAACCATAGGCGCACCAAAACCATACATCTTAGTCGGGCACTCATTTGGAGGATTAGTTATGCAACTCTACGCAAATACCTACCCGGATGATGTCTTTGGACTTGTGCTCGTCGACTCTTCTCACGAAAACATTTTAGAAGCTTCAAAAGAATTTCATAAGCAACATTACCAGCTACTCCCCTGGACACAACGCACCTGGCATTCATTTTTACATGCATGCAAATTAGAAACAGTTTCTGATTTTACTGGCGTAAGAGCGGTTTATTTATACTCGCTTCTTAAGAATGGAATCTCTACTATTCCTGCATCGATTAAAGGTGTATTCCTTGCTCGACTACTTTCACCACAAGCGATTACTACACGTGGGAAAGAGATGCAGCACATAACTGAAAGCCACTTACAACTCATGCGTAGTCAAAATCATTTTTCAAACAAGCCACTCATTGTTATCAGTCGCGGAAAAGCTTTTGACGAAATTTGGGACGCTCAAAAAATGTGGCCCTATTTAACTAAAGTTCATGAAGAAGTCTGGCTCAAGTTACAAAACGATTTAGTCACTAAATCCACTCAAGGAAAACATATCGTTGCTGAAAAAAGCGGTCACACCATTTTATGGTCTGAACCAGAACTTATTGTTGCTGCAGTAAAAGAACTTGTTGATGAATACCAATCTCAGTAAAAAATTGAACGCAAAACAACGGCATTCATTGCCGGTTAATTTTATGGCTAAGGCGCAAGGTTGATCCATAAACGAATTTCTTCAAACCTCCGGAGCCGAGTTATCGAAAAGACTCTATTTCCTCATTTCGGAAAAAGGACCCCATATTTTTTCAAAAATTTAGTTATCGACGTTTCTTCTACTTTTGATGAGGCAATGCAAATAGCAAGATTATAGAGCTCATCATTCGGTATCCGAGAGATAAAAATATTGTTCATACCTAAAAAGGTAAGCATGGCCAGAATTCCAATTCTCTTATTTCCATCAACAAAAGAATGATTTTGGATTAGATGGTAACAATAAGCCCCAGCTAACACATGAGGATCAGACTCCCCAGCAATGGAATACAATAACCGCGGGTGCATCAACGCAGAGTCAAGCAATTTTTTATCACGAATGCCAGCCAACCCACCAAATTTTACAATGAGATCGTCATGCATCATCACAACATGGTTAATCTCAAGAAAATCCATCTTTATTTCGCCAATTTTTTGAATACATCTGCATATTCAACCATAATTTCTTCGGCTATCTTTTTAATCTCTTGCTTGCTTTTTTTAGAACCCGAGTTCGCTGGCCTAATGACAAGCGCCCCATCTTCAATCGAAAGAGTTAGGTCAGTTTTTTCAGAAATATTCAAAATTTGCAGAAGTGGTTTATCTATAATGAGCGCATAACTATTACCATGACGGGTTAGCTTTTTAGACATATATCACCTTTTATAAAGACACATTGTGTATACAATGTATCATTTGCTCTTTAATCAAGTCAAAGCCTGTTGTTCCCTCCTTAATTTGGACGCAAAAAAACCGGCAACGAGTGCCGGCTAATTTTATGGCTAGGACGGAAGATTGATCCATGAACGGATTTTTAATTATTGTCTATTTTATCAAACAATTTTCTAAATGCCTGCGGCTGAGGATTATTCATTACAAACTGTTTGATAACCTTCGCTGCTTCTTGTGCAGACATTTTTGATGTATCAACTTGAAGATCATAGATACCATGAGCATGCACTGTAGCATAATGACTGCGCGCGTGACCAACTGGAGAGGTTCCCCGAGCACGTTCACGTTCTTCTAGAACCTCAAGTGGTATCGTTACCCCAACAAAATAGACCTTATAATCTTTTAATGCCTGTACCAATTCAGACAACCAGTCTCTCTCATACAGAATATAATCAATTACCAAGTTATTCCCTGCAGCAGCATAGGCAGCAAATGCATGATGCATACCGGTAACCACACGACGACCAGCTTTGCCAATGTTAAGGGTTATAATTGAATGTCCTTCAGAATCAACTGTTGTAGCAACTCCTCGAACAAATTCTCCACCAACATATGATTGCCCATCAGGAAAATCATGCGGTAAAACAGCATCAAAAAAACCATCCACTCCCACCGTTAGATACAACTCATTCATCGTCTTTTGCAGTTCTTTTTGCAAAGTCGTTTTACCAGCAGCTGAAGGTCCATTCAAAATAATAATAGTCCCTTGTTTTAACTGCCGCATAATTATTCCTTTTTTATAATGATAAACGTAATACCCTATCCCATAAGCAATACCAAACACTATTAAAAATTTTATTAATTTCATAAATAATTCCCGAGAAGATAGTTAAAATCAAATACTACTCTAAAATACCAGAAAATTGGACGCAAAAAAACCGGCAACGAATGTCGGTTAATTTTATGGCTGGGGCGGGGCGGAAGGATGATCCATAAAACGGATTTCTTTAAACCTCCGCCAGGACCAAAACTTAGTGCCTTATTCGTCTCCAGTAGCGTTGTTTCGATTTTTTTGTTATTTTTTGCTAATTAAAATTAGTAAAAACAATAAGGGAAAGATCATGCAAAACCAAGACTATGACCCTAATTATGAACCAACGGACCTAGAGATACTTTTTATGGATATACTAGATAGGTTTTCTTACGACAAAGATCCATCTGGAGAATTTCTTAAAACTGCAGCTCTTGGCGAAACAAAAAAAGCAATCATCGCGCTTATAAAACAGGGTGTTGACTTAGAATGCCTCGACGAAGAAGGCAAAACTATTTTAATGTGTGCCGCTTTATGGGGTGACAAAGAAATTGTAGAAACACTTATACAAGCAGGCGCTTCTCCTTCAGACTGCAACGAAGAAAACATGACTGTCTTAATGTATGCTGTACAAAACAGTGACCCTGACCTTGTGGAATTCCTTCTCGATCTCAATTTAAAAGATACAAACTACGATATAGATCAATGTGACGATTCTGAAACAACCGCTTTAATGATTGCTGTTGAATACGGAACTTTAAAAACAGTTAATCTCCTTTTAAAAGCAGGCGCAAATCCAA
>CAZQDJ010000039.1:0-5159 GCA_964592275.1 uncultured Pseudomonadota bacterium | reverse complement strand
AAGCCTCTAGCCCTTCTTTTCAACTTAGATGGAAACTTTCACGTGTAAATGTAGGCTTTCGCAAGCAACGTTCTCTTTGCTCCAGAAATAACCATTAAGGATCTCGCACCACAATCAATTGAGCAACTGCAAGCATTTTCAAAAAATAACCCGGGACCTTTCACCGTCCACGTAGTACCACCAAAAGAGTGGCTTACTTCTATCACAGGGTTTCTTGCAGCACCATTCAATGCACTTCGCAACGGTTTAAGTTTAAAAAATATAAGCCTTACGCTCATTTCAGGAGCACTCAGTCTTGGATGGATTTCGTATCTCTTATGCGCTTACGTTATGTACAAAACAGCCCTTGTGCTAAAAAATGTACACTCCTGGGCTAACTGGTGTTCTAATGATGATCTCCTCTCTGATTACGACGCTTTATATAGAAAATTTGATCATCATACAAAACGAAAGATCAAAAAAAATACCTCCCTTACACTTCAACAAGAAAAAGATCTGCTTACTCTGTATCTGCACCTTGATACCTTCCTTAGAGCTCACCATCTTCGTCATCACTTTCCTCATGCAGAGAGAGCCACACAAATACAAATAACCTCTGCCTATGCAAAGTTACAAAAAGCAGAAGAGTTACTAATGCTACGCAAATAACGTACCAAAAATTATTGAAAACATGTCATTGCGAGCTTGCGTGGCAATGACATTGATTTTTTATTTACTCATTAATTTTCGGACAAGCCATAATCCATAAAAGCCACAATCTACCGTGACAGAAAGCTCTAAATACGCTATACTTATTTACTCTATTTTTATGAAATTAATTAGCGTAAAGGGCTTTCTATGTCAGAAAAGTTTGTAGTTGAACAGAAGTCTTTATTGGCAATGCTCTCTTCTATGCAGCCAATTTGTTCCAAAAGAACAACGGTAGAAGCAACCGCTTCAATCTTGTGCAATGTGGGACCAAAAGAACTCATTTTAAAAAGCACTGATTTAGAAATCAGTTTACAGTCAAGCTACAGCTTAAAAGAAAGCTCACTTTCAGAACCTCAAGCATTCCTCGTTAATGGCAAACGTTTGTTTGACTTGGTACGAGAACTTGATGGAGATATCACCTTGACTCTTTCTAAGAATCAGTTGTTGTTAACCTCTGGTAGCGTGCAATTAGCGCTTAATATTAAGGACGCTCAAGAGTTTCCGCCGTTTCCAGAACGCATCGAAAATCTTATGCAGCTTGAATCATCATTCCTTTCTATGCTCCTTGATAAAGTTGCGTTCCTTATTCCTCAAAGCAACTCTAATCCTGCTCTCAATGGATTGTATCTTGAACTCAATAAAGATTCTTTAATGATGACTACTACTGATGGCCACTGCCTTGCTCAGGTAAAAACTTCACGCTATCACCTTGAAACTCCTCACACCTGGTTAGTACCACGTCGCGCTGTTATTGAACTTAAAAAGATTTTAGAAGATTTTAAAGAAGCACAAGTATTTCTGGGTATCTGTGGCAACCAATTAGTCTTTTCTGGTGAACTTTTTAATTTCTTTACTAAAGTCCTTGCTCCCGCGTTTCCTGAATACAAAGCTATTTTGGAAAAGAAAGGATTTGTTCCTGCAACTATTGACCGTTCAAGTCTCATCAAAACATTGCGTCGTTCTGCATGCTTGCTGTCAGGACAATTTATTGCAACATCATTTGGATTTGATACCAATGCAGTTGATGTAACTTTACACAATAAAGAAGTCGGCAAAATGGAAGAGCGTTTAGGGCTCAAATCATTTGAAGGAGGTAAGCTTGATGTTAAATTTTATGCTCCTTACCTTTTGAGTGGCTTGAATGTATTCCCCGAAGAAAATCTTACCTTCTATCTTAGTTCATCATCAAAGCCTATTATTTTTGAAACCGGTCATGAAGATGCCTACAACTTGACCTACCTCGTAATGCCGGTATCAACGACAGCTGCATAGCGTGAATCCAATCTGCATCAAAGAATTGTCCCTCAAAAATTTTAGATGTTTTACCAATGTCACCTTTTCATTTGATGCACCCGTTGTGCTCATTGAAGGCCTTAATGGCTCTGGTAAAACATCTTTACTTGAGGCAATTCATTACCTTTGTTACATCCGTTCATTCCGAACCCATACCCCTCATGATTTGGTTACTTTTGGTAACCAAACATTTTTTATTTCGGCAACTTTAGAAAATGACACGATAACGATTGGTTCAACTGGCACTAAGCGACAAGTAAGAGTTAATCAAAAACCAATAACTTCGTACACACAGCTTCGTAGCGTATGCAGAGTTGTCACTGTAACCCAAGAAGATATTGATATTGTTAAAAGCAGTCCTGAAAAACGTCGTAGTTTTATTGATCACGCTCTTGTGCTCCATAACCCAGAACTTACTGAAAGCATGAAAATGTTTCGGCACATTCTTGAAACACGTAATGCTTTTTTGATGCGTGGAGGAACAAAAGAGGAATTTGATATTTGGACTGAAAAATTATGGATAAGCTCATGCGTAATTCAAAATGCTCGGCATGAATTCCTTACCATTATCCTTGAACAAGCAAAAAAATTAGAGGGCTGTTTTTTACCCGCACATACTTTTTCGATTACGTACCATACTAAACAAGAACAAGCAGTTAAAACCTATCAACAGTTTTATGAACAATCGCAAAAACTCTTTGAGCGGGAACATTTTTTACGCCGATCTCTGTTTGGTGCTCATCTTGATGATATAGAAATACTTTTTAACAACAAACCTGCTCGACTCTTTTCTTCACGAGGGCAACAGAAGCTTTTAACCTTATTTTTAAAAATGGCACAAGTTTCCACCCTTAAATCTACTCACGGACAAACAATTTTTTTAATAGACGACTTCTTATCAGACTTTGATACAACAACTCTTTTAAGAATTATTAAAACATGTCTTATTTTGCAGGTTCAGCTCATTTTTACTACCCCTTTAAGCTCAGGTCCTGAACATACTGCATTAAACAGAATAGGTTGCGACTTCTTAAAAATTTCAATATGAAAATAAACCTAATAAATGCCCTATTTTAGCTCTCTCATGGGTTTGACAATAATGAATGAAAGAATTACATTGAAACAGTGGTCAATGTAGAAAATATACACGGACTTAAAAAATTTGAAACTGTGCGATGTCTTTTTATGTGAATCGCAAAGTTCTAAAAGGCTTCATTACTACTCTCCTTTTTTCCATCGCGCTGATTTCGGTCAGTGCGATGGATTTTTTTTAGCTTATATGAGGGTACCTAACGGCAATAAAAAAGGCCCCGGGTTTTAATCGGAGCCCTTGTTTAAAACTTAAAGATCTTTTGCAGCTCAATCAGATCGCATATTTTCGCGAAGTTAAAGTAATCCAACATTTCCGTAGCTTGCAGTGAATGTTTCTAACGTAAAAGGATTAATGTACCTGACAAGAGCAGAGTCAGTACTTATTCCATCATCACAATAACCGGCTATGACTATTTTACCATCAAGCTGCAACACACAGGCTTGAGCAAAATCGTACTTTGCTTTTACATCGGTAATAACCATTCCATTGATACCAAAAGAAGTATCAAGGGTTCCATCGGTATTGTATCTGACAAGAGCCCAGTCATAAGTATCATCATTATTTTTATTGGTATAACCAGCTACTACTATTTTACCATCAAGCTGTAGCATACAGGCTTGAACTCCATCGATTCTTCCGAGATCAGTTGTGACTATTCCATTAGTACCGAAGGTGGTATCAAGGGTTCCATCGGTATTGTATCTGACAAGAGCAAAATAATCATAAAGCGCATCTTTTTTACTAGTACCAGCTGCTATTATTTTGCCATCAGGCTGTAACGCACAAGCAAAAGCTCGAGCAACATCTCCGAGTTTAGTTGTAACTATTCCATTAGTACCGAAGGTGGTATCAATGCTTCCATTGGTATTATATCTGATAAGAGCAATGTTATAAAAAACCCCCTCTTTATTAAGACCAGTATAACCAGCTGCTATTATTTTGCCATCAGGTTGTAGCACGCAAGCTTGAGCTCTATCATCTCCTTCGATATCAGTTTTGACTATCCCATTCCCATCAGTACCGAAGGTGGCATCAAGGGTTCTATCGGAATTATATCTAACAAGAGCAAAGTTATAAACGGATCCTAGTACATCAATACTAGTGTAACCAGCTGCTATTATTTTGCCATCAGGCTGTAACACACAGGCATAAGCTCCATCCTCATTTCCTCCGAGATCAGTAATAATTATCCCATTTCCATTAACCCCAAAAGAACTATCAAGACTTCCATCAGTATTGTATCTGACAAGAGCAAAGTCGTAAAAATCATTGTCGTAAAAATCATTAGTGATAGTGTAACCAGCTGCGATTATTTTGCCATCAGGCTGTAACACACAGGCTCGAGCGATATCAGTTCCTCCGAGATTAGTTGTGACTATTCCATTTCTATCGGGACCAAAAGAACTATCAACGCTTCCATTGGTGTTATATCTAACAACAGCAAAGTCGCTATCACTATAACCAGCTGTGATTATTTTACCATCAGGCTGGAGCATACAGGCATAAGCTCCATCATTAACTTCTATGTGATTAATGGCGGCTTTTCCATTGATGCCAAAAGTTTTATCAACAAGGCCATCAAGGTTAACTGCTTTGGTATATGAGGCGATAGTTGCAGAGGAAGTTTGTGGGGTTATGGTGATGCTGCCATTGCGCGTAAGTGGGTTGCCGTTGTAATCATACATTCCTTGTGCATACGTAAAGGCCAGAGCAAGGCACAGCATCAGCGATTGCTTTTTCATAGAATTTCCCCTTTTTTTAAAAAAGATTTTTAATAATTCTATCTTTGCATACAGGGGTGCTTTGCGGCAATAAAAAAGGCCCCGGTTTTTACTCGGAGCCTTTTTTATTAAAACTTAAAGATCTTTTGCAGCTCAATCAGATCGTATGTTTTCGCAGAGTTACAATAACCCAACATTTCCGTAGCTTGCAGTGAATGTTTCTAAAGTAAAGGGGCTAAGGTATCTGACAAGAGCAAATTCATTACTGCTAGTACCAGCTGCGATTATTTTCCCATCAGGCTGGAGTACACAGGTATTAGCTCTATCAGTTCCACCAAGATTAGTAGTAACTTTTCCATTTA
>CAZQDJ010000038.1:0-5486 GCA_964592275.1 uncultured Pseudomonadota bacterium | reverse complement strand
CTCTAGCCCTTCTTTTCAACTTAGATGGAAACTTTCACGTGTAAATGTAGGTAATGATTTCTTCTTGTTACGTCTGGATCCCCATACCGTTCACTCAGTCTAGCTAGTGCTTCAACAATCGCTAGCGCGCTCGTTGCATTTCGCACTACTGCGACTTCATTCTCTGGGGATGACATTCTAATCAAAAAGTTTTAGTTTTGAGCAGCGATCTTTTCCCATTCTTTTTGAACAGTTGCTAGCTCTGCTTGCGCTGCATCAAGTGCTTTATCAGTTTCATCAAACTCAGGAGTTCCATAATCAATATCAGCAAATGAATTCTGAAGACGTTTAATTTCAGCTTCAAGACGAGCAATCTTGCCTTCAAGACGTTGTTGGTCTTTTTTAGCAGCATGATTTGCTTTACGATCTTCTTTACCAGAACCATTTTTATCGCTGCTATCAGCACCATCAAGAGAACCAGCTTTTTTTAACAAGCGTTCAGCATCTCTTTTTTGCTGCAAGAACAAATCATAGTTACCGTGATAGCTATGCACACCAGTAGGAGTAAGTTCAATCACGCGATTAGAAAGTTTGTTAATAAAGTCATGGTCATGCGATACAAAAAGAATAGTACCATCAAATTGCTGTAAGGCTTTTAACAAAATCTCTTTTGAAGAAATATCCAAATGGTTAGTAGGTTCATCAAGAAGCAAAAAATTTGCATCTTGCAACATAACCTTAACCATACTGAGTCGGTTTTTTTCACCGCCACTCAATACTTTGGTTTTCTTTTTAATTTCATCTTTACCAAATAAGAACGCACCCAAAAATGAACGTACTTCTTGTTCTGACTTGGTACAATTATCAAGAACTTCTTCTGCAACCGTCTTATTTGGATTAAGTACACGATTTTGATCTTGTTCAAAAATCGTATGTTTTACATTGTACCCAAACTCTATTTTGCCATGCTGTGGTTTATATTTTCCACAGAGAACGTTAAACAGCGTTGTTTTACCCATACCGTTTGGTGCAACTAAGGCAACTTTATCACCACGTTCAATCTGAAAGCTCACATGGTCAAAAATTTGTTTATTATCAAAAGCAAATCCTATGTCCTGCACTTCAAGAACAATGCGACCTGGTCTGATTGTTGGAGGAAAGGTAAAACGTACAGTACGAGCATCAGGTGGCAATTGAATAATTTCTTCCTTATCAAGCATCTTCTGCATACTTTGTGCCATTTTTGCTTTACTTGCTTTTGCCTTGAATTGCTCGATCAATTTCTTCTTACGATCAATATCTTTTTGCTGCAAATTTGCTTGTTGTGTAAGAACTTGTAAGCGAGATTCTTTTTCTTCTTCATAATCGGTGTAATTACCGTAATAGATGGTACCTTTACCACGATCAAGTTCAAGAATAACGTTACACATTTCATCAAGAAAATACTTATCATGACAAACAAGCATAAAGCCAAAATCTGTTTCTTTTAAAAATTCTAAAAACCAGTCTTTAGCAACGAGATCCAAATGGTTTGTAGGTTCGTCAAACAGATAAAAGTCAGCTTTTTGCAATAATAACTTTGCAAGAACTACACGCATCTGCCAACCAACGCTCAAAGTACTAACAGGATCATCAAGTTGAGTAATTTTAAACCCAAGGCCTAAAAGCATTTTTTTGGTTTCGGCAATGGCGTACTCAACATTAAGTTCGGCAAGGCGCCCACTTACTTCAGAATACTCTTCCAGACATGCAGTATCCTGTGCAGCTATAAGAGCTTCAAGCTGCAACGCACGTTCACGCAATACACCAACATCTTTATAGGAGCTCAATGCTTCTTCAAGAATGGTTTTTGTACTTGCAAGTACCATTTCTTGAGGCATATAAGCCACGTTCATTTTGTTGGTAATATTAATAGTTCCTCGGTCAAGAGGCTGTATCTTATCAATCGCTTTTAGTAATGTTGATTTACCCATACCATTACGACCAACAAGACCAATACGTTGATCTTGGTTCACGTTCATCGAAAGATGATCAAAAACTTTTTGAGAACCAAAATCGAGACAAATATCTTTTATCTGTATCATGCGAACACTTTTTCCTATTCGATTTTTATTTTTACCCTAAACTCTTCTTCGTTCTTACGAACTTCTAAGAACAGGCCCTACCCCATATGAAATGAAAAGCGGCCATCGTAAAAAACGAGACCGCTTTTTTTACTTATAAAACGTATCTAATCCCGTTTTTTTCCCATAACCCTTAGCAAATTCAAGAACAAGTTAATAAAATCAAGGTACAACGTTAACGCTCCCAAAATTGCTAACTTTTTCTTTGTTTCAGCATCAACTGTCAATGATTCACCAAGGCGCTTAATTTTTTGAACATCATAAGCAGTCAACAAGGTGAAAATACCAACAGCAGCTAAACTAATGTAATAATCAGCTAGAGGATTTTGGAACCACATGTTCACCAGCATTGCAAGCATAACTCCCCACAATCCCATGACTAAAAAACTACCCATGCTACTCAAATCAGCCTCTGTGTAATAACCATACAAAGCCATCGCGCCAAACATCCCAGCAGTTACAATAAACGCGAGATATACTGATGCCATGGTGTATATCAGCAAAACTGAAGCGGTAGTTATCCCTACCAATAATGCATAAGCCATAAAAGCAACCACTGCCTCAGCATGAGAAAAGCTCATGATTTTCCAACGAAGGAACATGACTAAGGCTATTTGTGCAATCACAATGCCAATAAGTAAAAATGGAGACTGAAAAATTTGTGTGTAAATCGCAGGAGTTGTACCGACATAATAAGCAACTGCAGCGGTTACAGCCAAGGCTGCTGACATCCAACCATAAACTTTATACATAAACTCACGCGCTGTACCCGGCATGGTATATGAATTTTGTTCAAACATAGGTGAACCCTTTCTTTAGAGATTCATTTATAACGTCTTTATTCATTTAGTGTACCTGGTTTTAGATTACCCGCAAGTAGCGTCAGAAGCTTATCTAGGCTTAAAAACATCTTCTAGCAAGCTTTTTGATCTAGAGACGTAGAAAGCAATACAAGCTTATCTGTAACCTTGCACCTCCCAACGCGGTGTAGTAAAACTGAAATCTAACTTTTTACCCTCATTAAGGAGCCTATTCATGAACTCATACACCCGTCTTTCCCTTGCCACATTTGCCTTTGTTTTATTATCCCACTTTAGCTCACAAGATAGTGCTGGAGGAGGAAAACCAAAAGTTAATTTCTATGGAACTGTTACTGACTTGAGAGAAATTTTTAAAGCAGAAAATATCACCATCGATAGACTTTACAGCGCCATACCTGCGTACCAACAACCGCCACTTAACGCAACAGTAGCTTATGATCCTTCTGACAATATTACTCGTTTAGATCTTTCAGAAATTTCAAAAATAATCGTCTCTCCTAATCAAAAACCTCAAAAATTTGGTAATCGTGAGTATATCGTAGTAGACATTATTTCAAAAAATGCAGAAAAAAGTAAAAATGCCTACATGATTGAAGCGGATAAAAGGTTTTTTTTTGATCAAGTAAACAGTGCTGGTCCTATTGAAAAAGAAATCAAACTTCGTTCAATTATCGAAATAGTCATTGATGGCTACAAACAACAAGAACCAGAACTTACACAAAAAAAATCAGCGCAAAAATCTGTACAAACTGCTCAAGAAACTTCATCAAAAGCAAAACGCCTTTTTTCTTATGTTAAAAATGCTTTTAGTACAAAAATAAATCTCTAGATTTTTAGTAAGTTTTGTTTAGTGCTTAATCCCCAACGCTCAGTCATACGCCACTCGTCCATTCGGACGCGGCTATTTCTATCGCTGGGGACGACGAGTAGAAGAGTCGTATCAGATTTCCATGATAAAGCAAAACCTAAACGATATAAGGGAACTCTATGCTTTCTTTTTTTAAAGCATTCGCTATCTTTATGGTGGTCAAGAAATGGTAAAAAATTAGCAATGAAAGAGGATGATATGGCTATCATAATCACCAAAGAAAATGTCACTGAGGAAATAAATAATTCAAAATTACCAGTTATTGTTGATGTCTATGCAACCTGGTGTGGACCATGTCAGCAAATGAATCCTATTTTCGAACAACTTGAAAAAGAACTCGGAGACCACTGCAAATTTGTAAAACTCAATGTTGATGAAGCTCGTGAGCTTTCTATTCAATATGGAGTTACCTCAGTTCCTACGTTTGTGTTCATTAAAAACAATGTAATCAAACATAAAGAAACAGGATACATGAGCAAAGATGATTTACGCGCAAAAATAGAAGATTTTATCGGTCTTTAATTCACTCTATTACCAAAAAGAGAGTTCTATGAAAAGTCCCCTTCTTGCGTCATTGTTGGTTGTAAGTTTTTATCTTGACGCTACACCAGACACTACACAGCAAACAGTCGATAAAAAACAAAAATCATTGCGCCGAGCGCTTACTAAAAAAACAAAACCTGTTCAAAGTCCTATTATTCTTACAATGGCCAATCTCAAGACTACTCTTGCAAATGATCTAACGATCGTTTTGGTTGGATCTGATTGGTGCAAATGGTGTGGATTGATGGGTCCTGTTTTTGCAGAAAGTGGCGCTGAACTCCATGATAAAGCTACCTACGCCCTACTTTCACTTGGAAGCTATTTCGGTGACCCAGCATCGTTGTTAAAGCACGTTCAAAATGAATACAAGATAGGACCAATCAATAAAATTCCAAGTTTCTTAGTTTTCAAAAAAGGAAAACTTGTTGAACAAGTTGAAGGTTCAAAAACAAAAGAGCAATTAACTGAACTCATAAAAAAACATAGCGAAGTGACACAACAAGTAAAAACTCCTGCGCACATTGCTAAAAAATAACGAACTTATACACAACACAAAATAAAAACCGCCAGAATTAAAACTCTGGCGGTTTTTATTTTTCTTTATGACAACTATTCTACGCTATCTTCATAACCATCAAAGCAGCATTAGCTATAGCAGTAGGAGTACTGTCAGTAGAAGCAGCCAAATTAAGACTATCTCCTGCTCCAACTGCTGTAGCCGTAGTATTAATAAGATAAATCTTATCACCCTCATTCAAATTCAAAACTAGATACCCAGTAACAACTGCCGAAGATCCGATTACTCCATAAGATGGCGATTCATATATAGTCGCAGGGGCGACACCACTACCAACAACCTTTATAGCTGCAGCAATTGTATCACCTCCTGCAGCAGTACCGTACACATAATATTGAATAAGATAGAAACCCGCTTGTCCTGATTTTACTTGTAAATAATTATCGGTAACTTCGTAAAGCATATTAGCTACTGCTGTAAAACTTAAAGGAATATTTGATCCGGATTGAATCACATCTACTCCAGTGTATGCATTAGTATTATACCCATAGCCATACACTCCCAAGCCAGTACCGCCTGTTGCACCTGTTGTACCTGTAGCTCCAACTGCACCTGTTGTACCTGTTGCGCCAACT
>CAZQDJ010000037.1:0-5640 GCA_964592275.1 uncultured Pseudomonadota bacterium | reverse complement strand
GTTCAAGTCCCTCTTCCCGCACCAATTAAAAAAGGGAGTAATCTATGGAAACGGTTGAGACGTTATCTCCTTTATCTTTTTCTCTCAAGCAAAGTAGCCAACAATTTGGATATGTCACCATAATAGTACCTCATGAATACGTTGACAAACTTTATCATGAAGCCTCTGATCAACAAAAACAAAATTCTCATATCTATGGGTTTACACGAGGCAATGCTCCTATTTCTTATATTGAGCAAAATTTCCAACTTCATCTTCTTGAGCATGTTAAAGAATTCTTTTTTAAATATTTTGTCATTGATTGGCTTTCTAGAAAACTTCAAGATGAAAAAATATTTTTTGTAGGAGAGCCAAGACTTACCAATATTTTGGTCGCGGCAAAACAGAATGCTGCTTTTAGTTTTTCACTTTTTCTTGCAAAACCAATTCCACTCAATGGATGGAAGCGCTTGCCATTTAAGGCCCCTAAACGTAAAAACTATAAAGACCTCGATCGGCAAGTTGAAAACTTTCTCAAAGAAGAACAAGAAGCTTCTAAATTAGTAAAACCTAATATTATCAATAGTGGCGATTGGGTTAATTTTCAAGTATGTCTTCTTGATAAAAATAAAAAACCTCTCTTTGGAGACCTTAAAGAACTGCTTTGGTTAAAAATTGGAACTGAAGAAGCTGATAATCCTTTTCAAACATTATTTGTAGGGAAAAAAGTAGGAGAATCATTCATCACTGACCATCCTGGACTCCAAGAGCATTTTAGCACTCATCTTGATACAAATTATCTTTTTTTAGTTGAAATTGTTGATTATCTTTCTCAAGCCTATTTTTGCGTTGAACATTTTAAACGCCATTTTAAACTCAAAAATGCAAAAGATCTTCATCAAAAATGTATTGAAGTATTTTCTTATCGAAACGATATTTCTCAACGACGCGCAACATCCGAAGAGACACTCAAAGCATTACTCTTAAAGCACGTTATCTCTGTTCCCTCTCACCTTGTTTTGCGTCAAGAAAAAGCTATACTTGAAATGGTTCATGGGCAACCTGATTATCATGTTTACAAAATGCAGCCAGATTTTAGAGAAAAAATCACTCAACTTGCTGAAAAACAACTCAAAGAAAGTGTACTTATTCAACAACTTGCATTCCTTGAAAAAATAACAGTCAATACTATGGATATAAAAGGATATCTCAATCTTATGTGTCGCTCTCGCACTAGTGAATTCATTTATTTTGAGCCCCCTACAACAAAGTTCTCAGGACGCGAAACGCCTCTGTCGGCATCGCTCTTGGCACAGTGTTGTTTGAAAGAAAAAACACTTAACCATGCAATTTTATACCTTACTAAAACAAAAATAGGATCATGAATTCTGATACTCAAGCTATTCAAAACCTTATCATCATAGGCTCAGGACCCGCTGGTCTTACTGCTGCAGTCTATGCTGCTCGCGCATTTATTAAGCCCCTCATTATCGAGGGAGATAGGCCTGGCGGACAACTTATGAACACAACAATTATAGAAAATTGGCCTGGTCATAAAAGTATTTTGGGACCAGAGCTCATGATGCTTAAGCGAGATCACGCGGAACATTTCGGAGCACGTTTTGTTCCTGGATCAGTTTCATCAGTTGATTTTTCTGTTCGTCCTTTTAAAATCACTACCAACAAAAATCAAATTTTTCTTACTCATTCGGTCATTATCGCAACAGGCGCTTCTCCCAATTTGCTTAATTGTAAAGGGGAGCAAGATTATTTAGGAAAAGGGGTGAGTACCTGCGCTATATGCGATGGAGCCTTCTATCCTAACAAAGAAGTGATTATCGTTGGCGGCGGAGACACTGCCATGGAACAGGCACTGTTCATGAGCAGATATACACAAAAAATTACCATCGTTCACATTCTATCAAAGTTTACTGCATCACCCATCATGCAACAGCGTGTGCTTGAAAAGCCTTTTATTAAGGTTATTTATTCAAGTACTGTCTCTACAATCGAAGGAGATGGAAATACGATAAAAAAAATTACCATCACCCACCAAGAAACGAATCAAGTCTCTGAGTTGCCAGCAGATGTCGTCTTCTTGGCTATTGGACAAAAACCCAACACTTCTCCTTTTCAAGGACAATTAGAGCTCGATAAACATAGCTATATTGTGCTTAAAAATCAGACAACCACATCAATCCCAGGTGTGTTTGTTGCTGGGGATGTGGCTGACTATCGCTATAAACAAGCAATCGTATCAGCAGGGTCTGGGTGTATGGCAGCGCTAGATGCACAAACATACCTTGAAAAAGAAGGTCTGTTGTAACTTGAAAAAACATCGTTTTACCTTTACACTAGTACAATCCTAAGTGAATTTTAGCATTGGAGGGGGCCGGAATGTCCGTTACCTTTTTTAGAAAAAGCAAGAAAAAAAGAAATAGAAAACACGGCTTTAGAAAACGTATGTCTACCCGTTTGGGCAGAAAGATCATCAAACGTCGAAGAGCCAAAGGCCGTTCACGTTTAGCCGTTCGCGCAGACTAAAATCTTATGAAACCGGGCAAAAAGCTTTCATCGTTCACACGTACAGAAGTGGAAATACTTTTTAAAAGTGCACGAGCAAAAGTAAAATTGCCCGGTCTTCGTATTTTAAGGGCTCCTGCAAGTGGACCATTGGGACGAGTTCTTATCGTCACGCCACGCAAGGTAGGTAAAGCTCCTTATCGTAATCTTTTACGTCGCAGAGTCAGAGCAATCTATCGCGAAGGTAAACTCTACCAGCAACCCTATGATTGTGTTTTATTATTTGGCAAAGAATCTCTTATTATTCCTTTTGACAAACTTCGTCACCTTATCCATTCCATTATCAAATGAACATTGTTGCTTCATTTTTTATTTTTTGTATTAAAACCATTCGTCCTTTACTTCTTGGTCCAGCTTTTTGTTTTTTTACTCCTTCATGTTCACGCTTTGCCTGTGAACAATTAAAAAGAAAACCTTTGCACCGAGCTTTGATCCTCATTTGTAAGCGGATTATTTCCTGTAATTCCTTTACTTTCTAACCTCTATTCTGTCAGGCTAAACCTTCTAAACGCCTTTTAGAGCCGTTATTAAAAAAAGGAATACCATGAAAAAATTGATCTGCTTTATAAATTTATTGAGTATATCACTTATACATGCTTCCACTCTATCAACACGCATCACGCCATCTATTCCTAAAGAATTTACAATTCTCCATTCATCTCAACCATCTCTTGAAAGTAATTCACAACAACCAAAAACTGCATGTTTTTTTTATATTTTGATTTCTGCTCCAAATAACATCAAAAATAATGCAAAAACAAAAAAAGAGTTTGCGTTTATCAAAAATAAAGAAACTCTTTACAAGCTCTTTTCAAACATAACAAAAGATAGTCAAGGAGCCATTATTCCAAAAGATTTCATTAAACCTGGAACTCCTGAAATAAACTCTAAACCGACTCATGCGTTACACTTTGGATGGAAAGATAATGGAGGGAAAAACAATCTTACTGATGCAGCATTTGTCTTTACTCAAGCACTCACTCGCCTTCATCTAAATTTCAAAAAATCACACACCTGTTATTACCTGATTATAACTGAAGGTCGAAGTGGCCTTTTACTTAACTATGCAACCCAACACTTAAAAAACGAAGCGTTTTCTCTTTCTGCTGTGGTAGAAATAGGAACTCCTCTGCCTACTGATAAAGCAAACAAAGATTTTTTTTATCCTAAGCTTTCTAAAATAGGAACAATGTATTCATTTTATACACAACACGCTTACAAACTTAGCAATGCGGTCCATTTTCCAGCATCGCCACAAACGAGCTATCCAGAATCATTTATCAATAAGCACACTAACCTGTACAATGTTCGCTTACTATTAAACAATAACCAACGTTCTTTACAAAATATTTTTGAAGGGCAAGATCTCCAACAACCATTAGCATATCTAGGACAACATATTTTTGAGTATTGCAATCTTATTAAACGATCCTATGCACACCATCATGATCTCTGGGCTACCATAGATACAAGAACAAATAATAAATCATTTATTGGAGTGGTCTCTCATCCATCAGGAGAAAGTGGATCTTTAAAAGCAATTAAGCAAGAACATCAACAAGCAGGAAAACAGTTAGATGATTTTCAGAGAAAAATAGGATCTTCTACCGATACAAGAATTAACATGAGCGATAGCGCAAAAATGCGAAGCAAAGTTCGCACTACCGCTCACTTAAAAAAATTACAAAAGCTCACTTGCCAAGCTGCTTAACACGCTACGTTCACTTGTTTCAAGATAGACCGTTGCAAATAATGACTGCCCTTTAAACTTATCACTAGCAATCACCAACCCGTTACTGCTGAAATCAAGGTAAGGAGAATCAATTTGTGAAGGATCACCACAAAATACAATTTTACTTCCTTGTCCAACGCGACTGATAAGTGTTTTAACTTCATGTGGACTCAAATTTTGCACTTCATCAAATAAAATAAATTGATTTGGAATTGAACGACCACGCATATAAGTAATAGCCTCAAGGCTCAGTTTATCGTGATGAATAAGATCATTCACCGTTCCGTAAAACGATTTCTTTTCTTTGCCTCGATGTTTTTTATCTTTTCTATAATTGCCATTTCCATGAGTATTCTCATCCCCTTCTTCTTGCGCTTCTCCATGATGTTGCGATTGACGAGATTTGTTCACTCCTTGAATAATAACTTCTAAATTATCAAAAATAGGCTGCATCCATGTATGTAATTTTTCTTGCACATCACCTGGCAAATAGCCAATATCTGGCCCTAATGGAATAACAGGACGTGACACGAGAAGCTTTGTATACACCTCACTGGTAAGCACCTCATACAACCCTGCAAGTAACGCAATAAATGTTTTACCGGTTCCTGCAGGCCCAATGAGTGTAACAAAGTCCAATGAAGGATCTAACAATGCATCAAGAGCCATAAGTTGCTGCGGATTACGTGGTTCAATAGGCCACGTAAGTTTAGGTGCATTAACTGCTATAAATTGACGTTGCCCTCCAACGTAGCGGAAAACTCGATAGTTAAAAGGATTATGCTGACTTTCAACAAGAATATATTCATTAAGAATAAAGGGATTCGCCTTTGCCATTTCTTTAAGTGCATCTGGAATATCTTGTTTTAACTGAATAGAAGGAACTGGAATCTTAACCCATCCTTTATAAAATTCATCCTGAGGAACATATCCCTTAAGATAATCTTCTGCAGGAAGACCAATTACATCAGACTTAACACGAGCATTTAAATCTTTAGAAATAAAGCGCACATCATATTTATCTTTGCAAGCTGCAGCGGTCATCAAAATTTTATTGTCCATGATTCCGGTATCAAGAGGAAAATTAGGAAGAGCATGTTCCGGCGTAAAGAGCACACGTAACATCCCTCCTCCATCCATGGCAACACCATCGCTTAAGTTTCCTTGTTCACGCAACTGATCAAGATAGCGAACAGATTCTCGAGCATTTTTTCCTCTGCCAGAAGTTTCTCGTTTAAATTTTTCAAGTTCTTCAAGGACCATGATAGGAATACCAACCAATGCTCCGTGAAAACTAAACAATGAGCGCGGATCGTGCAAAAGGACATTTGTATCCAACACATACA
>CAZQDJ010000036.1:0-5807 GCA_964592275.1 uncultured Pseudomonadota bacterium | reverse complement strand
GTGATCTTCGAGGCTAAGGCGCGGTCTACGAAACTATGGCGCGATCTTCGAGGCTAAGGCGTGGTGCCACGCTGAAGCTTTAGCGAAAGAGGGCACGTTACAGGAAGAAGTCATTATTTTTTGATTGTATAGAGATGGATAATCGATACTAGATAGCATTTGGACTATGATGACTTTGTTTTGTTACGACTGGATCCCCGTACCGTTCACTCAGTCTAACGAAACATTTTATGTTTCGCCGTGACCTCGTTCTCTGGGGATGACAGTAAAAAAACAAACTTAAAAGATGGCTTGAAGTAATTTTCGGATAAGCTCTAGGAAAATAAACTTTGAGCTTACGCAAGCTTTAAAACATTTTCTTCTTCGAGAATATTTTTGTATTCAATCGGGGTCATTGTTATTTCGCGAAGCAATTCAACAGGTATTATGAGAGCTCCTGTTTGCTCATAGTCTTTAAGAATTTGATCAACAAATATGAGCGTTGCCCACCGATCTTCTAAAAAAGTTTGTCGCAAAACATCAATGCGAAGGTTTTTGCTCTTCATTACTTTTGGCAGATCGGCTTCTCCAGTATCGGGAGAAATTTTTATATTACAAACATGGTCAATAGCAAGCGAGAGTGCTCGTAATCTATGCCTTAAAGTAAAAAACCGATTTTTATTAACAATGGTAACCATAGGTACACTTGCTTGTTCTGCTGCTAAAATTTTAGAAGAAATGATCATTACAAAGTAAAGTAAGAATATTTTTTTCATAATTTTGCCTTCCTTTTTTATAATGCAGAATAGGGTTTTTCTGATTAAAGAGACAACAAAAACAAAAGAATTTTCTTAAAATGATAAAAATATGAATGCAGTTAATGATACCCTTTTTAGGTCAATTATATTTGTACTAGTAAGGAGTTTTTATGCTTATTTTTTTTAATGGATGTTCATCATCTGGTAAGTCAACGATTATCAAGGCGTTTCAGTTTAAAGCAGAGATGCCATGGCTCTCGGTGGGGATTGATAGTTTTTGGGCAATGATGCCAAGTAACTATGTTATGTATGGACCACAATCGCATCAGGGTTTTTATTATGTTCCAGGACGTGATGGACAAGGACCAACTATGGAAGTAAAAAATGGGGAATTTGGAATGCAAGTGATGCATACAATTCCACAAGTGATTAACACTATGGCCGATAACAAGTTAAATCTTTTAATTGATGAAGTAGTGCTTGAAGAAGATCTTTTGCGTGGGTATGTTAAACATCTTGCGCACCAAAAAGTATACTTTGTGTGGGTGCACTGTGATTTAAAGACGCTTGAAGAGCGAGAAATTTTGCGAGGAAATCGTGGCCAAGGGTTAGCGCGTATGCAAATGAAAATTGTACCAACCCTCGATTGGCCTTACGATCTGACTGTTGATACAACAAACTCTTCTCCGTTTGAAACTGCTGCTCAAGTGATGGAATTTGTGAAAAACAATCCTGACCCTCAAAGCTTTCATATTCTGCGTAAGCGATGGAGCCTGTAACATTATTTTTTCTGGCATTTCATAACGTGGAGCGTTGGCGCAATAGCTTTGCGGCTTATTAGGGTTAGACCCGCTGCTGTAAAAATGTTTTGAAATTCAGCATAATCGCGTTCTTTGCCACCGAAAATAGCAAACAGTCCAAGGTCAACAGCAGTGATCATTTTTTTGTCAGCGCATTCATCAACAATGGCATCGATAATATACAAAGTGTCTGTAGCTCGCATGGTAACAGCAATGTTTTTGAGAATGGTGATTGCTTGTTCATCGTTCCAGTCATGGAGAATGCGTTTAAGAATAAAAATGTTTGCTTCAATATTGATTGGTTCAAAAAAACTGCCGCCGAGTGCTTTGGTAACTGGCGCAAGGTCGGCATTAGAAATGGCAGTGACAACTTGTGGAAGATCAAATAATACTGTTTTTTCTACTGCTGGGTTGGCGGGCATAATTTTTTTAAGGAGAGTTCCTCTTCCTCCACCAATATCAGCAACGGTACCTTCAAAAGAAAGAGTGTTGGCAATAGTTGTTTCTTCTTGGTCTGAGATAATGGTCATTGCTAAATCAAAACGGTGACTTAATGTTGGGTGCTCTGAAAGGTACTGAAAATAGCTTTTTCCGTAGAGCATATCGAATGATGGTTTTCCAGTTTTAACTGAGTAACTAAGGTGACCAAACGAGTTCCAGCGTGTTTCGTCATCATGCAATAAAAAAGGATACATGGTTTGTGGATGGTCTTTGCGCATGTACTCAGAAGAGACGTTATTACGGTAGGTACCATCAGGTTGTTTATCAAAAAAACCCGCTACTATTAAAAAACGTAGAAGACGTTCTAACGAAGGCGCATCGGTGCCAGTTAAAGAAGCGAGTGCCGTGAGATCGCGAGCTTGTGGATGTAGATGATCAGCTAATCCAAGTTCTGCTGCACTATAAAGCGCTCGTGAGAGTATTACTGCGTGGAGGGTGTCCCAAAATTGTAGATGCATCATTGTATTCTTAAAAAAAAGGTTTTAAAAGCTGCCTTTTTTAGAATATACGAGTTACACTTTTTGTCACAAAGATTTAGAAATAGAAGCACCTACCGCAATTATAAAAGAAAGAATAAAAGAAGGGAGTGATAATGAGAAAAAAATTACAGACATATCGTTCATTATGCACCGAGTATTACGATCTTCATAAGCCGATGTTGCCAGATGATGAATGGCAGTTTTACTTGCAGTATGCAAAACAGGCACGCGGTCCTATTCTTGAACCGATGTGTGGAACAGGCCATTTTCTCATTCCATTAATACAAGAAGGTTTTGTAGTAGAAGGGTTTGATGCAAGTGAGTCAATGCTTGCACGCCTTTTTGAGCGATGTAAAAGTGTGGGGTTAGTTCCAAATGTATGGTTTGGTTTTATAGAAGATCTTGCTAGTAAGAATCAGTATGCTCTGATCTTTATCCCTGTTGGTTCTTTTAATTTGATTGATGATCTTGATGCGGTAAAAAAAAGTCTTAAGGCTTTGTATGATTCATTACTTCCCAATGGAGTCTTAGTTCTTGAAATAATGACATGCTCTCTTGCACAAAAAATAGAATATAATACCTGGCTTTCTGACTCTTATGATCGAGCTGATGGAAGTTCTTTGGTAGTAGATTCGTTCTACCATCCAATGAATAAAGGAGTGGTGCAGGTAGAGCGTCGGTATGCGGTGCAAGATAAACAAGGAAAAGTATTGGAAGCAGAAACAGAAGAACATGCGCTACGTTTGTATTCTAATGCAGAAATGCTTGGACAATTACAAGCTGCTGGATTTGAAACAATCAAGATCGTAAAAGCGTTTGAACATGGTACACTTCCTGACTCTGAAGACATTTTGGTTGTGTATGAGTGTAAAAAATAATTTTAAAAAAGAGGCACTATGCAAAAAGCTATTCACGTACTTTCACGGGCGGTTATCATCAAAGACGGAAAGCTTTTGATGTGTGTTAATAATAAAAAACTTCCTTTTTACTTTTTACCAGGTGGGCATGTTGAACATGGTGAAAGTGCGGCATACGCACTAGAACGAGAGCTAGCAGAAGAGCTTGGTCTTGTTTGCACCGTACAACGATTTCTTGGTTGTTTCGAGTACAGCTTTATACCGAACAATCCCGATAAATGTCATAGCCATGAATATAATTTTATCTACGTAGTTGATGCACCTGATCTGGATAGTCAGATCGTGCCACAATCTCCTGAGGATCATACTGCTTTTGCCTGGGTAGCGATTACCGCGTTACAAAACGTTGATTTTAAACCACAAGCATTAAAAAAAGTTTTAATTGAATGGTTAAAAGTTGATCATGCCAATGCGCTTGCAAGTCACCTAGAAAATGGTGGTTAATATTCAATCTAGATACTAAAAAAAAGAGGCTTTTTAGGGCCTCTCTTTTCTTGTTTATAAACGTTAAAAACTAATCATGTTTTTTACGTTTGAATTCTGAATCAAAAGGACGATCAAAGCGTGGCTTGAAACCTTCAGAGCGTGGCGCTGAAGAGTCAAAGCTACGAGCAGGACGGTCAAAACGTGGTTTAAACCCACCTTCAGAACTGCTTGAACGTGGAGTAAATGGACGGTCGCCATCTTTTTTAAAGAAACTGCCGCCTCTACGTTCTGATGATGATCTATCAAAAGGAGCTCTTCTTGGCGCATCGCCATCACGTGGTGTAAATTCTCTACGTGGACGATCTGATGGAAAGCTAGAGCTTGATGATGATCGTTCAAAACGAGGTTTACGTTCAAATCCACCATCTTCTGATGAGCGAGGAGTAAACGGACGATCTTTTCTAAATGAAGGACGATCTGATGACGCTGAGCGATCAAAGCGAGGTTTGAATCCACCTTCTTCTGATGATCTTGGAGTAAATGGACGGTCAGAACGAGGCTTGAATCCGCCATCTTCTGATGAGCGAGGAGTGAATGAGCGTTCAAAACGAGGTTTACGTTCGAATCCACCTTCTGAAGCGCCATCATTATCAGAGAAATCTCTTTTGAATGAAGGACGGTCGCTACGTGAACGATCGCTAAATCTATCGCGTGAACCAAATTCTCTTCTTCCACCACGGCTACCGCCATCACGTGAATCACGACGAGCGCCGCCGCCGAAACCACTTCCACCTCTGCTACCACCGCGAGATGGTTTATGAGAAAGAGATGCGCGATCAGAATCGGTAATACCTTCTGTGGTATTTGCAAATCTGTTAATAATCTTCCAGCTTTTGGTTTCTTTAGGAGTTACCAACGAAAGAGCAAAACCTTCAGCGCCTGCGCGTCCAGTTCTTCCAATACGGTGAATGTAATCTTCTGGGCATTGTGGCAAATCGTAGTTAACGATGTGACGAATTGCTGGAATATCAAGACCGCGAGCTGCGATATCAGTTGCAACGAGAATGTTATGCGTACCTTTACGGAAAGAAGCAATAACGCGTTCACGTCTGTTTTGACGTAAGTCACCATGCAAAGCAACTGCTTTGTGATCAAGTGAAGATAATTTATCGGCAAGCTTATCAGCATTCCATTTTGTTTTCACAAAAATAACGATTGATTCTGAATATTTTTCTAATTCTTCAATAAGTTTAGATTCTTTTTCAGATTCGCTTACGAATAGTACATCTTGTTTAATTTTTGCTACTGGGCTTGAATTGTCACCAACAGATACGCGTTCCGGTTGTAATAAGTAACGTGATGCAGTTTTGATAATTGATGCTGGCAACGTTGCAGAGAACATAAGTGTTTGGCGTTCTTGAGGAATTTGTTTGATGATTTGGTCGATTTGGCTTTCAAATCCCATATCAAACATTCTGTCAGTTTCATCGAGCACTAAAAAGTGAAATAATTCAGGTTTTAAGGTGTTACGCTTAAGATGATCAATAACGCGTCCTGGTGTTCCTACGATGATGCGAGCGTCTGAACGAAGCTGTTGTAATTGCTTAAAGAACGAGTCTCCACCAATTAAAAGAGCAGCTTTTAAGCTACGATTTCTGCCTGCTACTTGTTTGATAGCAGTTAAAACTTGTTGAGCTAATTCACGTGTTGGAACAAGTACCAAAGCCATATCTGTGGGATTATCTAAAAGCTTACTTACTAATGGAATAGCAAAAGATAATGTTTTACCGGTACCTGTTTGGGCTGATCCAAGGATATCTTTCCCTGCAAGTGCCAATGGAATGGTTTGTGCTTGAATTGGTGTTGGTACTGTAAAATTGAGCGATTCAAGCGATATATTGATTATTGGGTTTAAACCCATTTCTTTGAAAGAATTCATTCTTCCCC
>CAZQDJ010000035.1:0-6088 GCA_964592275.1 uncultured Pseudomonadota bacterium | reverse complement strand
TGCTTTGGAGCTAAATCCCGATGCTAGTGGAAACTTTCAGATGTAAATCGACCAAACCCTTAAATGGAGGTCTCATGTCAAAAAAGATTTTTTTAAATATAACACTGTTTTTTAACTTCCTTTGCGTACAGCCGTTGCTTAACGCAGCATGTGGTTATGATCCTAGCTATTACACTGATAATGATTATTCAGATGATGGTGCTGGTGCTGGCGATGATTATAGCAATCACGAAGAAGAATACGACGAAGCGATAACGCAACCCTTTACCAAGAACGCATGCGATGATGATGATGATGACAACGATCAACAATTACACAAAAAAGCTCGAAGGGACTATGCCTGCGATGTTTGTCAAAAAATTTTTACCTGCTCGTCACACTTAACAGGACATCTAAGAATTCATACTGGAGAAAAACCTTATGTATGTACTTATGAAGGTTGTGGGAAAGCTTTTAGCCAAATCCCACACTTAACAGGACATCTAAGAATTCATACTGGAGAAAAACCTTATGCATGTACAGTATGTCAAAAAGCCTTCTCAGACGGTAGTGGCCTTGCTAGACATCTAAGAACTCACACTGGAGAGGAACCTTATGCATGTACAGTATGTCAAAAAGCCTTCTCAGACAATAGTAGCCTTGCTAGACATCAAAGAATTCACACTGGAGAAAAACCTTTTAAATGCACTCATGGAGGTTGTGGGAAAGCTTTTAGCGCCTCCTCAAACTTAACAGCACATCAAAGAATTCATACTGGAGAAAAACCTTATAAATGTACTCATTGTAAGAAAGCTTTTAGTAGACTCTCATCCTTAAAAAGACATATAACGACTCACACTAAAGAACCTCTAACAAATGCCACTGTTAATCACATTTCTCTTCCTGAAAATGATATCATCGCTCCACAACAAAGCATCCCTTCTGTTGAATGGAACACTTTACCACTAAATGAAGTTAACGATTTTTTTTCTTTACTAAACGACCAAAGAGTTAACCAACAGCCCGATATCTCTATTGTTAAAGAACCATCTACTAACTCAGAAGAAGAATTAATTGCTAGCGCTCTTAATCCTGAAATATGGACGAAAACTTTATCAGCAGAAGTGGTTGACGACCTTCTTGTTAATAGCCTTCTTTTTGAAAATAGTTTTCTAACCTTGCAAGATGACAGCCAAGAATAAACCGAAAAGCCTTAGAACTCATCCAAAACCAATAGATGCATTAGAGAACAAGTTCTCATAACTGTTTCCCAATTTCCTTTATGTAACCATTAATCAATGCAACAGAAGATCCGGTCAGCGATTTTTGTTGCATTGATTAACTCATATGAATACATTTCCCTCTCCTTGAATTAAGCATTGTGATTAAAGCACCGACTAGCTAGACAGTTGTTTTGAAAAGAAGTAGTTTGCTGCCGTGTTTAACAATAAAAAATGACCCAAAATTCCATTCGCTTTCCTCTAAAACGCCACCATGGTGAAGGCGATATCAGACTATGGGTTAAAACTATTAAAGGAATCGTATGAAAACATATAAAAAAATTTCTCTCCTCCTATTACTTTCAACACCGTTAATCAATGCTTACAATTACAATCCTTATGACACTTCTGGAAATCCATCAATTGATGATATTGATGATCAATCAGGTGACTTTGCCCGCATCCCTTCACGAGAACCATCAAAAAAAACGGTTTTAGAAAAAGAAGTTGAAAAACAAAAATATACCGAAGAATCTCCAAAAAAAATTCATAATCCTTACCAACAACAGCTAGCAGAAAAAAGGCAACGCGAAGAAGCTGCTAAAAAAGCAAAAGAAGCTGCAGATGCCGAACAAAAAGCATATGTTCTTTCAAACTATTTTTTTGATCTTTGCTTAGAAATTGAAAAACAAAATCAAGCAAGAGACACTTACAACAAGGATCTTGAAGAGATCGCAGAGAAAAAAAACCTTGGTCGTTATGAAAAAGCTGGCA
This sequence comes from uncultured Pseudomonadota bacterium, assembly GCA_964592275.1. Taxonomy (GTDB): domain Bacteria; phylum Babelota; class Babeliae; order Babelales; family CAIQNR01; genus CANNBR01. The sequence continues at coordinate 4,115 of CAZQDJ010000035.1, read as the reverse complement.
TCGGCATAGCCATAATTGCAAGCGCCGCATATCTCATTACCAATACTGTTGAAGATGCTCCAAAATATGCAGTCATTGCTCTTGCATCAGGCTTTGGGACCGCAAGGTCTTACATTTCACGTCGTCGAAGCTGCAATAGAGAAGAACAAGAACTCATGGCAACGCACCAAACAAAGCTTGAACAAACAACAACAAAAACAAAGGCTCAATTAATAAAAGAAGCAGAAGCAGTCCTCACTCAATTAAAATCAATGTCAGTGTCTACTGCACAAATTGCTAACTTTGAAGACTGCTTAAATAAACTAAGAGCGTAAAAATCTCATTTTAGCTTAAAAATAAAGGCGCTTCTTAATCAGAGCGCCTTTATTTATTAAAAGTTTATCCGAACATTAATTAACAAATAAAAATCAATGTCATTGCGAGCTTGCGTGGCAATCCCTCCAGCGTTTACTAAGAAAAACAACCGTAGCCTGATCTCTAATCAGGTTAAATTATAAGAATACAAGAAATAAAACTTCTATTCCCGCCTTGCAATGCTTGCCGCAGTAAATTTGATTGGTGCTTGTTGCGCAACAGGGATGTTACAACCACTTAGTGAAAACCAAGGAAAATTTGCAACCGCTTACATCATCACATCTCTCTCTGCTACTATTGACGCATTCGTTGAATTCAGCCAGACCAAAAAAGCTGGTAAAACATTGGAAGATATACAGAAAAAACTTGCCGAACTCAAAGAAAAAAACGCTCAACATTCGTCCGATTTAGCTCAAATAGCTGCAAGCTAAATCCCATAAATACGTAATTTTAAAAAGCGCTTCTTAAATTGAGGCGCTTTTCTGTTATCCAATAGTCATTCAACCCTCTTTCCGATACACTGAGAAAATTATTTTATCACTTTTTAAGGGTATCCGTATGTCGCTCATACATGATCTTAAACACCAGTTTTTCTTATATGTATCAAAAACTTTTTCATTAGAAACACTCCCTCACATTGAATTTTCCCTCAATTGCGATTCTGATAAACAACAGTTTGGGGACATGGTTTCAAACGCTGCCATGGTTCTTGCAAAAGCTCTTGCCACCAATCCACGGGTAGTTGCACAAACAATTGCAACCGGCTTTACCAACCCTGCCTTACAAAAAATAGAAGTTGCAGGACCTGGATTTCTTAATTTTTATTTCACTCATGACGCTTTTAAAGAACTTGCTCAAGATCTTTTTATTAACAAAGACAGCTATTTTCAACTTGATGAACCACAAGGCATTTGGAATATAGAATTTGTCAGCGCCAACCCAACAGGCCCTCTCCATCTTGGTCATGGACGTGGAGGTATTATCGGTGATGTTCTTGGTAACGTTATGCGTTTTTTACAATTCAAAATAACCAAAGAACATTACGTCAATGATGCTGGTTCTCAAATGCAAAAGCTTGGGATATCGCTAAAAATTCGCTGCCAACAAGCATGCGGTCAATCGGTTGAACTTCCTGAAGAATCATACAAAGGTGAATACCTTGTCGAACTTGCGCAAGCATGTATTAAAGAACACGGACAAACCATTCTTGCCCAGCCAGATAGTTTTTTTATTGAGTACGGACACAAGCACATGCTTGCCCTTCTTGAAAAAACACTTGCTGCTTACGGTATCACTTTTGATGTCTGGTTTTCAGAAAAAACATTACACACTGCAGCTATTAAAGAAGCACTTGCTCAACTTGCTACGTCAGGAAACACCTATGAACAAGATGGCGCTCTCTGGTTTAGATCAACTGCCTTTGGCGACGATAAAGACCGTGTTCTTAAAAAAGCAGATGGCAGTTACACCTACGTTGCTGCCGATGCGGCCTATCTTTTAAATAAAGCACAACGTGGATTTAGTAAACTCGTACTCGTACTAGGGCAAGATCATCATAGTTATCCACGCCGTCTTGAAGGTATTCGGCAGGCACTTGGACTTACTGATGTCACACTTGATTGTATTTTATATCAACTTGTCTCGTTAAAAGAAGATGGCCAACAATTGCGCATGTCAAAACGAACTGGCAGAATAATTGGACTTAAAGATGTTATTGACGAAGTTGGCACTGATGTTGCACGCTTTTTCTACCTTAATAGAAAAGCTGATGCACATCTTGAATTTGATATTGATCTCGCTCTTAAAAAGACAGATGAAAACCCTGTCTATTCCCTTCAGTATGCTTTTGTACGTACCCAAGCAATTCTTGAACGCACCAGAGAACACTCCGAACTATTAGAAATTAACCCAGAAGATGTTGCTGGATTAAGCTCGGAAGAATTTTTACTTCTTAAGAAAATAGCTTCACTTCGTGAACTTTTAATCGATATTAGTAAAAATTATCAAGTACATTTACTCACCTATTATTTGCTTGATTTGGCACATATTTTCCACAACTATTATCACCACAATCGTGTGCTTGAGCCTAAATCAGTAGCGCAAAGCAGGGCGCGACTTCTTCTTATTCTTCTTGTACGAGACACCTTTGACCGTTGTCTAAAACTTATTGGAATCAGCAGGCCCGAGAGAATGTAGCGATTTGCGCAAAGATATTGATTTTGGCACACTAGAAACATCTTTAAAAGAAATTTAATCACTTAAGACCGGGAGCACACATGGCAAAGGTAAGTTTAGAAGACATTCAAAAATTACGTGAAATGACCAGCATGGGCATGATGGATTGCAAAAAAGCCTTAGAAGAAGCTAACGGCGACATCGATATGGCGATCGACGTACTGCGTAAAAAAGGTGCTGCAGTTGCTGCAAAACGAGGTGGAAATGCAACCTCCCAAGGTTTAATTCACGCATACATTCATCCAGGCGCAACACTTGGTGTACTTATTGAAATCAATTGCGAAACTGATTTTGTAGCACGTAACGAAGAACTAAAAAAATTCGCTCAAGATGTCTGCATGCATATTGCTGCAATCAAACCTTTGTGTCTTACTCCTGAAGAAGTCGATCCAAAATGGCTTGAAAAAGAGAAAGAAATTGTTCGCGAACAATTAAAAAATGAAGGCAAAAAAGAAGAATTTATCGAAAAAATTCTTGAAGGAAAAATTCAAAAATTATATGCAGATAACTGCCTTCTTCAACAAAAATTTGTTAAAAATGACAAATTTACTGTTGAGCAAGTGTTGCAAGAACTTATTGGAAAAATGGGTGAAAGCATCAAAATTAGAAGATTTGTTCGCTACGAAATTGGCGCTTAACTACTGTTAGGACATAAACATGGCAGAATTAGTATTAATCGAAGGCCAAACAAAGCCATTTGAAGATGAAATTGATGCAGAAATGGTCAAATGTATCAAACATTTTGAACATGAATTAGTAGGCATTAGAACTGGCAGAGCGCACCCTTCGATGGTTGAAGACATCAAAGTTTCTTGTTATGGCGGCACTACCGAACTTCCTCTTAAAAATCTTGCAACAGTAACTTCACCAGAAGCTCGTATGATTATTATTCAACCGTGGGATCAAGGGGTTCTTATTGATATCGAACGCGCACTTAAAGAATCTGATCTTGGCGTTACTCCGCAACAAGACGGGCATATTATTCGTATCGTTTTACAAGACATGAGCGCAACTCGACGAGAAGAACTTGCAAAGCTTCTTCACAAGAAATTAGAAGAAGCTCGTGTTGCCATTCGTAACGTACGTAAATATTTTCATAATCTTGTAAGAGATACTGAAAAAGATGGTGATGTTTCTGAAGATTTTGCAAAACGCTTAAGTGAATTACTACAAAAACACACTGATAAATCTATCAAATTCGTTGAAGATCTCAGTGCTAAAAAAGAAATAAGTCTCAAAGCATAACTTATTAATTTTCCTCGTTTACTTTATCAGATCGTCTGGTACACTAGGAAAATATTTGTGGGATGCCTTTAAGACGGGCCGTTAGCTCAATTGGTAGAGCAACAGACTCTTAATCTGCAGGTTGCTGGTTCGATTCCAGCACGGCCCACCATAAAAGATTACAGTGCGGGAATGGCGAAATTGGTAGACGCGCTGGACTTAGGATCCAGTTTCTTACGAAGTGGGGGTTCAAGTCCCTCTTCCCGCACCAATTAAAAAAGGGAGTAATCTATGGAAACGGT
>CAZQDJ010000034.1:0-6538 GCA_964592275.1 uncultured Pseudomonadota bacterium | reverse complement strand
TCCCAAAATGTAACGGAGGCGTTCAAAGGTTCCCTCATGACGAATAGAAATCGTCTGTAGAGTGTAAAAGCAAAAGGGAGCTTGACTGCGAGACATACAAGTCGAGCAGGTACGAAAGTAGGATTTAGTGATCCAGTAGTTCCATATGGAAGGGCTATTGCTAAACGGATAAAAGGTACGCCGGGGATAACAGGCTGATCTTTTCTAAGAGTTCATATCGACGAGAAGGTTTGGCACCTCGATGTCGGCTCATCACATCCTGGGGGTGGAGAAGCTCCCAAGGGTTTGGCTGTTCGCCAATTAAAGTGGTACGCGAGCTGGGTTCAGAACGTCGCGAGACAGTTCGGTCCTTATCCATGGTAGGCGTAAGATATTTGAAGAGGGCTGTCCCTAGTACGAGAGGACCGGGATGGGCGAACCTCTGGTGTTCCAGTTGTTTACCAAAAGCAACGCTGGGTAGCCAAGTTCGTAAGAGATAACCGCTGAAAGCATATAAGTGGGAAACTCGCTTTAAGATTAGATATCTCTAGCTGCGAAAGCAGACATAGTAAGACCCCTTGAAGACTACAAGGTTGATAGGTTGGGTGTGTAAGCGTCGTAAGGCGTTAAGCTAACCAATACTAATAGGTCGAGAGTTTTAATTGCGATATTAACCTCAAATTGCTGTGTAGTTTATGTCAAACTACTTGACTTACAAATAGCTGATTACAAGAAAAATTTATTAAAAATTTCTGGTGGCTATAAGTGCAGGGATACACCCGTTACCATTCCGAATACGGAAGTTAAGTTTGCACTGCCGATGATACTTGTTTGGAAACGAACCGGGAAAGCAGGTGCCGCCAGTCTAAAAAGACTCTCTTTATTGAGAGTCTTTTTTTTTGTCCATTTTTTTATAAAATGAGTTCTTTTTTTAGATGTTTTTTCTTTCATAGATCTTTGTATGAGGGTGTTTTGAAAAAGTAGTGTTTTGAATAATCTTTAGTTATCAAACTTTTTAATAGCTAAAGCTTAAAATGATTGACTAAGGCTGGTGCGTTGTATAAAGATCTTTAGATATTGACTCTTAAAACTTTGATGAAAGGAGAGTGGTGGAAATGAAAAAAAGATTGAGGCTCGCGCTAGTAGTGTTAGGGATGATTACAACTATAGAGGCAAAGCGTACGTCATTACGTTCATGTAACGGAGGTAATGACGTAGTTATAGTAGAAGAATATTCAGAAGCAAGAGTTGTGGCTGAGCCATCAAAAAAATCATTAAAAAAACATAAAGAACGAGAATATAAAGAAAAAAAACATCATGAAAATACGATAGAAAAAAAAGGCCGTTGGCTAGTGTTTGATGATAAAGCGCCTGATAAAGAAGATCGTGCAAAAAAACTTTATACAGATTTAGCAGTTGGTTTTATTAAATATACGATGCCAGAAGTAACGATGTTTAATGCTATTGGTGGAACTAACACTGTTACCTTGGAACATTCTTCTTTGTTGCCTATGGTTCGTGGTGGTATGGGTGTTGAAATTATTGGTCTGCCTTGCATAAGTAATGGTAGAAACAAAGATGACGTACCTCAAACAACACGTGCTCGTATTGGCTGGCAGGCTTTATATGCTAAAAAAAATGCAGCGATTGAAACTATTTATACGAGTTCATCAACCACAACACCAACTCTTTTAGGATTGCAGGATGTTGAGCGCGGTGAATTTATGGCTGTCTTTTCTTATGACCTTTTGCGTGATATGCTTTCATTAGAAGGCGGTATGGGTGTAGTTGGTGGAGCGCTTAAGGATTTTGCATTGTTTCAACCACCCGTTACTGATTCAACAGTAGCATTGCCTAGTTTTTATATGGGGCAATATTTAAAGCCTCGTAAAGCAAACTTCGGGGGTTTTATTGGTGTAAATCTTGCACATCGTTTTGAGTGTGCAAATCGTGTGCTTTTAGAAGTTGGTTACCGTTGTGTTTTCAGCTCTGTAAAATACCACACTACTGTCTATCAAAATCAACCAGGTTTATTAACAACAGCTGCAGTTCAAAATGCATTCTTAATGGCACAAACAGCGGGTAATGCAGTGCTTCCTGCTGAACCTAAATTTAAGGTTCGTGCGCAAGAAATTACTTTTGGAATTGTTGCAGAATTTTAAACATAGAAAAAGTAGTAAGAAGAAAAAAGCCGTGAGTGAAAACTTGCGGCTTTTTTCTTCTTACTTTTTAATACTTACTGGTTGTTTAAACAAAAATGAATTAGGGATAAGGATTTTTTCTTGTTCATTTTCTAAAGTAGTGTAGCGAATATCGATAGAGGCTATTTTCCCTTTGTAGGATGCTTTATCAAGAGAAATGGTTAATTCATGGCCTTGATGGAATGGTTTATAGGCAAGAATAAAAAAGCCTGATACAACATCAGCAAGAAGATCTTTTAAGATAAAGCTTAGTCCAAAAACTACCAATCCAATTACTTGGATAATTGAGCTTACATTAATTCCTAAAGCAGCTGTGAACGCTAGTGTTCCAATGACCAAAAAGAGATTTTTTACAAGATTAGCTGCAAGAGGAATAAAGAGAGTGCTGTATCCTTCAGGAAGATTCTTTTTAAGAATATCTTTTTGTAGGGCTTTTCCAGTTATCCGTGCAATCACAAAGGCAAATGCTCCAACGACAATGAAAAAAATACGTTCAGAGGTAAAAAAAATGGGCATAAGAGAATTGTTCATCATAATCCTTTTTAATCTTTTTTAAGGTAGGTAAACCAATAATAACTTATGAGCATGATACCACCACTAACAATGATCGAATAGAGCAAAATATGAGGATAGTTGTGTTGTATCCCTTGTTGTAAGGTGGCCAATGCTACGCGTGTTGCTGCCATAATAATGACAGCTCGTTGATCGTAACGGAGGAGTATAAAATAAATTAATGTAAAAAGAGCTCCGAGTACCAATGCAACAATGAGAGCGGTTGAAGGATATAAGATGAGCGGATAGCAGTAGCTGATTGAACTAATGATAAAAAATATTATTCCATACAACCAGATATGTTTTTTCTCTTTAATAAATGCAGTGAATGCGGCAATGCAGATAAGTTCAAGAACGCTAGTTTGTAAAAGAGAAAAGAATGTTGAAGTAGCAAAGCCAAATAAGGGAGAGAAAGTATTAAGATTTAGGTAATCAGGAATAAAGGGAAGGTAACGTGGTCTCACAAAAAGAATTGCTTGCATTGTCCCTTGTAGTGTTAACTCAGCAGCAATTGCAAGAAAAATAAGAGAGGTGTTTGTTCTTGTTATAATGATGTTTTTTAAAGAAGAGAGAAGAACGGATAGAATAGTGACTAAAATAACAGGAGTTACTAAAAGTGCCGTAATAAAAGCAAAAAGCTGTGCGTCATAAGGACGAGAACTGATAAGGGAAGTTGCTAATAACTGATCTAATCCATTGAGTTTTGAAAGTATCACAACAGGGATAAGAACTGCTGCCCAGAGAATGATTTTTTTTATTGAAAGATTTTGGAATAGAGATTTTTGTAAAAGTATAAAGGCGCCAAAAAACGCAAGAGCTTTTATAAAAAGTATGAAAAAATTAAGGAGAGCAAGGTAAAGATCAGTTTGCTGTTGGTTGCGTAGCCAGGTTTCAGGGACAAATACAAATCGGTTAATGTTAGTTACTTTATCGCCCAAAATAGTTACTTGAATACGTGCTTCTCCTTCACCAGAAAAAACTACTTTTTTATCTTGAAAAATAAAAGTCCAATCTTTACGGTGAGGGCGTTCCTGTGGTGTAGCAGAAATTTCCTTGAGATCAAGGGGGGCAATTCCATAGTGATTTTGTATGGCCTCAAGTGCTATTCCACGAGCTTCTCCTTCCTGTAAGCAAGCGCCTTCGAGTGATTCTGGAAAAATAAGATTACTTCTAAGCACGGTGCCATCAGGTCCAATAACTGAAACAAATTCAAAGGCCCGATCAATGAGATTTCCTGAAAAAGAAAGGTAACGAACTACCCATGAAGGAGGGGTGAGGTATGAACCTAAAAGTTCTTGATATTTTTCTCTTCCTTCGGTGCGCCATACAAAAAATTCTGATTGGGTTGGTGTACTTGCAATAAAAAAATATGGCCGCCAGTTGAACCCTTCAGGTGTTGGTACTTCTTGGTGTGCAAAATCGTCATCGGCTAAAGAAAGAACATCACTTTTTTGAATGTTTAAAGGAGGTGTTGTAGGAGTAAAAGGGGTACACCAAATCCATAACCCAAGACCTACTGTCCCTGTAGTAAAAAGAATTTTTTTTGTTATGTCAGGAAGGGGTAAGCGAGAAGGATTAGTTTGATTATCGAGTAATGTTGTTTGTGTAAAAGGTTGTGTAGTGCTTGCTGGTAATACAATTGGAAGAAGGGAGCTGTTGTAATTTTGTTCATTAATGATGTACCAATTTCCTCTTCTGAGTCTTTGGTAGAGGACGATTAACAAGGGCAAGCAAAAGAGGCTGATGAGAATACTTTTACTAATGAGAGCTTGTGAATAAGTAGTTGCAAAAATAGGAAGTGACATAAAAAAGAGATCATAAAGAAAGTGAGCAAGAATACCAGGAAGAAGGCCAAAATAAAAATACAATGCACCAAAAATCAAAGAGGGAATAAATAGTTCAACAAGACGGAAATAGCCTGGATATTGTGGGTAAGCTGCATGACAGGCTGCAAAAATTAATGCTTGTACGATAAATCCTAAGAAAATTCCTGTTTTTTCGCGACGATAATAACGGCCTAGTACAGTACATGCAGCAAGGGGAAGAGCGCGAAAAAGAATTTCTTCAAAAAATCCAGCGGTTGCAGCTTGTGAAAAAGGAGTAATCCAAGGTGCATAAGTGGCAAGGATATTTGGATCAACTAAGGTGTCTGCCGGACACCACCAATGAAAGACTTTGGTGAGTAGTAAATAGGTTGCAGTTGTAATGCCAAGGAATATGATAGAAAAAGCATAGCCTCCAAGAGTTCTTCCAAGTACTGCAATAGAACTTCCTACTGTTGGCGACCAGAGCTTCCAAAAGGCAAGACGTGAAGGGAATGCAAGTTGGTCCCAGGTGAGAGCGACGCTAAAAATAGCGGTAAAAAAACTAGTAGTAATAACAGCAAGAGAGAGAGCCTTTAGTATATAACTAAAGAGAAATGATGATGTTGAGGTGGCTGTATCATAAGATATCCATGCATGTGGTAGTTCGTTGATGGTAGAGGCAAACATCATAAAACCAAAGAATGCGGCCCAATAAAAAGCTGGTTTGATAATGAGAGATCGTTTGCGTAAAAAGAAAAAGCCGGCAATTAAACAGCCAGCAAAAATGTAGAGTAGTTGTAGTCCCAATGTTCCAAAGGTGAGTATCGTTGTATTAGAACTGCGCATTTCTTGGAAGCGTCGTGTAAAAGTTTCTGGAATAAAAACAAAACGATTAACTTCAGTTACTGTATCGCCACATACAAGAAGCTTAAGTCGATACTTACCCTCTGTTCCTAGGTGTGCGTCAGTGCGTTCATAGACAAAACTATGGTCAAGGCGTCCGCAGGGTTTAAGATCTTTTGATGCTTCTATTTCTTTATAGGATTCAAAAGAAATGTTCCATTCATTTGTTGCAGTTGCTTGAGCTAATTCACGAGCTTCTTGTGTGGTAACGGTTGGCTTGATTTCTGTTTCGGGAAGCTTTGCAGTAAAGCCATAAAGGGTGCCATCAGGAGTAAAAAAAATAGAAACTTCATGAGTGTTTTTTTCTTGAAAATGTCTAACGTGCCATTGGTACGGTTCGTATTCTTTTGTGCGTAAAAGCTCAGAAAATGTTTCTTTGCCACCACATTCAAGTTCTATAAAATAATGCAAAAGTTGATCATGTTTGAATTCAACGGCAGAGCGTGCGTTTGCAGGGAGCCAGGTATGTTGTGTACTTAAAAGGGTTGCTTTTTCAAGTGCTTGTTCTCGGTCCATAGAAATGGAAAGTGAAATAATAGGATAGCTTTGTGTAAAATAATGATGAGTGAAGAATCCGCTTGCAAGAACTAACCCTGCAGTAATCATCCAAAAAAAAGATTTTTTCGATGAAAAAATTATTCCGAACATTGTTAGTTACTCCTTGCAAATAAAACGATCTATTCAGTGTAAAGGAGACCGTTTTATTTGCAAGAATATGAATTTAAACGAGTGATTCTTCTTCTTTAAAGAGTTTCGTGAGTACTCCTTGGTCTGCTGTTGTATCAGTAGCTGTTTCATCCATTTCATTAATTGTTGGAAGTAGATGAGCATAAGGGGAGCGAACAATAATAGGAGCAGAGAACGATCTTCTTACATGCGATCTTTGAATATTGTTTTTAAGAGGCATTGATTGTGAACGTACAGGGAGTGTTTCTGCAAGTTCAGCTTCATCATCGTTTTCTGTAATGGAGGAAAGGATATGAGCTTTTGGTGGAAGTTCTACCTTTTTATTCCAAAAAGCAGCAAGTGCAGCAATTTTTGGAGATTTGGGTAATTGCGTTTCCATAGCTTGAGTTAGTGATGCTGAGCAGAACAGTG
>CAZQDJ010000033.1:0-7631 GCA_964592275.1 uncultured Pseudomonadota bacterium | reverse complement strand
GCTTTGGAGCTAAATCCCGATGCTAGTGGAAACTTTCAGATGTAAATCGACCTTAGCTTTATGTGGACTGCTCTTTGTACCACTTGTACAAACGGCAGAACGGGGAGAAGGCTTTGGCCATAGAGTTGAGCTTGGACATAGTACTGATCCTGTAACTGATCAACGTGGCATCGAAGAACAATACTATGCAGCAGAAGAAGCATTACGATTAGAACACGCTCAGCAAGCGAAAGGTTTACAAAAACATCTCACTCAGGATCTAGATCTACTAGTGCCTTCTTTTAAACAAGGCGATGCAGAAGGAGTTTTACGATCTACAGTAAGAGATACTACTATGGATGATAATCTTACTGTAGAAGAACGCGAAGCTTTAAAAGCAATCAAACATCATAATTTGAATGCAACAACTTCTACAAACAGTGAGCATTTGACTAATTATCACACTCCATTAAATCTTATTCGAACAAAAATCATTCAGCATTTAGCCAATGAGTTTACTGCAATCAAAGAAACACTTACCGCTGAACAAATAAAAAATAGAGAAATGGTTATTAAGTTTTTTGATAAGGCTGGTGAATTAACAGAAGAAAATCTTAAAAAGTTTCGTAATGTGTATGAAAAACTAGCTGAATGGAAAGAAGGAACCGAGTTAACACTCACAATAGATGAACAAAAAGAAATGAAGCTCTTTCTTCAAAGCATCATAAGTACCTACTGTACTAACCATCGATCGGAAGCATAATGAAAAATTTTTTAAAATCCTTTCTACAAACAGTAAAACTCGGATTGTTTCTAGGGCTTTTATCGAGCCCCGCACAAAATTGGTGTGCTGCTGTAGCGAGTTCAGGGGATCTTGGATTACAGAGTCCATCACAACCGCTAGACCACTCACTTATTGAAAAATCATCAAGTGGTAGCATTGACGCTACCTACGCAGTAAAACATCTTCTTTCATCTATCATGGAAAAATTCCCTCATTTAACTGTTCAGGAAGCTCTTTCACGATCGGCCTTGCTTGGAATAATTTCAGAAACAGAAGTACAACTTCACATGTATGGAGCCTTTATTACCAAACCAGATCCTAAAATACCAGGGAGGAATATAAAGGTCTTTGCTGCAGGGACTCCTTTAAATAAAATTGCTCGCGCCATGTTTGACGTTCTTGATGAAAAACTCAGGCCAACAGCATTAGCCAGCAACCCTTTTGTAGGGATCAATGGAAAAGTATTAGCAAAAATAATGACGATTCTTTCTAAAGATGGGGCGCAAGGTTTTATAAATGCATTAGAAAAACCAACTCCTTCAAAGAAAAAAACTCGTGACAAAAAAGAAGAAGCTTATCCTGAACAACCGGAAGAACTTTCATTACTTGATGAGTGGTGGGAATCTTATAAATCAAGTGGAATAAAAGGTGTTTTTAGTCAAAAAAGTAAATTTGTAGCTAAAATACTCGGTGATCAAACTAAAAAAAGTTTTGAGGATGACATTCCTTTTATAGAATTACTTAAACAGTATGTTTCTGAATCGTTAACGGCAGGAGGCATTGATTCAATACAAGTAGCCAAACAAAAAGAAGAACTTTCAAAAATGTTGATGACCTTTTTATACCTCAAAGATCAAAAACAAAAAGCTACTGGTGAATCTCATGCATTAGAGGAATATTATAGAGAGATTCTTGGCACGTCTTTTAAGATCGCTTATTACAGGAGTTCAGAACTAGAAGCTCTTGGAAAATTATTGTTAGATTCTCCCTTACCAAAGGAAATATTATCAAAAAATGCTGCCAATTTAGAAAATGTTGTTGCTTATTTTACTTATTTTATTGCTAGTGATATTGTTTTTTTACAAACGCCTCTTTCTAGGTTTAAAGATTGTGCCGAAGCAACAACCCGTTCATTTGTAAATTCAGTTTTATATAACCAAGAAACTGGTTTATTTGATATAACAATGCTTCCCTCCGATGTACAAGCCACTATGAAACAAGAATTTAAAAATTTTTTTGAAAAATATCCTGATCCAACAGTGCTAAATTATTATGGTCAAACTTTTAAAGAGTGGGTTCTATTAGTATCAGGTCTTGATGGAGTAGAATACAAACATGGAAAAGGTAAAGATGCTTCTGAAATAAGCGCTGCAGCTGGTCCTAAAAACTTAATTTCTACCTTAAATGCTATTTTTGGAATAAAAATAAATTCTGCTGAAGCACTTGCCTCAGCGCTGGAAGTAAAAAATAGTACTAATACTGTAGTAAGAAAAGTTTCCCTCACCTCTACAAAAAGAGGTTTTGATTTGCAAATTAGCAATCAAAAAAAAGTTACAATTCAAGCAGAAATATTTTCAATTGTTGGTACCGAGCATGCATCTTTCCTTATAAAAGGCAATACTCTTAGGACTTTATTAAAAAATAAAAATTTCCGTTTACTAGTGGATAATTTTAAACAGAATTTGTATGGGATTGTTTTTAAATCCTCAACATTAAATCTTGCAGAAGATGAAAATGTTCCTACTCCGTTACTACAGGCAATAAAAAGTAACTGGGAGATAGACGTAAAAAGTATGCTTGCTTATGGAGCAGATCCCAACTTTAACGGATTTTACTTCAATACTCCTTTAGAACAAGCACTATCTGAAGAAGCGTCTTCTGATATCATAAACGCATTATTACAACATGGAGCTATCGTTACTGAAAAAGCACTTGCTTTTGCCTGTTCTGATGGAGATATTACATTAGTAGAAAATTTGATATCCTTACGAGAACAAAATGGTGTTCCTGTGGATATTGTGACCTCCTTATTACAAGGAGCAATACTATCTAAATCTTTTCCTTTAGTTAAATTTCTTCTATCTAAAGGAAAACCCTTTAAAGATAGAGATGATTCGGAAAAATTATTTTTATTTCACTTAGCTATACGGGAAGATCTTCCATTAATCGTTGATTTTTTAATTGAACAGGATCCCTCGATAGTACATGAACTCAGCCAAGATAATGAAAGCCTTTTGGGTTTTACACTTTCAGAAATTCAAAGAGGAAAAAAGATTTCTGCTATTTTAGATAGTTTAATAAAAAATCATGCTACCTTAACGCAAAAAGAACAAGAAAATCGTTTTTTATTGGAATTCTTATCAAAGGAAAGAAATTTTGATCTCGCAAAGTTTTTAATTATTGCAAAAATTATTTCGCCTGAAATTATTTCAGGCAAGGGTAGGCCATTTCTTTCTTATGCTCTAAGTGTCAAATCATACGACCTTACCAGACTACTTATTCAACAAAGTACTAATTTTAAATCCAATCCTTTGATCGACATTATTGAATCATCTTTTAATAGCACTGAAAAAATACAACTTGTGCAGGACCTTTTGGAAAAAGGAATAGTTCTTACGCCAGCTATTTTAAAAAGTGTAAACGAACTTGTTTACCATCTTGATAATGAAAAAGAACAAAATGATTTTTTAAAAGTTATAGAACAAGCTCAAACAGAACAATCATTTGGGTTAAATCTTACCCCTCAAGAACAAAAATGTATCACAAAATGTGTTACAGAAAGTGCATAAAAAAAGTCCTCGGATTTTATGCCGAGGACTTTTTTATATTTTAGCAGAATATGGCTTGTTAAATAACGTCTTCGTAGTCGTCATCTTCCTCATCTTTTTCAATACTTTCCAGAAACTCTTCTTTAAGAGTTTCTGGATGATTGCGCTTATCGATATGTTTTTCTTTATTTTTTTTAATTTCTTGCACCATGGTTTTGATAACGTGATCAATTTCTTGATACAGCTCAGGACCTTCATGACTTGCAATCAAATGATAATGCTTACTATTTAAACGCAACTCAACCTTGTGATGCGCGTGCACATGTGAGGCGTCAAGAACAAAATCCATGTGTATCAAGTCATCTTCTTTTTGAAGAAACTTGGTTACTTTTTCAAGTTCTTTCCTTACGTGGTTTTCAATCGCTACGGAATGATCCATATGACGAAATGCTATACGTATATCCATGGCAGACTCCTTTGTCTAAAAAAATATTGCTACAAAAGTACTGCAATGACTCTTAAAAAGCAAAACTAGTTAAAGTGCATTTTGCGTACTGCAAAGAGCACTGGAATCCCTTTGAGATTGTATTGCTTGCGTAATAGATTTTCAAAAAAGTTTTTTTGGCTATCACCAAACCACGTTGGTTCATTAACATTCATGCGAATAAGTGGCGGACGAACACCAATTTGTTTTGCAGAAAAAAGTTTTAGGCGCTGCTGTTGATGATACAATGGAGTACGATCAAGCCCTTCTTTAAAAAGAACCGTTAATTCAGTAGTAGAAAAATGCATATTAAAACGATCCCATACTTCTTTTACCAAAGGCAAAATTTTTCCGATGTTATGACCGGTGTGGCAAGAAACCGTAAGAACTTCAACTTTTTTCAAAAGATATTCATACGAACTTGTAGCAAATTTCCAATCTTCCTGAATGCCATCATCAATCAAATCATGTTTGTTTCGGATTAAAATAACTGCCTTGCCTTCATCAAGCGCGTAGGATAATAATTTAAGTTCTTGTTGGGCTAAAAGAGCTTCATGACCATCTATCAAAAGTAACACGATATCAGCATCACGCACTGCACTTAATGAACTTTTAACCATTAACTGTTCAATATCACCTTCTTCAATTGACCCTTTACGGCGGACACCAGCAGTATCAGTAACTTTGATGGTTTCTTTATAAAAAAGGACAGAGTCACTAATCGCTTCTCGTGTAGTTCCTGGAATATCTGCAACAAGAGAACGATCTTTGTTAACAAGAATATTCATTAATGATGATTTACCAACATTAGGTTTACCAACAAGTACAACTTTGTATTCATGCACCGCTGTAAGATCAATATTAGCTTCTGGCAAGAGGTCAACAACCTCATCAAGTAATTCTGCTATTCCAAGGCCATGTTGTGCTGAAATTTCAAGTACATGCTTAAATCCAAGTCTGTGAAATTCATCAAGGTGATCAGCAGTACGCTTTGAGTCCGATTTATTAATAACCAACAGTGTTGGTTTTTCTAACTTGTGTACAAAGCGTGCAAGCAATGTGTCTTCAGCTGTAACACCAACCACTCCATCACATAAAAAAAGAATAACATCTGATTCTTTTAAAACGGAAATCGCCCGTTCACGAATAGCTTCTGTTAGAAAATCGAGGCCTTTTTTGAAATCGATACCACCAGTATCGATTAATTCAAACTTGGCATTTTTCCATTCCACTTGATCACTAATAAAATCTCGTGTCACTCCCTCATAATCGAGGACCATACTTCTAACTGACGTTGAAAGGCGGTTAAACAATGTTGATTTTCCAACGTTTGTTCTACCGATAATGACAACTTTACTGCCCTGTTTCATCATGAATTTCATCCTCTTGGATAGCAACAATTGACCCGCCAAATAGTTCTTTTAAGAGATGTGTTTTTTGCCATTTTTCTTCATCTGAAACATCAATGGCTAATTCTTTTTTCATCTCTTGTGCCGCTGGATTATTCTGACCACTCTTGTAGCCAGGCTTTACCGTTGGGCGCGTAGTGGTATTTTCTTGTTTTTGTACAACCTGTGCCTGCGTTGTTGATGTTGTTGTAGTTGATCGAGACGCTGATTGTTTTTGTTCTTGTTTTATTCCACCAAAACTTGGTTTGAGATTTACCCCTTGACCAAATGAGGCTTCAAGAAGTCCTAACCATGTAGTTTTTGTATCTTGTAACCAATCAGTAAAAAAATTTGCTTCTCGATCAAAAATAATGGTTACTTCTTGTATTTTTTCATTGTACGAAACAAATTGAGCTTGCTTAAAAATTGATTGTAATAATGGATCAGAAAGCTGATCTACATTTTTCATAAACGCTTGCCAACGATCATCAGATTGAGTTGCAACAACTGGTTGAGGTTGAACTGATAAAGATGAAACTGACTGTTCGTGGACAGCAACTGGCTTTGTAACAACCTGTACTAATTGCGGTTCTGTAACTTTAACCTGGGGCGTAATCGTTACTTGACAGAGATCAATAAACATCATTTCTAAAACATTGCGTTGTGTGGTACTGCGCAGCAACTGAAGTTCGTACGAATAAAGCTTTTGTAAGTATGTAATAAGATCGGATAACGAAACTAATTGCGCAAGAGAACTCAGCCTTTTTACATTTTCAAACATACCGGTATCAGCTAGTCCTTGTTTAATAAATAAAAGGTTACGCACAACTTCGGTGCTCTTTTGCCATACTGCAAGGGGAACATAGTTTTCTGAAGTTGCTGTACCAAGCAAGTGCATAAGCTCTTTGAGGTCACCCTTCAGCACATATTCAAAAAGATCCAGTAAAACTTGTTCAGGCATGTGACCAAGGACTTTGAGGATTGAGTCAACGGTTACTCGGTGTTGAGAAAAACGAACTTGTTCAAGAAGATTTATTGCATCCCGCGCAGACCCTTCTGTTTCAGCAGCAATCACATGCAATGCCGGTTCATCAAATGCTATGCCTTCTTCGGTGCAGATATGAGCAAGATGTTTTGCGATGATCGGAATAGGTATTGAAGTAAAAAAAAGCTGAAAGCAACGGGAGCGGACAGTTTCAATAATTTTATGTGGATCAGTCGTGGCAAGCATAAAAACAACCGATGCTGGTGGTTCTTCCAAAATTTTTAAAAAAGCATTAAACGCTGCCTTACTAAGCATATGAGCTTCATCAATCAGATACATTTTTTTACGCCCAAGAACTGGCAATAATGAAGCTGATTCTATAATATCTCGTACATTATCAACACCAGTATACGAAGCAGCATCAATTTCAATAAAATCAGGATGTCTTTGTGTTGCCATTGCCAAACAAGAAGCACAGAGCAGGCAAGGAATTTTTTGTTCGCGTGGATTTTTTTGAAAATTTTCGAGATTTTCACAATTTATTGCCGCTGCAAAAAGACGTGCGCTCGTCGTTTTACCACATCCTCTTTGACCTGAGAACAAATAGACAGGAAAGAATTGATTGGAATAGAGACTGTTTTGCAAAATACGGATAGGCAAATCCTGACCAATGACTGTATCAAATTGCTTTGACCGCCATTTACGAGCAAGATTAAGTTGTACCGTTTTTTGGTTCATAAAATATTCCGTCTTTGATAATTTATTCGTCGCTATTTCAATCAATCATTGCTGAGGTGTGATTTGCAAAACTATGAAGGGCTTTGCTTGAAAGAATTGCCACTATAGCACATTTTTCAGCAAAACACCCTTGAAAATAGTCCTAATCTTCATTTTCCTTTTAATTGATTTATGAGGATAAATCAGAACTTGATTTATGAATATCATTTCCTAGAGCTTAAATAACTTTGTTTTATAAAATTTATCCAGCCTAGCTGCCTTTACCTTTCATGGATAGGAAAAAATTTTTAAAATAAAAACCATTATTATTTCCAAAATCTGCTATAATGAAAAAATCAAGGCAAAAATAGAGTTAACATTTCTAGGTCTCTTCACAAAGTGCCAGCCTTTACAATTTTTTTAATCCGTACCCCTGCAGCATATGTGTTAGATGGAGGTACTTTTTGACTAGGGGAAGAATGAATTCTTTCAAAGAAATGGGTTTAAACCCAATAATCAATATATC
>CAZQDJ010000032.1:0-9479 GCA_964592275.1 uncultured Pseudomonadota bacterium | reverse complement strand
GTGATCTTCGAGGCTAAGGCGTGGTGCCACGCTGAAGCTTTAGCGAAAGAGGGCACGTTACAGGAAGAAGTCATTGTTTTTGATTGTATAGAGATGGATAATCGATACTAGATAGCATTTGGACGATGACTTTGTTTTGTTACAACTGGATCCCCGTACCGTTCACTCAGTCTAACGAAACATTTTATGTTTCGTCGTGACCTCGTTCTCTGGGGATGACAGTAAAAAAACAAACTTAAAAGATGGCCTGAAGTAATTTTCGGATAAGCTCTTATTAAAATCAGAGCAATTTTACTTTTTAAGTTATTGCGTAGAAGCTTTTACGGTGCAAAATTGTATCTTAACACTAGAGTCTTAAGAGCAAATCCGGGCCTTCTCTTATCTTTATTTCCAATAGCTGTATCTAATATATAGGAAAAAATATTATTAGGCTTCCTCAGTAAATCACTCATTTTAAAATCTTCTAGTATCTTTTTTCTTTCTTCGGCAGTTATTACTCCTTCTAACACAGATTTAGGTTCCTTCTCTCCTAGCGGTCTGAATCCTAGAGCTTCCATTAAGACAGAGTTAAATTGACGCTCTCTTTCTATAAACTCTGCCATTTCTTTTTCTGTGACATCATCATCTGCTTCTATTAAGTCTTCTTTATATTGAGAAGGATAGTAACTTCCATTAGGATCATACCTCGCTGCGCATTCCGTCTTAAGGCTATATAAGCTTAATAGTGAGAGCATTATTACATATTTTTTTCATTTTCATATTGGATTTCCTTTTTGTGACGCATATATTAAATGATTTCAGTTTGAAATTATATCAGTATAGTGTAAGCATGTCAAGAAAGGGGATGACGGGACTTTTTTAATGTATCTATTAATTTTCGGATAAGCTCTAAACTAGAGCGATTACTCTTTTAAAGCTTGCTCAATAAAAATACTTGCCAAAGTTTCTCCTTTTTAAGTATCATTCAAATAGTAATATTCTTGATGAAAAGGATGAAAAGGATGAAAAGGATGAAAAGGATGAAAAGGATAGTATTAAGCTTAGCGCTCTGTTTTATAACTTCATCAGTTAAAGGAGCTGCCGAAGCTGCAGAGCTTTATGCTAAAGGAGCGGCCGAAGCTGTAAAGCTTTATACTGAGCAACACAATGCACTCTCACCTAAAATAACTGATTTAAGCAGTTCAACTGTATTGTCCAGAAATGCCGCTCAACATAGAAAAACTAAACGTGAACAAGCGTATAGAGAATTGCCTAATGCTTTAGATGAGGCGGTCAATCGTTCTTACAAAGTTGATCAAGTTCCTGTGAATGAGAACAATGACAATGACTCTGCCGTTGATCCTTTTCCTATAAAAATGTTAGAAACAAAACTTGCAAACGCAAGTGACAAAGGTGAAGATTTATCAGAAGAAGATAAGGATGCCATTCGGCGAGCTTTTCAGCATGAAGTGTTTTCAAGAAAAACTGTTTACCGTAATGATGAAATGGAAAAACAAAAGCTAATGAAAATTATTACGTTAAAAGAATTTTTTAGAGCAGCGCTTGAAAAGCTTGCGGTAAGCAAAGAAGATAGTGATTTTTTAATGCTCGATTTAGAAAAAGCAATTGAAGAATTGGAAACAAAGCCACCCAATGACAATGATTTTTTTGAAGCAATACGAACAAAAATGGCAGAACTTTTCGTTGATCGCCTAGCTATTTTGAAAGACAAGGATGATAGAGAAACCCTTATACATAAGTATCAAGATCGAGTAAAAGCTTATGATGATGCCCGAACAAAACTTTATCAAAAGCGCCTTGAACTTAGAGGAAACAGTAGTGATACAGGCTTAAATGATAGAGTACCTCTTTCTAAAGATGAAAAAAATGCTATCGATCATGCCTACAACTTGTTTGAAATAGAAAAAAGAGCTGAAATACAAAAAAAGTTTAGTATAAATGACGGCCGTTTTGTAAACCACTACGCAAACAAAATTTCTCTTCTAGAAGAACTTTTTAAAGCAGAACTCAAAAAACTGAATTTAAAAAAAGATGATATAGATTACTTAACAAGTAAATTAGCAGATGAAATGAATGTTGAATTAACGAAAGAATCTGAGGCTTATAAGAAAACGGTAGAGAATAACCAAAACTATAAGTACGATGAAGCTTCTTTTTATGATGCAATAAACACAAAAATGGCAGAACTTTTAGAAAATCAAAAAACCATTTTAAACAAAAAACATTTTCCAGAATTAAAAGAAGAACTAGAAAGACAAATTTATCTTTTCAAATCTTATAAGATGGGTAAAAGCATTACTACGCTTCAAGAAATAAGGGCTAAAATTAATTCATTTGCAAGCCAAACACCTGAACAAATAGCTATTTTTAACAAAGCAATTGAAGCAATTTTAAAAATTTTAACTAGAGAATTCGAGGGAAAAAATTTCCTTGGTTCGCCTAATGGTCGATATTCATCCGCTCAAAAAAGAGCTGCCAACACAGAAGTCATTAAAATTTATGATACTATGCTCACTTCATTAGGCCCTGATCACAAAAAACCAAAACCTGTGTCATGGTTTAGAAAACTTTTTAATCGAAAACAAAGTAAAGCTTAGCATTCTTTAATAAATGATTTTCGTGTAATTATGTAGAGCAAGCTCCTTTTTTATCAAAATCCCCCCTCTCAGCTCATAATCCACAGAGAGAATTACTTGAGAAATAATAAAAATTCATGTCATTGCGAGCTTGCAAAGCAATCCCTACGAGATATACAAAAAAATTTAAAAGCTTCTTGTGTACACATTAAGCTATGTATCTTTCCATAAAGATCAGGCTATGTTTCTATTCCTTAGCTAGCGTTTGAGGGATTGCTTCGCAAGCTCGCAATGACAGGTTCTTTTAAGAAAACTCAACGGAACCTAACACAATCACTTTCGTGGCGATTTACAAAAATACTCGTTATACTGATTTTTTCTACTAAACGTATTTTCAAAAAAGAAAGACTTTAAAACTGTGTTCGATCTCATCATTATGTATGTAATCATGGCAGGGGTGTACACCTTTGGAAAACAAGCATTGTTGTACAGTGATCCATTTTTTTTGACCGCCGTACGCTACATTCCTTCAGGCCTTGTTTTTATCGCAGGTGCTTATGTGCTCAATAAAAAAGAGTTTGTTTTTAAAAAAAACGCTCTTCCACTTTTTATTGGCATATCGTTTTTTTATTTTCTTATGGATGCACTGAGACTTGTCAGCCTCAAACATATTCCTTCATCCCATGCAGCTCTTATGAGTGTTCTTTCTCCTTTTGTTGCAGCACTCATAGCAAGTAGTTTTTTTAAAGAAAAGTTTCCCTTCAAAAAGTATTTTGCTTTATGCCTTGGATTCTTTGGAGTGCTTCCTTTAATTATCGAAACTATTTCCCATAACAACTCTCTGCATTTTTCTTGTCACGATCTCATAACGGGATATGTAGCAATGTTTATCAGTGTTATTACAGCGGTGGTAGCAACTTTTATTTTTAAAAAATTACTCTCTTTTTATTCTGTTTATCTTATTTTAGGAGTAGCTGTTTTTTTTGGTGGAATCATGTCACTTATTGTTTCTTTAGTTTCAGAAACCTGGCATCCCATTCCTGTTGAAAATTTCGCTTTTATAGCTCCTTATATTGTATTCATTTTTATTACTCATAATCTTATTGCACAACCTTTGTACGGATACTTAGTAAAAAAGTATCCAGTTACCCTTGTTACTTTTGCAACATTAATAACTCCAGTAACTTCTGCAGCTCTTGGATATCTTCTCTACGGACAGGCAATTGGCAGTGTTTTTTTCTTTTCGCTCATTACTCTTATGATAGCTTTTATTCTTTTTTATCAAGAAGAAGTAAAAGAAGGCCTTATTCGTTAAAGGAACAGTATGATCTTACTTCTCACTCTTTATGCGCTCTTTGCAAGTACCTTTATTTTAGGGGAAAAAGCAGTAGCGCTTGTTGCTCCAATTTTTTTTGTTGGCGCTCGTATGACTCTTGCAGGTTTGTTACTCCTTGGATACGTAGCGTTTTTTAAAAAAGAAAAACTAATGCCCTTAAAAGAACATGCGTGGTGGTTTGTAGGAATTGTTGTTTTTCACATTTATTTTTCATATGTGCTTGAATTTATAAGCTACAAATACTTGTCTGGTTCCTATGTTGCCTTGATGTACAATCTCTCTCCTTTTATCACCGCGCTTTTTGCATTTTTTTTCTTAACAGAAATCATGACTCCAAAAAAATGGCTTGGCCTCGTTATTGGCTTTGTTGCATCACTTCCCATGATTATAAGTAAAGCATCAGCCACTCCAACTGTACCCGGTATTGGATCTCCATTATGGATAAACCTTGCTCAAATTTCGTTATTACTTTCTGTTATTGTCACCTGCATTGGTTGGATATTTTTAAAAAAGATAACCACTACCTGGAACTACTCGTATGTTTTTGTTAACGGATTTGGGATGTTTTTTGGTGGACTACTTTCATTTGTAACGTCATTTTTTCTTGAACCATGGCCAACAACTGCTCTTATAACAGGAATGCCATTTTGGTCACTTTTATTAGCAAGTGTGTTAATCGGCAATGTAATCGTCTACAACCTTTATGGAAAATTACTCCATCGTTATTCAGCCACCGCACTTTCTTTATTTGGATGCACAACCCCACTTTTTGCAGCGATTATTGATTGGCTGTGGCTGGGGAAAACAGTCGGACCACTTTTTTTAATAACAACAGTTTGTACATCATTCGGATTATATCTTTTTTATCAAGAAGAACTTGTAGGAACAGTAACAGAATCAGGTATTGTACAAGAGCAACAAAAAGACTTAGAACGATAAATGGTAAAATTTGTCAAAATTATTGTGAACAATACAGTTCATAAAATCCTTAAAGGAGTATAAATATGTTTTTATTATTTATTTTATATGCGTTTCTTGCGAGTTCTTTTATCATAGGAAGAGAAGCGGTTCTTGTTGTTCCACCTATATTTTTTATTGGCATCAGAATGGTATTAGCAGGGATACTACTCGTGGGATTTGTTAAATTTTTTAGAAAAGAAGACTTTAAATTAAAAAAAGAAGACATTTTTTGGTTTGCAGGGATTGTTCTTTTTCATATTTATGGATCATTCGTTCTTGAGTTTATTAGTTTGCAATATATAACAGGCGCAAAAGCTTCGTTACTTTTTAATCTGTCTCCTTTTATTACTGCACTTTTTTCTTATTTCTTTTTTGGCGAGATTCTTTCATTCAGAAAGTGGATGGGGTTACTTATTGGTTTTTTAGCTTTTATACCTTTACTTATCACTCAACCTGTTTCAACAGAATCAGTCACCCATCGTTCCTATGCTGAAATCCTTCTCATTTTATCAGTAATTGCTTCTTGTATTGGTTGGATATTCATGAAAAGGCTTATCAGTAAACACAATCATTCCTACGTATTTGTGAATGGAATTGGCATGTTATTTGGTGGGATACTTTCTTTAGGAACATCTTATTTTTTTGAAGTGTGGCCATCACTCCCATCGCTTGCGTATAACATTCCTTTTGTGCGATCACTTCTTCTTTTAATTTTGATCGGAAATATTATTTGCTACAACCTGTACGGAATGCTCCTTCACCGTTATTCGGCAACGATCCTTTCATTTTTTGGTTGTACTACTCCTATTTTTGGAGTACTTTTTGGCTGGTATTGGTTAGATGAAACAGTAAGCCCATGGTTTTATGTAACCGCTGCTTTAGCAGCAGTAGGTCTTTATATTTTTTATCAAGAAGATCTAAAAGAAGGCATTCTAGCAAATAAAAAATAATATATTTATAAAAAGGATGTGTATGAAGAAGAGAACGCAAAGTTCCGTAAAGGAATTGAGAATGAAAACTGTTTTTTTAAGTTTCTTTTTAATAAATTCTGTTTTTTGCGCTGACAATCAAAATAATGCCCAAGAACAACAAGAAAGCCTTAAAGACAAAGTTGAAGTAGTAGTAATCATGGTAAAAGACACTGTTACTGACACGACAGACACTGTTAAACGAAGTATGAATGCAGGAACTGCAGCAACAAAAGATTTTATTGCTGCAACTACCGCTCGAATAAAAATAGCTTTTCAAGAAGCGCGTGCAAAGCAAGCTGAACAAAAGACTCGTGAGGCACAAAAAGAATAGGTAAAGAATTAAGCAGTTTTTGTGTTTAACAAAAACTGCTTAATTCTTTACCTATTATAGCTTGTACAATAACTCAGTAGCAATTATTCACCATGAAAACCAGATTGAAAATCAGTATACGGATGACCTCGATCAGCTGCTATTAATCTTGCTGCTGCATTTTCTCTTAATGTTCTTTCCATATCAGCGTTGTTTTGTAGAAGGACTGCTCTAACAACTCTATCTTTAGCGACTTTTATTTGTCCATTAATTGCAGCATCAAGAAGAGTTTTCTTGTCTTCTAATTTTTCACGTGTCATTGCTGCAAAATCATTAACCCGAGTATCATAATTACTAAAACTATCTGCTACTTCTTGAAGCAGTTTTTGTTCTTCAGCGTTAAGGGAATCAGTTTTAAAACTTCTATAGCCGTGGTGGAGTTCTTTTCTAATCGCGTTATTAAAATCATTTATTGCTTTTTTGTACCTTTTTGCCTTCGCTGCAGAAAGCTCTAATTGATCTAATCGATCTAAATGAGCAAATAATTCAGGCTTATTTTTTCCTCTAAAATCTTCTGCGCTAAGCTCACTAAGAAGGGCGGCACTACTTTCTAATTTTTTGTAACCAGAAGCTGAAGCACTATAAAGCGTAAAAAAGCTACTGCAAATAAGAGCCATGGAGATTTTAACGTAATTCATAAAATTTTCCTTTTATTATATTTTTTAAAACATTTCAATTTGAAACATAACACAGTAAAATACAGATTGCAATAAATACAATAAATCAAGGCTAAAGTCTTGAAAAAAAGCGCAACACTAAAAGTTTTCTGATAATCGATAAGGCTCTTTTTACAAAAAACCGCAATAACCTTATACTCACTGTCTATAATAAAAATTTCTTAAGATA
Organism: uncultured Pseudomonadota bacterium; assembly: GCA_964592275.1. Taxonomy (GTDB): domain Bacteria; phylum Babelota; class Babeliae; order Babelales; family CAIQNR01; genus CANNBR01. The sequence continues at coordinate 2,420 of CAZQDJ010000032.1, read as the reverse complement.
AGGGCTTCTGATGAGCAAAAGACTTACCGATCCAAAAATAAACCTTGCCGAATGGTATCAAGAGGTTATTCACCAAGCTGAACTTGCTGATAATTCTCCGGTAAGAGGTTGTATCGTCATTCGCCCCTACGGCTGTGAAATCTGGGAAACTATCAAAAATATTCTTGATAAAAGAATCAAAGAAACTGGTCACAAAAATGCTATGTTCCCACTCCTCATTCCTGAATCTTTTTTAAAAAAAGAAGCTGATCACGTTGCTGGATTTGCTCCTGAAATTGCGGTGGTAACCCACGCAGGGGGAAAAGAACTTGCTGAACCATTAGTCGTGCGCCCAACGTCAGAAACAATTATTCATTACATGTTTGCTCAATGGATAAAATCATACCGCGATCTTCCTCTCCTTATTAATCAATGGGCTAACGTTGTTCGCTGGGAAATGCGCCCACGAGCTTTTTTACGCACCACAGAATTCTTCTGGCAAGAAGGGCATACTGCTCACGCAACAGAAAAAGAAGCACTTGATGAAGTTCTTATGATGCTTAGCATTTATAAAGATATTGCTGAAAACTACTTGGCTATTCCTGTTATTACGGGAAAGAAGTCGGAAGGTGAAAAATTTCCAGGAGCTGTGACAACCTATACCTTTGAAGGATTTATGCCAGATGGTAAAGCGTTACAAATGGGGACATCGCATTTACTTTCCCAAAGTTTTGCTAAAGCATTTGAAATGCAATTCCAGACTAAAGAGGGCGGTCTTGCCTACCCATGGCTTACGAGCTGGGGAACCACGACACGGTTAGTTGGTGCTCTTGTTATGAGTCACGGTGATATCAAAGGGCTTGTATTGCCTCCACGTATTGCACCGATTCAAGTGGTGATCATTCCGATTTATAAAACCGAAGCTGAGCGAGAACAAATTTTAACTGTCGCTCAAAAAATCAAAGATGAACTTGGTGATAAAGCACGCGTACACATTGATGAAGACGAGCACAAAACACCAGGAAGCAAGTTTTACCATTGGGAAATGAAGGGAGTGCCTCTTCGTTTGGAAATAGGGCCTCGGGATTTAGCAGAAGACCAAGTTATTATGACTGACCGCCTTGACCTAGAAAAAGTCGCCACACCTTTGAAAGGAATTGGTCGTATAATTATTGAAAAGCTTTCTGCCCTCCAAAATGAACTTTTTACTAGAGCTAAAAAACGGCTTGAAAATATGAAGGTAGTACAGCATAATCTTGACGCAATCATCACCGCTTCTGAATGGAATTTAATACAAACCGGTTTTTGTGGATCTCGCGATTGCGAAGCTGAATTGAAAAAGAGCAAACTTTCAGTCCGTTGCCTCATTGCAGAAAAATCTTGTGAAGTTTGTGGTATCTGCCAAAAACCAAGCCAAACTGATTGTATTGTTGCGCGATCTTACTAAGGATGTTTAACAATGAATAACCATGATCTCATAACAGGGTTTGAACGATACCTGTTAACTGAACGTCGAGTATCGCGTAATACCTTTGGCGCCTACACAAGCGACTTAACACAATTCATTGAATACCTTACAACACAACATGCCACACTAGGCACTATTGATGAAGCAATGCTTAAATCTTTTCTCAAGCATCTTAAAGAAAGCGGACTAGGGGCACGGAGCATGGCCCGCAAGATCTCTTGTCTTAAAACATTTTTTAATTACGCACATGAACAACAGGGGATGGAAAATCTCGCACAAGCTTTATTTACTCCAAGACACGAAAAACGACTCCCTCAGTACGCACAAGAAAAAGATATTGAAAAGTTACTTGAAACATCCCATCAAGAAAAAACCGATGCCGGTGTGAGAAATCGGGTTATGCTTTACGTGCTTTATAGTTCTGGCATGCGGATTAGTGAACTTGTTAATGCAACCATAGCAGGAGTGAACTTCTTTGAATGCTCAATCACCATTTCTGGAAAAGGTGGCAAAGAGCGGATGATACCTATGCCAGAAGACGTCATGAGTATGGTTAAAGAATATTTGGAAGTAACACATCCTCGACTTACCACAAAAAGAGGGGAGTCTTATGCGACAGATGTTCTCTTTCCAACATTCTACGGGGGCGCATTGCGTCCGGTTACTCGTCAATCGTTCTGGTTATATCTAAATGATCTTGTACATAAAGCTGGATTAACTAACACTTTGTCCCCGCATCAGTTACGGCACTCACTTGCTACTCACTTGCTCAAGAGAGGAGTGAATTTACGTTCTATTCAAATGTTGTTAGGGCATGAAACTATCAATACGGTTCAGATTTATACACACGTTGAAACGGACCATTTGCGTAAAATTTATGATAAAAAACATTCGAGATCGTAAGCTTGTCTTTTTTGCTTGGTCGATTTACATCTGAAAGTTTCCACTAGCATCGGGATTTAGCTCCAAAGCA
>CAZQDJ010000031.1:0-9664 GCA_964592275.1 uncultured Pseudomonadota bacterium | reverse complement strand
AGCCTCTAGCCCTTCTTTTCAACTTAGATGGAAACTTTCACGTGTAAATGTAGGTCTTAACATCAAAAAAAGTCAATGCTAAAACTGCAGGTCAATTAGGGTTTTGGTCACATTATTTTGGCGATTATGTCGTAAGTGCACAAATACTGGAAATACAAAAGATACTTGTTCTCGAAGTGAAGCGACCAAAAGAGCTTATTGAGGCGATCAAAGAATATAGAGAACTTGAAATCAAGCTTGGATATGGCCGATTTACATCAGGAAAACACCGAAGACCTGTTTTTGACTTCATGGACCAGAAGGACCGCCAATTTCCCATAGAGCCTCAAGGATAACCAACGGAAGGAAGCTTTTCATGGGGCAGAGAAGAAGAAGAAGAAGAAAATAGCATCACGGATAAGTTTTAAAGTAATTCACAGGTTGTTCTTAAAGGACCTGTGAATTACTTTTTTTATATGAGCAAGCAACTCGCGATAGCGTGTACAATCAGCTTCTGAATATTTGATTTCTCCCTTGCGTGCAGGAGCAAATAACGGCTGGTGTGAATATCCAGGAATATCTTTTTTAAGTTTATTGAATAGTTCAAGCACAGAAGTGCTTTTCCCCGTTGCAACATTGATTGGTTTTCCAGTACAAAATTCATCTGGAAGTTGAGCAAAGAGAAGATTTGCCTCTACTACTTGTTCAACGGGGACAAAATCTCTGCTTTGTGTTCCGTTGCCGAAAATAGTTATGGGCGCATTATTTTTCATGTTTTTTGTAAATTTTGCAATAACGCCGGCGTATTCGCTTTGTGGATCTTGTCGTGGTCCAAAGACATTAAAATAACGTAAAACAACAGTGGGGATATTAAATAGTTGCGAATACTGTTGGCAGAGTTGCTCTCCAAGAAATTTTGAATAGGCGTAAGGAGATGTTGGAGAGCAGGGCATTGTTTCAAAGCAAGGTTCATTTTTTTCGCCATAAACAGCGCATGATGAAGAAAACACAAAGCGTTTAACTTTATTAATGCGAGCAGCTTCAAGAAGGTTAAAGGTTCCGTTTACATTTATTTGAAAGCATTCGTCGGGATTTTGCATTGATTCAGGAACAGAAATTTGTGCAGCAAGATGAAATACTACATCGGCAGCGGTAAGTGCTTTTATGCAGAGCTCTTTGTCGCGAATATCACCTTTAATAAAAGTGATCTGTGAAGAAACGGCTGTAAGGTTCTGGAGATTTCCAGTGCGTAAATTATCAAGAATGGTAACATGCGCTCCATGTGCCACTAGTTTTTCAACGAGATGAGAACCAATAAAGCCAGCCCCGCCGGTGACAATTACATTTTTATTTTTATAAAAATTCATGAAAGCACCTGTGACTGAGGTTGTATGCGAGAAGGAACAGGTCTTTGATTAAGTTCTGCGACTAATTGTTCAGCAAGTTCTTTTCCATCTAAAAGGCTTTCTTGCATGCTTGAATATTTCCATGCTCCATAACGTCCAATTGAGTGAATGTTGTAAGATGCGAGAGCTGTATGAATAGCAGGAAGGTTTTTTTCTCGCCAGAAATCAAAGATTACATAGGCATGCGATATTTGCATGACCTTTTTAACAAGAATTTCGTCATCATTAAAGTTTAAGAGTTTTTGCATTTGCATAATAGCCTCACGAGTTAAAGTACCAGGTGAAGTTTGGGGAGTTTTAAGAAAAGCGATTTCACCATACATGGAGCTGCAGTTTTCTGGCACCATGAGTTGAGAAAAATTATGATAAAAACCGAGTCGATAAGGAACAAACTGTTTTTCTGGGAGGTAGACCCAATGTTTATCAGAAAGGTTGGGGCGATTAATACCAAGGTTGAAATTGATCACTGAATTACAGAGAAGTTTTTTGTGGGCTGGAGCTAAAGATGATGATGCTGGTTCTTTGAGCATTTTTAAAAAGATATTAAGGGGTAAAGTGTTGATGAGCGTATCGAATTTTTCAAAATCGCCATTCGTAAAGGTAACTATCTTGTTGACCAGATCAATTTGTTCAACGGTGTAGTTAAGTGCAACGGGAGTAGTGATTTTTTTTGCTAATTTATCTACCCAGAAGTTGATACCACCTTTTTTAGGATAAAAAAAATTAGAATTATAACCTATATCTTGGTCCTGAGGGGCTGCTAGGCTGCCTCGTAATATTGCTTCCAATGAAGTATCAGGCACAAAGCGACCAGTCCACGAGGCAGATATTTTTTTAATATCATGTGCAAAAAGTTTTTCTTGATACGGCAAAAAGAAATATTTCGTTAATCCTGGCCCGAATTTTTTTAGTGCCCAGTCATAGAATGTTCGAGGATCTTTCTTTGATTGTGGTCGATGTATGAAGCCTTCAATACATTCGATGATAACATCTGCTGGGAGTCCATAAAGGTTTACCTGAAAAGGAAAGGGAGTGTAGGTGTCGTGTGAATAAATAAAGGAACGACGTTTGACTGTTGTTAAGTTTTCAAGGCCTACAACATTAGCAAGGAATTGAGTAAAATAAGGATCGCTTGAATGAAGTAGGTGTCCTGTGTAATCAAAGGTAAATCCTTGCTCTTCAACTGAGCGACAAAGTCCACCAGCTGTGGCTTCTTTTTCAAAAATTTTAAAATCAAAAAATTGGTTTTGTTCAAGATGGTAGGCAGTTGAAAGGCCGGTAAGTCCAGCGCCAAGAATTACTACTGTCATAGGGATTCCTTTTTTGTAAGAGCTTATTCGAAAATTAATGCGTACTTTTTGAAATGTACATTTTCTTCACTCGTCATCCTCAGAGATAGGAGGCGACCAGGTGCGTAGCGCAGTGGTTGCCGACTGAACGTACGAGGATCTAGGCGTTCGCCGGCGCTCTTTCAGAGCTATGGCGTGATCTTCGACACTACTGCGACTACCGTTCTCTGGGGATGACATTGATTTTTTATTTTTTCATTAATTTTTGAATAAGCTTAAAGCAAGAACGAGCATTTAGTTATAAGCAGAAAGATGTTTCTTGTCTATGTGAGAATTACTTTTTTGTTGTTTGAAAAGCATCGGGTAAAGAAGATTGAATTACTTTGAAAGAACCTTCTTGCAAAAGATCCTCAAGTTCGTGATTTACAGTAAGAACTACAGAAAATTTTGTCGTACCGCTTAAGGCATAAGGTTTTTTAAAGAGAAATGAAAGCTGTTGGTTGTTTTCATTCCAGCTACCGGTTGCAACTTGATTGTCATGAGTAGCGATAAGTTCTTCTGTTGTTTTTTTAAAAAGCGCACCAGAAAGACCTGTTTTCTGAGTAATGCGCGGTCCATTCCATTGCAAGGTGATTCTTGTAAGATCAGCATCTTCAGAGGTCTTTTTTCTAAAAGTTAAGGTTGCGTATTGTTTTTCGTAAAAACCTTTTTTGCCTATTCTTGCATGTAATTTTTCAGAATAAGGAAGTGTTTGTTTAATGTTATCGGAGGTTATATCAGATTCGTTGTAGACATGCCGGGAGGCAATCAGTGGAATAAAGGCTACGAGTGTCCCTAAAAACAGGTGTATGCGCATAGAGTCTCCTTCAAGATCCGTTGTCGGATCGATGTCCGGCATAGCCTCAAAGGTCGTGCCATAGCTTTATGCGATGGCGGATGGGCGACGGCGGATGTAATTATTTCACGAACAATTACGAGTCTAGCAAGGTCAATTGGCAAGAAGAAAGTATGCAGTTTTTATGGATAAACATTAACCTCAAAACGAGCTGTTTTTTTACCAAGATGTTCTGGAAGTGGCGGATAGGGAACTGCGGATCGGATATCGGAAATGCAAAGTTTATCAAAACCAGGGCATCCTGAAGAAATCATAATGTCGATATCGAGTATTTTCCCTTGTGTGTCAATGGTAATGCCACATTGAAGGATATACTGAATTTCACGATTATTTATCCAGGCGTGGATCATTGTTTCTTTTCCGCGTCGATTAAAGCGAGCCGCTTGGTTGAGATGGTTTAAGAAGTTTGCCCAAAGAGTATAGTATTTCATGTCTCCTTCTTTGATGGTTATTTGATGACCTGATCCTTGATCATCTCCCCCTTCTGTTCCTGCTTTTCGTGCTGATGGTAGTCCGTCTTGAGCAAAAGAAGCGATTGTAGTGGTAGCGTCTTTAAAAAGATCGATAAGCGTAAGTTTTTTTTGACGTGACTGTTGTGATATTTCTTGTGATTTGTTTTCTCGATGTTGTTTTTCGAGCATGATGTTATCAGTATTTATCTTTGATGTAGGATTGATGATTGATTCTTTTTTTGTTGCAAGAAAAATGCCTTCGCCTTGATGTACATTTTCTATAGTTTTTTCAAATAGAGCAGGAGGAGATACATCTTCGAGTGGTTTAGGTGACTGATCATTGAGCGAGTTTTCTGTATTTTTTATGGTATCTTTGGTATCGAAAGCAGGGGAATCAACATCGGCAAGAGGTAAAGCAAGGTTTTGTTCTTGCTGGCCTTTCATTGCCTTGTCAATGAGAGATTGAGGCGCAGAAATGGAGGGAGTTCTTTCTGGTGCAATGGCGGCAGCAGGTGGGGTAGGGAGAGATGACGGGGAATGTTCAAAAGCAGATTTGCCTTCACTTGATCCTGAAATGGGAACTGGTTTGTTCATCATTGCTTGGTTGCCGTAAAACACGACAGGAGCAGGGACAACAAAAGGTTGATTAAGCGTAGGCTGTTTTTTTTGTTCAGCTTGCTTGTCTTTAAAATCTTTCTTTTTCTCGGTCGTGTCTATTGAAGTCTTGGTGGAATCAGAAACTTTAGCGATGGATGATTGTTCTTGGCGCTGGTGTGCAAAGAAGTCTTGAGCAAGGCGTTTTTCTGTAAGTGCTAAAAAAAGAAGGGCAATAAGTACTGCATGAATCGTTAAAGAAACGAAAAGTCCAGCGCTTTTTTTTGTTTGTTTTTGTTCACGTACGAGCATTTTTTGTCCTTCTGTTCCATAGCCTTTTTTAGTAAGAGTACCTTAAAAATTATAGTTGTGTACACGCAAAAAAAAGCCCTACTTTTTATCATAGGGCTTTTATGAACAGAGTGGTTTTGTAAAATCAAAATTTATTGGTGTCCCGCATTGTGTTGTTTTTCGTTTACGGATAAAGCTTTTTTTGTCTTAACAGAGGCAGCCTTTTTTGCTTTTTTAGTAGGTTTTTTTGCTGATTTTGCAGACTTGCTCTCGCTCATGATATGTATCGTTGCATACACAGAAATGTCTCCATTGAGATGTTGTTCAAGAACATAGAATTGTGTGTCTAATTTTGCATGTTGAGTAAGGGAAACGGTATTTTCATAGGTAGTAGCGGTTGCTCCTGGCATGCTAACAAGGTTTTCATGGGTTATTGTTTTTGTTCGTAGAATTGCTTGACGCTCAGAGACAGGCTTTCCATCAGGTAAAGAAAGGCTGTATTTAGTAACTCTTTCAGGATCTAAAGTGCCATTGCCAGAGTAAAGTATTGGAAGGTCAAAACTTTTGCCTGGAGCGAGGTCTATTGTTTTTCCAGTATTTGCTAAAATTTGGTTTTGAACAGATAGTTCGCTGTTTTGCGACAAATATGGTCTCCATTCTGGTCCATGGAAGCTGAAATGTTCTCTTTCATAGGCTAATTTTAGTTGCCAGTACTTCAAAAAATAAGGTTGAGCTTTGTCTTCGGCTGTAATAATTTCGGTGGTGTATTCATTATTACTAAGAGCTTTTGCAAGTTCTTTTTTATGCGCTTCACAGTGTTTTCTTAAGGCGGCTATTTGTTCTTGTAGTTGTTCATAGGCTTTATGTTTTTTTGATAAATACTCTCTTCTTTTTTTTAGAAGTTCATTTACTACTTTTTCCTGCATTTCATATTCATGTTTTGCTTTGCTTACTTGTTCTTCAGTTACATTCCCTATTTGAGGTAAGGAATTCCATTCGAGTTCAAATCTTGGAAGAGCAAGAATATCATGACATTCTTGAGCTAATTTTTTGATGGTATGATAAATAACTCGTTTTTTTTCTCTTTCATTTTCTTTGGCGGTTGGTATTTTTTTTCTGTCTTTTAATAAGGCTGTTTCATCTTTTTCAGTATCTTTAGTGGTCGGTTCAGGTTTTTTTGCCTCGAGGCATTGCTGTGCTGTGCTGAGCAACAGTAAGAGAGAAAATTTAGCGGTGTTTTTCATACAAAGACTCCTTTTTTCGACCAAAAGTCGTGGGTTATAAGTAGATTGTAAGACTAAAAAGAATCGATACTAAAAGGGAATGGTTGTTAAACAAATGAAAAACGAGACTTATTTTTTTAGAAAAATATGATTTTGTTTTTTAATGAGAGCCCATAGTGGAGAAATTTGGTGCGTGCCGCCACGAGATAAACGTAAAAAGCGTAAAATTTCATCTAAAAAAGCTTTCGATGATCGGGAGGTACCGTTAGTGCCTAACGAAAGCCATGAATGCAGTACGCGTTTTTGTAAATAGAGATCGAGATTGAAAAAGCGGGTAAGGTCGAGTGATGAATCAGATGTAGGAGAACCAGCGTTTTCTGTATGAGTAACTTCGTGTAATGCCTGCTCGGTAACTTTTTTAATAAACTGTTCAGTGTCTTGGATGTTATGCATTGCTCGTAGAATATTGAGTTTTGCTCGATTATCGCAGGCTGTAAGAGCTGGTATGACACTTGCTCGAATTCGATTACGAAGATAAACATTAGATTCATTGGTGGGATCGGTTTGGTAGGGAATCTGGTGTTCAGAAAGATAGGCTAGGATTTCTTGTTTGCTTGTGCCAAGCAGTGGGCGCACGAAATATCCATCGTGTGACTTCATGCCACACAGTCCGGTAATGGTGGTGCCGCGAATAATATTGATAAAAAAAGTTTCTAATTGATCGTCTTGGTGATGGGCAAGCACAATTGCATGCGCATTATATTCTTGCCGTACTTGTTCTAAAAAAAAGCGCCGCATATTTCTGCCTAGTTGCTCTTGTGAGCCATTAGATTCAAATGATTCATTAAGTTCAGAGGCTTTTTTGGTGACAAAAGTGACGTTGAGTTGAGCGCATAATTTTTCACAGAAAACGACATCGTCTTGCGATGTATCTCGCCATTCATGGTCAAGGTGCACGGCAATAAGAGAGAGGTCCAACGATTCGCGTACGCTTAGTAATAGATGTAATAAATAGACTGAATCTGGACCTCCTGAAAGACCTATGATAAGAGTGCTGCCGGGTTTTACGTCGGCAGCGAAGTTAAGTGCAGTGTCACTGCCAGCGACGTAAGGAGCGATAGAGGAGTCTTTAGTATGCATAACTAAGTCCTTATTTTACGCCGGCGGCAAAGTTAAATGTCGAGGTTTTTTGCAAAGCGACCATTTTTCTCAATAAAGTCTTTACGTCCAGCAACATCGTCGCCCATCAAAGTAGCAAACCAAGTATCAGCTTGGAGTGCATCTTCAATAGATACTTGCAATAAGGAGCGGCTCTCTTGATCCATGGAAGTTTCCCAGAGTTGTTCTGGGTTCATTTCCCCGAGACCTTTGTAGCGTTGCATGTGCATGTACGGTTTGCTGATAGTGTGAATCATGTTTACTAAAGCAAGGGTTCCTGTTCCTGAGAGGGAACGGTTTTTTTCTTTTACTTCAAGTTTCCATTCTTGTTCTGCATCCATAAGACCGTCAAGTGTTTTTAAGACAAGAGTGGTTTCTTCTGAGGCAAAGAAGGTTAGAGGAGCTTCCCATGACTTATTAAGCAGTTCGAATTTGACCCAATCTGAAGGAGCTGTTTCATCCTCTTTACGCGCGTTTTCTCGAGTAAGAGCAACATGATAGCTCTTAAAAAATAGAGGCAGCTTTTCAAGAAGTTCTTCAACAGAAGTGGTTCCTGTAATGCCATGCTCTTTCATGAACAAGAGCAAACGATGACCTTGGTTGTCGGTAAGCTTGAAATGAATGCAAAGTTTTTCAAGTTCATTTTCATACTGAGTAAGGGTTGCTAAAAATCCTGCCCATGCAAGGTCGGTCATTGGGTGACCTGCCATAGTGCAAAGGAGTTGTTCGCGCGCCCAATCAAATAAGAATTCTCTAAATGCACGTTCGTCTTTGAGGTACTGTTCGCGTTTACCGATTTTTGCTTTGTACAAAGGCGGTTGCGCGATGTAGAGATAGCCTCTTTCAATAATTCCTTTCATGTATCTAAAAAAGAACGTGAGAAGAAGAATACGAATGTGAGATCCATCAACATCAGCATCGGTCATCAAAATGATTTTATGGTAGCGTGTTTTTTCAACATCGAATTCTTCGCCAATGCCAGCACCAATAGAAGCAATAAGAGCTTTAATTTCTTCGTTTGAAAGAATTTTATCAAGACGTGCTTTTTCAACGTTTAAAATTTTACCTTTGAGAGGCAAAATTGCTTGGACAAAACGATCACGACCTTGTTTGGCAGAACCACCAGCAGAATCACCTTCTACGATAAAAAGTTCTGTCTCAGCAGGGTTTTCATTACTACAATCAGCAAGTTTTCCTGGCAAAATCGTATTTTCAAGCTCAGTTTTTCTACGAGTTAAATCGCGGGCTTTTTTAGCAGCTTCACGAGCACGTTGCGCAAGTTCTGCTTTGTGAATAATCTTTTTAACAATGGCAGGATTTTCTTCAAAAAATGTATCAAGATGAGCAAATGTCCAGGTTTCTACAACCCCTTTAACTTCACTGTTACCTAATTTACCTTTTGTTTGTCCTTCAAATTGTGGTTCTGGAACTTTGATGTTAATAACGGCAACTAAGCCTTCACGTACGTCTTCAGAAGAAAGATTGTTTCCTTTTAAAAGACCTAATGCTTGTCCGCGTTTGTTACAGATTTTAGTTAATGCTCCCTTAAAACCGGCAACATGTGTTCCGCCATCAATAGTGTTGATGTTGTTAACGAATGAATAAAGTTGTTCCGCGTAGCCTTCGTTGTATTGCATAGCAATTTCAAGAACGTATTGTTCATCTTCGTGGTTGAAGTAAATAACTTCCGGAAAAATAGGATTCTTTTTTTCATTGATGTATTCAATTAAAGAAACGATTCCACCTTCAAAAAAGAATGAGTGATCTTTGTTGTTAAATTCATCAAAAATTGAAATGCGTAAGCCTTTGTTTAAAAAGGCAAGTTCGCGTAAACGTGCAGAAAGCGTATCAAATGAAAAAATGGTGGTATCGGTAAAAATAGTTGCATCGGGAACGAAGCGTATATAGGTACCGTTTGGTTTTGTTGTTTCTCCAAGGAGCGCAAGTGGAGCAAGTGGCTTACCTTGTGAATAATGTTGGCCATATTGTTTCCCATTTTTGCAAATTTCAACATAAAGCTTGATAGAAAGAGCGTTTACAACAGAGACACCTACTCCATGGAGTCCGCCAGAAAAACGGTAAGAATCTTTATCAAACTTTCCACCAGCGTGTAATTTGGTAAGTACTACTTCGGTGGCAGAAATTTTTTCAGTTGGATGAATGTCGGTAGGGATACCTCGTCCATTATCTTCAACAGAACAAGAGCCATCGGAATGTAAAATAACTTTTATGGTGTCACAATGACCGGCGAGTGCTTCGTCAACTGAGTTATCAACTACTTCATACACTAAATGATGCAGACCTTGAGGGCCTGTCGATCCGATGTACATGGCAGGACGTTTTCGTACTGCTTCAAGTCCTTCCATTACACGAATAG
>CAZQDJ010000030.1:0-11105 GCA_964592275.1 uncultured Pseudomonadota bacterium | reverse complement strand
ACCATTCATCCCGGGCTTTAAAAGAACCCGGGTTTTCTGGTCATATAAATAAAGACCAAAAAGTTTATCCGCAAATTATTTGAAAAGGCCTGGTAAGAAAAAATAGATACATAAAAATCCTCGTCATCCTCAGCGATACGAAAGTCGCAGCAGTGCGCAGCACTGGCTAGACGAAGTGAGCGTAAGGATCCAGAAATAAATTACACCAGAGTCCTCATAATGTATCAAATTATTCAGACTATTGATGATACACATTCTCGTATAAGTCATTCCAAAACGGATTCATAGTTTCTATCAACTTAATCTTACTGCTACGAAGCTTCTTTTTTAGAGATTTCTCAAAAGAAATTGCATCAACCATTAACTCAAAGAATTGGTACCACAAGAGGATAATACACCTGTATTTCTTTACAAACTCCGAACCTATGCCATTTTTATGTTCAAAAAGACGGCGTGATAAATCAGAAGTTACATCGATATACAAAGTCCCATTAGTTTGATTTGCCGTGATATAAACTACTGGTTTTTAGTTTTCATACGTATTCACCATAATGATTTTTATGCAATTATTCTGGATCCTTACGCTCACTTCGTCTAGTCAGTGCTGCGCACTGCTGCGACTCTCGTATCGCTGAGGACGACGAGTAGAAGAGCTACGTCAATCTTCATAATAACCCTTAATGATATCTAGAAAAAAACTCACCAATAATCAGAAAATCTTTGCTACCAAAAAACATCCTGTTTTTGTTCAACAACCTGAGAAGCGATAATGTCATCGCATAATGCTCGACACGTTAATAAAAAGACATACCGTTTCAGCAAGGCAACATAATACTGTGCGGCCGCATTTCTGCTCCATGAAGAAACGCGATACCAAGGAACTCTAAAGCCTGCAATACACTTTTGTCCCTCAGTCAATGAAAACATGCGAGCAAAGGAATCTATTTCATACACATTTATTTTGGTTAAAAAATCTTTATGCAACCATTCTTCAAAATAACTTTCACCAAGTGGTGTTTTAAAAAGATCGCCCCCTCGTTCTTCTTGCCAAATCCAGGTGGAAATATTATGAGGGAAGTGCTTTCCTGGATGTACAAAAAAACGATGGAAATGCTTTCCTATCAAAAGCCCTGCATTAGTATAACGTTCATGCGCGGGATCAGAACATTCTGCAAGTCTTTGTTGAACTGTTTCTAACGCCACCACAATTACTTGACGCGTTCTACTTGAGCTACTATCAATAACAATAACCGATAAAAATTGCCTTAAAAATCGCTGCTTATTCAGGGCTTGTTGATATCCCTGCCATAAGTGATAGCCACTAGTATAGACCACTCCGTCAATAATAATCCCATTTTTTTCTAACCAGTTACTGGTATTAAGAATTTTAAGTTGCTCAAACGACTCTGTTTCTTGATTAAATCGAACACTTCTATAATAAGAATTTTTTAAATGCCGGCCAAGCAACAGATAATGAACAACCAAACCTGCTACTGCTACCCCTGCCTTTGTTTGAGTATCTATCGGAGCTAAAACGAAAGCCCCGGCGACTGCTGCATGAGTTCCAAAAAATGCATACGTTGCTTTATTTCGCCACACTCTGTTTGCACCATCAGTACATTTTTTGCCTACCCACGTACCAACAGAAGACGCTCCATTTTTGACCGTTTCCTGCCACGTGCCTTGTTGTTGACTAAATTCAGCTGCAATTGAATGACCTTGTAAACTTAAACAAGTAAAAATAAGTAAAAAATTCTTTTTCATAAAACCCCTCATAACAAAAATAATTCCTCCTTATAGTACAAAAAATGGCTCTAGTAGGCAATTTTATAGTGTAGCCCCTAGCCCACTTGCCCTCATTCCCTTATTTGTGGTAATATCATTTTAAGTTTTAATTAAAATTATAAGGAGTCCCCATGAATAATCGAAAAGATCTTTCACGCTTAACATCTGATATTCCAAAACAATATCATCTAAAAATAAAATCCATCGCTCTTCTTACCGGTAAAACAATACGTGAAGTGCTTATGGACGCTATTGATTCTATTGACATTGAATGCATCACAAGCACCCACCTACCCAATAAAGAAACACGTAAAGTTCTTGATGAAATTAAAGAAGAAAAAAACATCCTACGAGGAAAAGACGCTGATAAGATTTCCAAAAAATTTGGGCTCTAAGTATGCTAAATCGCGTATATCAAACAAAATTTGTTAAAGATCTAGAGCGAACAAAAAGACGAGGTTGTGATCTTACCAAGCTCAGCACAGTAATCAACTTACTACTTGAAGAAAAAATACTCCCGGCAAAGTATAAAAATCATAAACTCCATGGTAATTATAAAGACTGTTGGGAATGTCACATCGAGCCTGATTGGTTGCTCATTTATGTCAAAACAAAAACAGAAATTATATTTGCTAGAACTGGAACACACTCAGACTTATTTTGATTCTTACCGTAACGGTATCCCGCTTACCAAAGACCGTTTATAAGAAACCACACAAGAAACAAGCTCGCCAAGACAGATGAACCCTTTAACCGCTCCACTTTTATCAAAAACAACCTTTGAATATCCAAGAGCTGTTCTTTCTATTTTTTCAGACCACTCTGCATGATGAGGCTCCAAAAAACCAGCTGAATGGAACGAAACTCCAAAAAAAGATGATGTCGCTACCGGCACAACACCCGGATACTCTTGAACTTCTTTTCCATCTCCGCCAACTACTGTCATAGCGCGGCCAGCGTACATACCTTGTGCCACCGCATCAGGCCATAAAGCAGTGCGTACCAATTCTCCCGTTATTCTATTTTTTACCAAAACCACATCACCGGCTGCAAAAATTGCAGGATCGCTCGTTTGCAAAAATTCATTAGTCACCACTGCCCCCTGTTGAATGGCAAGCCCAGCACTTTCTGCAAGTTCCAAGCGCGCACATGACCCTAATGCTCCAATAACCAGGTCAACTTTTTTTGAAGTTCCATCAGAAAAAACAACTTCAGTAACGCAATTGTGCGCATTGGAAACAATCTCACTCACGCCAACTCCAAGAACGAGATCGACTGAACAGTTTTTCATGGCATTCGTAATAAAGTCCGACCCCTCTGTATCGCTATGGCGCATCAATAATCGCGACTGTTGTTCAACAACGGTAACACTTACTCCATGTACTCGCAGTGCATCAGCAACTTCAAGGCCGGTAAGCCCCGCCCCCATCACCAAAACATTTTTTGGTTTCTCTTTTTTAATCCACTCTTGCACTGTCAATGCATCACTCAGTGTATAAAACGGGAAAAAACCTTGCATATTTTTTTTATAGCTACACGTTGGCGTACGTGAAGCTGCACCCACTGCTAACAATAACACGGTATAATAATACGATTTGCCATCATGCGTGATAACGTTTTTTTTAACAGGATCAATAGCAATCACCTTGGTTGCAAGATAAAGCTCAATCGATAACGATGAAAAAAAATCAGCCGACTTTGTATACACTGTAGAAAGATCTTTTTGTTCACCTAAAAAGTCAGCCAAAAAACATTTATTATAAGGGAGCTCTGCCTCTTCAGAAAAACAGATAATCCGTGCTTGAGCATCTGCCTGACGGACTTTTTGAACTGCTGCGATACCTGCAGCTGATGTACCAATAATGATATAAGTTTTTTGCATAATTCTAATCTTTTTTTAGCATGAGAAACGTTTGCCGTTAGTAATAATACCATTTTTTTGTAATAACTTAGTTTTCTGTTGCACTTCGCGTGCAGCGGCAAAGCAAGAAGGGGGATCTGCGCAAGAATCTTTATTCTTCCAATAACTTAATTTTCTGTTGCGCTCCACGCGCAATGCCAAGACGGGTCCTTGCCGACCCTCTTGGATCTCGGGCACAAACATGCTGTTTGATTGCTTTTTTCGGCTGCAATCGTTCCTTGCCTCCTAACGGAGGGCAACTCAGTTCCGCCTGATACGGTATCTTTTTTATATCATTATGTGTCATTCCCAATGAGCAAAGCGAATAGTAAGGGAATCTTCGAATAAGATAGAAGAGAAGTCTTTATCAGGATATCGTCGAGCATCATGCCGGAACGGCAGATGCGTAAGGAAGCGGACGCACCCGCTTCCGGTCTATAGCCGTCAGGAATCAAAGGGAACCATTTGTGCACGGGTTTTTAGGGTGTGTGCAAGCACATCCTAAATGCATGCCCGCACAGGGCACACTTACGTCTTGTACAAAAGAATTTTAAAAAATCATTTAAAGAAAAGACAAAATTTTACCTACTTTTAATTTTCCAAAAGTGGAACTTTTTTCATTTTACAGTACTCTACATCATATGCAGCGCCTGTAGCTCAATTGGATAGAGTGCCGGACTTCGAATCCGTAGGTTGCAGGTTCGACCCCTGCCAGGCGCACCAGATTCTTCACTTACATCTTGCAAACACACACCTTGAAATAAAAAATAGAGGGTGCCCGTAGCTCAGTTGGATAGAGCGATAGATTCCTAATCTGTAGGCCATGGGTTCAATTCCCGTCGGGCACACCATTAAACCCATGAAAGCGATAAAAAATGTCCAAAAAAAGCTACTTTCTCTTTGATGTCTTAATTTTCGGACTTATCATCGTCCTGTGCCAAAGCCTTTATCGAATGCGCACTGTTGCCGATAAACCGTTTTTTCCAACCTTTGTCAGCATTGCAAAAAAGGATGTCGCTTTTGTGCAAAAAGAACTTTCTCGCTTTTTTTTATACCTTTCTAAACTCTTACGCCCTACAACCCCAGCTCCTGAAGTTCCTGTTTTTTTAACTCACCTTGATCAACTTTCTGCACAGCTTGCACTCGCACATCACGCAGTAATAAACAATCGCTTTACCGCAGAACAAACCAAACAGTATCAGCAAGATATTTCTGCTCTTCTTTATGACATTGAAAAAACAGCACATGATTTTTTAAGAGAGCGAACATCAGCACGCCTTTTGACACCCAATGGGCTTTCTACAAAAATAACTTCGAGCTATGAAGATGCAAAAAAAGAACTCACCCTTGTGCAAAAGGTACATGCGCTTTTTGAAACGATGCAACAACCCCCTCTATCAGAACCTCGAATTATGAGCTCAGTTGAAGAAGGGTTAAAAGAAAACGAGCAGCTTTTGCAGAATCTTACGCTCTAAATTAGACCATGCAAGTTTCGCAAGCTCGCAATGACATGATTTTTATTATTCTCTCGTTAATTTCCCAGAAGCCTGTTGAAGAGCATTACTAACTTGGTCAAGTACCTTGTTTGCTTTTGCTCCAACCATTGCTCTAGTCGCATTAAATTGATCACTAATACTTTTCTCTTTTTTCGGCTTAACGGAGGGTTTTTTTCTAGTTTTCATAAATTTAGTCAAGGATTGATTCGTTTTATCCTCAGAAGCATCATCTCCTATCACAACCTCTCTTGTAATTCTTTCGTGTGCTTTTATTTTATCTTTTGCCTCTTTTTCTGCTTGCAATCGTTCCGCTTCTGCTTCTACCTGTAGTCGTTTCGCTTCAGCTGCTGTTCTTTCATTAGCTTCTTTTTTTGCTGCAGCTTCCGCTTGTAGTCGCGCCGCTTCTTGCGCATCAAGCGTAGCTTTTAGAGTTTCTTGTTCTTTTTGAGTCTTTAATAATAATTTGCCAAATGTCCTATTCTCAACTGCTCTTGTTTCTGCAATTTTTGCTGCTGTTTGTTGAATTTCAAGTTCTTTCGTTTTCTTTCTTATTTCTCTTCTTTTAACAATCTCAGCAAATTGAGCATTAACTTGCTCACCTTTAATCCTTGCTACTTCTTGAGCCTTCAATTCCCCCTTTACACCCGTCAAAACATTTTGTACTACTTCCTGAGAAAGCCGTTGTTCTGCTTCTTCTGCTTGCGCTTGTTTTAACTCTTCTTGAATGGCGGTTATTTTTTGTTCATATTCTTGTTTCGCCATCAATCCTGCTTCTCTTTTATCACTCAACTGCTCTTTCTGTTCTCTCAATTGAACAAGGCTCGTTTTTTCTTTAGTAATCTCTGTACTTTGCTGTTCCTGTATTTTTTTATAAGCTTCAGCCGTTATCCCATGTTCTTTAATAAGAATGTTTAAAACGGTATCTGCAAGTTCTCTATACGCCGTTACTTGCTGTTCATTCAAATCCGGAGCTCTCAATGTTTTTAATCGTTCCTGTGCTACAATAACCGCTTGTTGTGGAGAATTCCCAGCCCTTAGTTGCCGTATAATTTCATTAACTATTTCTTGTTTTTCACTTTCTCTCTCTTCATTCTCTTTATTATCGTTAATCAATTTATTCCAGACTTCATTCTCTGTTAAATCTATACCATTGCTATTTTTTGCAGACATCACTATTGTAGAAAGTTTTTTACCGAAACCATTAATATTCTTAAAATAATCTGTATCAAAACTCAGTTTCTTGCTTTTAAAGAGAGCATAGTAGACATCAACAACAAGCTGCTGATACTTTTCTTCCTCTTCAAAAGTAAGCTTAGAGCGATCAGCAACTTTCGATAAAATTGTTTCAAGAATTACTTCAGGCGTTAGGCGATCAGTTTTGCCCATTCTCAAAAGCATTACAATATCATTCACTACATCAACTTTATCAGGATACCCGGTACCTTTAGGCAAAGATTCTAAGTCTCGCGCAACATTCTCATTTTTTAAAACCTTACTTATCGCAAGACGATCAAAAAAGCCCGGCTTTACTTTTTGCGCCCCTTCTTCTTGGTTGCTACTTTCCGTGCCTACCGTAGTTTTTTTTCTTCCGAATAACTTTGCAAAAAAACCTGGTTTTTTCGTGATTATCACTGGCTTAGGAGCTTGCGGAAGACCTGTAGAATTCTGCAAAACCTTTGATTCAAGGTCTTTAATACGAGCTTCTAATGCCGTAATTTCTTCACTAATCTTTGTATGCTTTTCTTGTGCCGATGTTTGCAATTCTTCTAAACGAGCAACCTGCTCTTGAAATTTTCGAAGCTCTTCTTGTTTTTGCTCGATAACTGATTTGGGATCTTGATGACGCGCTTGCTCTGAAAAATCTCTTCTACCACTTTCTAGCTCTCTCATTTTTGTTTGTTCGGTTTCTGTTAAAGGTATGATATCAACATCTCCACCGCTCACCTGCTGACCTTGTGGCGCTCTTTCTACCGGTTGAATTTCTGTATGCTCATCAACTTCTGGTCGTCCTGCATTGGTATCATCGACATGTGATAACGTTCTAGAAAGAAAACCATCTAGCCTTTGCATTCCTCCTGAATTTCGTCTTCCTTCTCCATCTAGTGATCCAATGCCACGCTTTAGCTCAACACCTGCTCCATTTGTTGAACGCGTTTCATCAATAGGCCTTACGACTTCAACCATCGCCTTCATTGAAAAAGAGATCACCTGAATTACTGCCAGCACCAACCAGACATTTTTATTTTTCATTATCATGACCTCTCATTTAAAATTGCTAGTATATCTGATGTCTCAACGAATTTTCCCTTATCATCATATAAAACATCATCACTTTCATCGTCTTCATCAAATGCGGGCTTCCTTGTTTCTATTGACCCTATACGAGGAGTGCGACTATTAAAAACTACATTTGGCTCCCCATCGTCAAATGCTGTCTGAAGATCTCCCTGTTGATAAGAAGACTCACTTAAATGAAATCGATTACTTAAATCACCTGTGTCAAAATCTTCTCGAGTCCTCTGTTGAACTGGCACAGTTTGTGGCAATTCAGAAAGCGGATTTTCCGGAATATTAAAATGTGGACCTGTTGGTCTTGGTTGCTCTGGAGGAGTATCAGTACGCCGTTTCAGTTTCAGTTTCGCCAATAGAGTTAGTAGGTTCATTCTTCTTTTTTTTGGTTCAACTGTTTCCCAACTTTCTTTAGGCTTAACAACAACTGGTTTTGCAGCTTCATTAAAAGTTTCTTTATTCATTTGCGCAATAAGATTTTTGATACCCGCTTTAACTTTGTCTATTGCTTCTGTAGGCTCAGGATTCTCTTTTTCTAATTTCGCAAGACTTGCAAACTCAGAGTTCACTATTTCAAAACTTTTACGTTCTTGTTCTTTTTGTTTTGAAGTTAAGCGAGAAAAAAATTTTCGATACGTAGCTCGTTGCTTCTTCATCAGTACTTGTATCTCTTCAGAAAATTCTCGTTGTTTTTTTCTCTGTTCTAGAATTTCTTTAGAATCTACTTGCCCATTCCCTTGAGTCTTCTTTCTAAAAGTCATTTTTCCATCAGGAAGAAACATAGCATCGGGATGAGCAAAATTTTTATCGTCTTTAGCAATGCGAATAAGAGCTTGCACTTCTTTAGCAGTAAGCCCTTTTTGTTTTTGAGCCCATTGCTTAAGAGAAGCACTGTCTACCGCTACACCTACCAAAGGAGCTGCAGCACCATTATCTTCAGATCTTTTTGTTGATTTTGGTCTTAGATAACCAAGCTTAGGGAGATTATCATTTCGTAATCTTTGTAAAAGATCCCAACGATTATTATCAGGCTCTTCAGGATGAAATACTGTTGGTTCTACACTGGCACGACCAGAATCAGTAGCACTTTCTTCTCTTGGCTCAAAGTGAACTGTTTCCATTGCAGCTACCGAAAAGTTACTGCCACACAGCAAAGAAAATAATGCGATCATTTTTTTATTCTGCATAGCCTTGCACCTTTTCATATTCATCACCCATCTCCATAACACACTCAGCTCATCTTATTTTTATATTTCTAATTGAATACTATCAAATTAATAGAGCAAACAACAAGAGTCCTTATTAAAAAGCAATTTCTAAGCTTCTGAACTGTTTCGCTCAATAGGTTTTTTTAAAAGAGTATCCCCAAATTCATCGTCCCATGCTAAATCTTCAGGCTTATTTTGTGCATACGAACCTTCATCATCCCATTCCATTTCTTTAGTACTCTTTTTATCTTCTGATTTTAATTTTGGTACAGCTTGCAACTCTGATTTTATTGGCAATGGAGATGGGGTTAAGAAAGATGTTTCTTGTATGTGATTACCAACAGGTGAATCAAAATGATCATCCTCTTCTTCATCTGCGTTCGCTTCAGCAAGAAGATCAACCATCGTAAGTTTAGAAGAAGGCTTAGTGCTTTTATGAACTTCTAATAATGACGACAATTCTTGAGTGGTATCAGCTATTTCACCGCGTACCCTATCTATCATGTCAGGATTCTTTTGCAATTCACGACATACAGCAAGCTCAATTTCTAAAACACCATATGCCTTAAGATCTTTTTCGCTTATTTTTTCAGGCTCAGAAACAAAACCAGTCTTTTTATCACGGGGATACTTATTAAGAAGCTCTTGAATTTTATCCTCTAATGCACTCTTGATCTGTTCAATCGATTCTTTTTTTAATCGACTTAAAATAGTTTTAACTTCTCGAGCAACTTCTCGTATTTTTGCTGGAAATTCGCGAGTATCACGATAAATAGATAATACTTCTGCATCACTTAATAATACCGCCTCCACTACCTGTTCTGTTTCAAAAGGATATGGCTTTCCAAAAACTTCTTGTACCGCAGTAGCAATTTGAGTTTCAATTTTTTTTTCTTGTTGTTGACGTAATTCGTTAATTCCTGTCATCTTTATTTTTTCCGAAGCATCCATATTTCTATAAAAACCAAATTGTTTTCTAAGAGAATCCCTTATAGCCGCAATAAGAACGGCACCCGTAGTACTATTTTGAGCAGCGACAACTGGTGATTCTTGTTCAATCACAACCGGATTATCAGTACCTTTTACATCTACACCCGGCACCTTAAGTCCCGCAATACGTTTTAAATAGTTATAGGCTCGATGAAAAGGTTCTTTAAACTGTTCGAAGTTAAATTTAGGCCTAACGACGGGATCTGCAACAGATAGACTATTTTCATGAATTTCTGGACGCATAGCATTATTAGAAAAAGAGATCGCTCCCAATAAGAGCAAAACCCACAGTGATCTTTTTTTAAATAACTTCATCTTTTTTAAATCCCATATTTAGTCTTAATCTTTTCAGATACTTGAACTCTTTTTTCTTTTTTAGATGCAAAAACTAAGTCACTTATTTTCTTCACTGCTGCGTTAATGGATTCGATATCATTAGCCTTAATTTCACCGCTTTCAGCTTTTTTATAAAAAGCTTCCATAGCCTCATTTATTTCTTTATAAACATCGGGGTTTGAGTCCTCAAAACCTTTAAGATTCTTAAAAAATCCATTCCCTAAACCACCATCAATAGGCTCTTTAAAAAGCGCCTCTTTAAAATTCTTTATCACAAAATCAGCTGTTTCTTCTTTTTCTTGCTCAAGGCGCTCTCTCGCCCCTTTGCTTCCTTTAAATAAAAAATTTGACCTTCTTCTTTCTTCATTTTCAACTCTTTCTATTGTTGCAATATCACTAGGGCTTTCTGGTACCGGATCCCCTGCAACTGAATATGTACCAGAGCCTCCCGATGAATTGCGACCACCAGCTGTTGTACCTCGTGGTGCTGTTCCACCTGAAGGAGCTTTTTTCCCTGCAGGAACTCTTCCTGTTCCTGCATTAGGCATCATATCACCACCTTCTGGTCTTCTTCTTGCACCACTAGTTTCTTCTGGTCTTCTTGCACCATTACTATCATTTGATTCTGGCTTAGTGCGTCCAAGTAAACTATCAATCCACCCTGGTGCTTTTAAAAATTGTACCTGGCACAAGCTTACGAACCCTGTCATCACCATTAAAAACAAACTTCTTTTTTTCATTATTTTACCCTTTTACTCAGTCAAATATAGTTCTATTTGAATACTATCATGTGTGTAAAAAAGAAGGCAACGATTTTACGTTGTACCGAAAAATAAGGTACTTTTAAAAAAGCGAAAATAGGCGCAAGAATCTTTATTCTTTCAATAACTTACTTTTTTTGTTGCGCTCCACGCGCAGTGCCAAGATGGGTCCTTGCCGACCCTCTTGGATCCACCCGCCGTCGCCATCCAACTTCGTTACCCTCCATCGCCATCCAACTTCGTTAAAACTACGTCGTGATCTTCGAGGCTAAGGCGCGGTCTACGAAACTACGTCGTGATCTTCGAGGCTAAGGCGCGGTCTACGAAACTATGGCGCGAT
>CAZQDJ010000029.1:0-12596 GCA_964592275.1 uncultured Pseudomonadota bacterium | reverse complement strand
CAGTAAAAAAACAAACTTAAAAGATGGATTGATTTAATTTTCGGATAAGCTCTTAGTAAAGATAGCTTTTTTGAAAGCACTAAGAATGGCCATTCATCCCTGGTTTTCTGGTCATATAAATGAATATACAAAGTATCTATTTTTTTTTACGTTAGAAAACTAGTTCATTAAAAAAAGGTGGATGGCTCATGCGTAAAAAAAATATCTCTTTTTTCATAATCCTTTTATCATCCTATGCCACATCCATTCCTACACCGCTACCATTTTTTTCCAGCAAATTGACTACCTCTACTTATTTTGGCCAAGATTTAGATATTTTAAATATAAAGCCTTTTACTCCGTACTCGCTCTTTCAATATATCTATGATTTTGGTGTTCAGTCTTTAAACACTAATCTAAGCAAAGAAGTAAAACAAAGTTTCTCTTTTGTTGCCAATGCACGAATAAAAGGAATCCTTGGCACAAGAGGATCGGGCCTTGTTCCTTTACAACAAACAAAAAAATTTGAAATTTGGATGAAAGAACTCTTTCTGCAATACATGCCAACCGAAAACAAAAACAACTTCCTTAAAGGCGGCTTTTTCCCCTTCAAAGTAGGCAATGGTTTTGTGCTTGGAAATGCTTACGATATTAATATTCCCATCTCATGGCAGTATCTTTACGAACAAATCAATCAATTTAGACCAGGAATCTTGCTCCAGATCGGAAATCAAAAAAATTCTATTTCAGCAAGTGCTTATGTTGGCTTTCTTATAGTACAAAATATTCTTTCTACACCTACAACATCCCCCACTGCTGAATTGCTTTCAACTGCCGCCCTTTTTAACGTCAATTCTCCATCTTTACTGGGAGGATCAAACAATGTAGTCACTTCATTACAAATGAATTTCGGGCCTTTTAAACCTCATCATGTTCAAATTTCTCCGTATATTTGTCTTCATGTAACAGACCAATACGTTGAATCTCCCGATGATGCAATAAGTAAACTTTACACTCCTGGAATTGCTCTACTTTATGAAAACAATGGACTACGCATCAACGCTGAAGTAGCAAGAAATTTTGGACACCAATACGTAAAAGCATTAGATAGAAACATGATTATTACTTTGAATGGAATAACAAAAAACACACAACTCTTTTACGCACCCCAATCTGCTAACCCTGTCGCGCCTCTAGTCACTGCTGACTTTGTTTCTTCCTCACTAGAAGTTCCTAATGAAACTGCTGCTTATTACGGCAATGGTACCGATTTTCGCTATCCTGTTGATAGAACCACTACCTATACCTTTAAAAATTCCTATGATCGCTTCAGAAAAAGTTATACCAATACTTATGCTGGTTTTCTTCTGTACTTTAATGCTATCTGGACAAAAAAACAGTGGCGATTAGCATTTGCTGCTGCCTATGCTTCCGGAGCAAATAGCCCCAATGAATCACCAATAACTCTTTTTTTAACACGACTTACCCCCAATATTCGCTACAAAGATTATGATAAAACGTATAAAGGATTTTTAGGAACTAATCAGTTCTCAGAAGCTGGAAGTATTAACGGTCTTTATTTTGGCCCAGG
This sequence comes from uncultured Pseudomonadota bacterium, assembly GCA_964592275.1. Taxonomy (GTDB): domain Bacteria; phylum Babelota; class Babeliae; order Babelales; family CAIQNR01; genus CANNBR01. The sequence goes on along the minus strand of CAZQDJ010000029.1, from coordinate 11,026 downwards.
AAACTATCGCTACACTAATTTTGCTATTCTTGGCTCAACAGTTGCTTACACCATCCCTAAAGAAAACGACATGCTTATAAGCCAAGTTACCTGGGTAAGTTATTTCAAGCCAAGCGCTCAAATACTCGATATCACCGATCAAACAGGAACAACACTCAACACTCCTCTTTCTCAATATCTCGGTACAGAATTCAATGGGTCCGCCTCCTATTCCCTGAGAAGCAATTTTAAAATATCTCTGTTAGGAGGAATTTTTTTACCCGGTAAAAACTATACTGAACTTAAAGAACAAATCACCTTTGCAGAACTAGAAATAGCAAAAGCTATCAATCCTGCAATTACTTCAATCCCCACAGTATCTCCAAAAAAAGCAGCATTTTTTACAAGCTTCAGCCTCATATGGATGTTTGATTCTGACGGCATAGGAACTGTAGTAAATCGGATATTTCCAAGTAAAAAAAGTAAAGGATAAAATATGCGTAAAAAATTTCTCTCTTGTTTTGCAATTCTTCTGCAATGTCCCACACTTTCTTCATCTACTTCCTCAAACACCGCCCATTTCTTTTCCAACACCCTCACCACTCACCTTTATTTTGGTCAAGACCTTAACAACCTCAACCTGCCATCATTCCAGGGCTACTCTCTTTTTCAATACATTGACGATTTTGGTATCCAGCTTAGTAAAACATCTTCTTACAGAAAACATACAGCTTCAGTTTTAGCAAAAGCGCGTATAAAAGGTATTTTTGGAAATAAAGGATCAGGGCTTGTTCCGTGGCAAGAGGAAAAAAAATTCCAAATCTGGATGCGAGAAGCCTCGCTTCTTTACGCGCCAACAGAAGATACCTCTAATTTTTTCCAATTAGGAATCTTCCCTTTTAAAGTAGGTAATGGGTTTGTTTTAGGAGATGCTTACGACATTAATATCCCTATTTCTTGGCAATATCTTTATGAGCAAATCGATCAATTTAGACCAGGATTTCTTATACATCTTAGTAATCACAAAAAATCAATTTCAGGAGATGCCTATGTGGCAATGACCGCTTCACAAAATAATCTAACAGCTGCAACATCTTCTATTTTCACAAAACACCTCATCAACATTACAGAGAATCAATCCCCTGGCAAAAGTGTAATAACCGTCTTTCGAATAAACTTTGATCCTTTAGACAATCATAACTTTCAGATTTCACCTTCCCTTTTTTTTCAAAGCGATAAACAGTCCATTGAATTTCACGAAGATGCTAAAAGCACTCTTTATACCCCAAGCGTATATGGATTTTATCAACAAGGGGACATAAAAATAAGTTTCGAATATGCAAAAAACGTAGGACAACAAGAAGTATATCATTTAGATAGAACCCTTATCACAACACCCTCTCTTACTGATAAAGTATTTGCCTTTGATACCGCATATAACCGCTATCGCGATAGTTACAACGCAAGTTATCAAGGATTTCTTGCCTATCTTGACTTTCTCCTTACCAAAAAAAATCTAACCTGGGGCATAGCCGCTACCTATGCCTCTGGAGATAACGCCCCTAACGACGCTCATGAAACAATTTTACTAACCCGTTTTACTCCTGGAGTAAAATATAAAGACCATAATAAAAAATACAAAGGGTTCATTGGTCCCGACCAATTGTATGAAACACCGGTGCTTAACAATTTATATTTTGGAGTAGGAGATTTTTTATACAGCAACTTGGCATTTGTCGGATCAACAATTCAATACAACGCTGAGAAAGACCATACAGCTCTCGCTGCACAAGCCACTTTCGTAAGCTACTTTAAACCGTTTGCCCCTTTTCTTGATATTGCCAATCAAGACGGCAGCACTTTCAATACCGCTCTTCCTCATTATCTAGGAACCGAAATAAACTGGTCAGGATCCTATAATCTTGGGGATGATCTTTCATTTTCACTTGCTGGAGGAGTATTTTTTCCAGGAAAATTTTACAAAAAACTAACCCAACAGTTCATTGCTTTAGAAAAAGAGTTACTTACTCTTCTAGGGTCAACCACTACGCACACAACTGCCAATACTTCAATAACGGCTAACCAGTGTTATTTTGTAAGCACAACCGTTATCTGGCATTTTGATTCTTCTGATATTAGGGGATTTTTTGACCGGCGTCGTCAAACCACTAGTTGAGCATAATCGATGTGCCCAATCAATTCATCAGGATGAAGATTCTTTTTCTCTTCCGTTGAAAACGTGCGTGAAATAACGCCATTTTCCAATACCCAAATCTTGTTACCCATACTCATTGCAATATACGGATCATGCGTAATCATCATAGTAGTCACACAATGTGACTTTATAAAGCGCCCTGCATGTTTTAACAATATAGTAGCTGCTTGTGGATCAAGTGCAGCCGTTGGCTCATCAAGCAAAAGAATTTTAGGAATAAGTTGTGTTGCCATCACAAAGGCAATCAGTTGCCGCTGTCCACCCGATAAAGAGTTCATTTTTTTATCCAAAATAGAGACATCCATACCAACATTACAAACTAGTTGTTCTGCCTGCTTGCGAGGCAACACATCCATGCCATCTATAAAACGCACAGAACGCCGGCTGTAATGGGCCAATGCAAGATTTTGATGCACCGTAAAAATACCTACAGAATTAAGAGCAGTATTTTGAAAAATACGAGTAACCATACCTGAACGCTGTTGTTCATTTAAATTCGTTATATCAATTCCATCGATAAAAAGAGCTCCATTTTGCGGCTTGATTTTTCCTGCAATAGTATCAAAAAAAGTACTTTTCCCCGCACCATTTCCACCAACAACAATAATAAAATCACCCTCTTCAATCACGCATGAAAGATTGCGTAAAATATGATTAGCTCCAAATGAAACATTAATATTTTTAAGCTGCAACATTCAAACACCCTCTTTTTTATAAAACGACTGTTTAACAGCAAGGAGCACCACAATCAAAAGTGCCGTAATTAATTTATTCCAATCCTGGTCAAGCTGTAATTCAAACGTAAAAGCAATAATGGCTTGATACAAAATCGAGCCTACAAAAAGCGCTATGCCAAAATGTGTGCTCAAGGTTTCGGCAAGAATCATACCTGCAAGCCCAATGATCAATACCCCTACACTTGTCCAAATTGAAAAATACCCTGCGTACTGCACAAACAAAGCGCCGCTGAGTGCTGCTAACGCATTAGAAAAAACAAGCCCCAAAATAATATAACCATCGACACTTTTACCCACGTTAGTAAGCATTTGAGGAGTATCCCCTACTGCGCGTAATAAAAAACCAACTTCTGTTTTTAGAAACCAAGAAATCAAAGATAATAAAACAGCACATAAAATGGTTAGTATGATCAAAGGTTTATACGGAACAAATAGCAAAGGCATTACGGTAAAGATTGTTGGCTTCCCACCTAATGACATGCTCGATCCCGCTATTTTTAAAGTGATGAAAAACAAACCTGTCGTTACTACAATACCACTGATAAGATTATTAAGTTTTAATTTTGTTGTAAGTAAACCGGTAGCAACACCTGATAATCCACCAATAACTACAGCACCTACAAGTCCGATCCATGGGCTCGCGTTCCAACCGATAAGACAAGCAGTTAATGCTCCCCCTAATCCGAAGGCTCCTTCTACCGCTAAGTTATCAAAATTAATAAGGCGAGAAGCAAGATAGACTCCTGCCACAATAATTCCAAAAATTAAGCCCCGTTCAACAATTCCCTGCGCAACTTGTAACAATTCAACCATTATTTTCTCCTACGAAACCAAAATCACGTCATCACGCAATGTCGCAGGAAGCAGTAACCCAAGAACATCAAGCGTTGTTTGATTTACAAAAATTTCTTTACCATTTGCTTGTTCAATCGGTAATTCATAGGTTTTTTTACCTTCTACAAGAACTTGATACGCAACCAACGCAGCCTGTTTTCCACTCGCTCTGTAATCAACGCCACGAGCAGCAAGCGGACCAAACTTGACCAGCATATTATCACTGACAATAAATGGCTTTTTATACTTGAGCGCTACTGCAGAAGTAAGTGAAATAGTTGATGCAATCATATTATCGGTAGGAGCGAGAATAACATCAACTCTTCTACAAGCTAATTCCATCACTACTTGTACATCAGATTCATTACTTATCGCAAAATCAGTCACTAGCAATCCACGCGCTTCTAATTCTTGTCGCATTTTTTTTACCATCACAAGAGAATTTGTTTCACCTGAGGCATACATAAGGCCAATAGTTTTTACCGATGGAACTAACTGAACCATCATGTCAATTTCAGCAGCTACATTAATGGCATCAGTTACCCCACACACATTCGTTGTCGGATAAACAACCTCTAACGCATTCGGATCAGTTACCGCTGCAATAACAATCGATTTTTGCTTTTCAACCGCGCTTACCGCCTGTACTGCAGGAGTCGCGATAGCAAAAATCAGTTGCATCTGTCTGTTTGCATGAAATTGCTGAGCAACCGCATGAGCCTGAAAAATAGAACCTTGAATATTTTTAACAACAAAACCAACCTCAGATCCTAATCGATTTTTCAACTCTTCGACAAACCCTTCGAAAACTGCATCAAGAGCTGGATGCGAAGCTGTTTGTAAAATGCCAATCGTGTACTTTGCCGTTGTAGTCGGCTTTTTCATTTGCTGCGCGATCACAAAACTTAAAACAACTGCCGCCATCAAAGCCATAAGCACTACTTTTTTCTGCATTTTAAGTCCTTTATAAAAAAAATTTTTATATTCTACTAAGTTTTAATTCAAGATTAATCCTTCTCTCTCGTCGTCCTCAGCGAGGCGAAAGTCGCAGCGTTGCATTTTAATGCAACGACCAGACGAAGCGAGTGTAAGGATCCAGAATAACCTACACCAGAGTCATTATAATGTATCAGAAAAGAATAATTTCCATTTTTTCGTATAAAGAGTAATGATTTTTGCACAATTATGCCCTCTTTCGCTAAAGTTTCAGCGTGGCACCACCTAAAGAAAAAATGGGCAACAAAAAACCCCAGATTAAACTGGGGAACTTGCGCACATAAGCTTTAGAGGTTTTTATACCCTAAGCACACTGCACCTCTCCACATGTATAAAGGAGGGTGGCTACGGCACTGACTGTTAACGCTTTGGATTTATTTGTATTTATATTCATAACTTTAATCGTACAGCAGGCCCTACAAATAGCAAATGGCATCTTCTTAATCCCTACTCCTGCTGCATATCTTCAAAATATAAAAACACTATAAAAAAGAGTCACAACATGTGTGACCCTTTTTGTAATTCGCTTTACAATCGCCTTAAAAAACATTTCTTTCAAAACAACAGGCTACCCGCCCGCCATTATTAGGATATGCTGCACCCCGCATCATAATAACCCGCTGCTGATGGAACCACTGAAGCTAAATAGGTGCTCAATATAGCGTACATATTTTTCCAATTCCTTATCAGGAGAATCAACACCATCAAGAAAAGCTGCAAGCTTTATTCTACGCTTCATCAAATCTCTATCAAATTTACCTATCAAATGAACGACTTTTTTTCGAATCACATTTTCAGGCTCAACATCAACTTGAAACTTCATTTTCTTGTTAATCTGATTTATTAAATGCGCAACATCAGCATGACCAATTGCTACTTTTAAGAATGGACTAACGATCCTCATAAAATCTTTTTTTTCTGGCCCTTCAAGAATCGAATGCTCATTCAATACTGTTTCACTTATTTGCTTAATTGCTTCAGCAGAAGATTTTTCTTTAAGAGTCCATACCGCTGTTATTCCCATAAGTTCTGCATATTTTTTTCTTTTTATAACACTATCTTCTTGTTTTTCTGCTTGTTTGTATAACTCAGCCAGCGCTTGATAAAATGATACGCACTCTATATTTCCATGCTCATTCACTTGTGGAATATCTTTCATAAAAGCATTAGCCCCAGACTTCATTAAAAGAATTAAAGATGGTGCAAGGTCAACAGCTGAAGCATTCGAAAATACAATGCCCGCAATAAAATACAAAAGGACACTCTGACTATCGCGATTAGTAAGTTGCGCACCTTGCTCTAAAATTTGAGCTATTACAGCTGCATTACTAGGATTATTTTGTGCAACTAAAAAAAGATTTTCCGTCATGTGCCGCTTACTTGCTTCCTCTGTTTGTGTCGCTAAGATATCACCGCCTAGTTTCATGAAATCAATTTTTAATTCCGCGCGGCAAAAAGGACAATTTTTATGACCAAATTCAACTAATCCATATATGCATTTCGTATGATATTTATGCACACAATTACTAGATTGAGTAACATAATTTCCATCATTTAATTCTTCATAACATATCGGACAAGGATTTTTTACTTCAGCTACTTCACCTGGCCTTGCAGCCCCCTGTATATGCGCATTACCTGCAATCAACACACATAATAATAAAAATTGTTTCTTCATATTTACTTCCTTATTATTATAAATAATATTCTAATTGAATTATAACCAATAGTTGAAAAACTTGCAACCGGGCAATGTCAAATATGAAGTACGACACTTAAAAATTTCTGATAATCAATGCTCTACTAGATTCCTAGCAAGCTTATCTCTGCTCATACTAAAGACGCCAATAGACAATCCTTCTTGGTCACGTACACTTAAGAAAAACCTTGCCTAACCGCTTACTAACGTCCTTCTAACCACGTGATTTTATTATGGAAAAACATTTTACCCATCTTCACTTACACACCGATTATTCGCTTCTTGATGGAGCTATCAGTGTTGATAAGCTCGTTTCTTATGGCACTACCCATGGCCTCAAAGCTCTTGCCATAACCGATCACGGGAATATTTTTGGTGCGGTAAAATTTTTCCAAGCCTGCAAAAAAGCAAAAATAAAACCAATCATCGGAATGGAAGCTTATTTAACTGAAGACGTAAGCATTAAATCGCCTCAAAATAAATATTATCATTTGATCCTGTTAGTCGAAAATGAGATCGGATACAAAAATCTTTGTAAGCTTATTTCTTACTCTTTTAAGGAAGGTTTTTATTTTAAAAACCGTATCGATTATCAGATTCTTGAAAAACATTCAGAAGGGTTAATTACCACTTCAGCGTGCCTTGGTGGTCACATCCCTAAACTTTTAATGGCTAACGATATGGCAGCAGTGCATGAACGTGTCGATTGGTTTTTGAGAGTTTTCGGCAAAGAACGTTTTTATCTGGAAGTACAACCTGAAGATCAACCAGAACAAACGATTTTAAATAAAAAGCTGTACGAGCTTGCCAAAGAGCGTGGTCTTTCGTTGGTAGCGGCTGGTGATTGTCATTACCCCTCTTTGCAAGATCATGAAGCACACGAAGTCATGCTCAGCATTCAAACTCATGGCAAAATGACCGACCCTGATCGTTATACTTTTGGTGGATGCCGTACCTATATGCGTAGCCCTCAAGAAATGCTTGAGCTTTTTAAAGATCATGAAGCTGCTGTATGGAATTCAGGAGTTATTGCCGATCGCTGTAATTTTGAATTCGAAACGGACAAACTCCATTTCCCTCAATTTGAAATCCCCAAAGAACATACGGAAAAAAGTTTTTTTGCTGAATTATGCCAAAAAGGATTCGATGCCCTCCTTGCCAAAGGACGATTCCCAGCAGAGCAAGTTACAGAATACCAGACTCGTCTTGATCTAGAAGTCGATCTCATTTCAAAAATGGGCTACATCGGTTATTTTTTGGTGGTGGGCGACTTTATCCAATGGTCAAAAGACAATGCCATTCCTGTCGGCCCTGGTCGTGGATCGGCTGCCGGTTCTCTTGTTGCGTGGGCATTACAAATCACCAATATCGATCCACTTAAATATAACTTACTTTTTGAACGATTCTTAAACCCCGAACGAGTGTCGATGCCTGATATCGATATCGATTTTTGTATTGAGGGTCGAGAAAAAGTAATCGACTATGTTCGTGATAAATATGGACACGATAATGTCTGCCAAATTATTACCTTTGGTACCATGATGGCAAAAGGAGTTTTGAAAGATGCTGCACGCGCTTTAAGCATTCCATTTGAAGATGCCAATATGCTCACTGCCCTCATCCCCAACCAACTTAATATCACGCTGACCGAAGCAAAAGAACAGGAACCACGTTTACAAGAAATGATCAACAGCAATCCACGTGTTGCGCACCTTTTTGAAATTGCAGAACGGCTTGAAGGCCTTACGCGCCACGCATCAAAACACGCAGCCGGTATTGTTATTTCCCCTGAACGCGTTGACGACGTGCTCCCGATTTACATTCCTGCAAAAACAACTGATCTTGTCACTCAATACGCGATGACAGAACTTGAAAGTTTAGGCTTTTTAAAGATGGACTTTTTAGGGCTCAAAACCCTTACACTTATTGATCTTGCGGTCAAAATGATCCAAAAAAACCATGGACTTTTTATTGATATCGACATGCTCCCTCTTGATGATCCTAAAACATTCGCTCTTATTTGTGCTGGAAATACTTCAGGAGTTTTCCAACTTGAATCAAGCGGACTAAAAGAAGTATTACGCAAACTGCAACCAGATAAATTTGAAGATATTATCGCCGTTAACGCACTCTATCGCCCGGGACCATTGGGTTCTGGCATGGTCGACGACTACGTTGAACGACGTCATGGAAGACAAAAGGTAACGTACCTGCTTCCTGAAGTTGCGGATATTTTAGAAGAAACCTACGGGGTTATTGTCTACCAAGAACAAGTTATTAAAATCGCTTCAGCTGTTGCCGGTTATTCCCTAGGAGAAGCTGATATTTTACGCCGCGCCATGGGTAAGAAAAAAGCAGATGTAATGGCAGAACAAAAAAAGATTTTTGTCGATAAAGCACAAGCCCGCTCAGTTAATACAAAAAAAGCTGAAGAGTTATTTGATCTTATGGCCTACTTTGCTGGCTATGGTTTTAACAAATCACACTCTGCTGCTTATGCGCTTATTGCCTACCAAACAGCCTACTTAAAAGCGAACTACCCTGCTGAATTTATGGCAGTACTCATTACCCTTGATTCAACCAACGCAGAAAAAATGGCATTTTACCTTGAAGAAGCAAAAACGATGAAACTTGCCATTCTGCCTTCAGACATCAACACCTCAGAAATTGAATTTAGTGTTCCTGAAAAAGGAAAGATTTTATTTGGGCTCCAAGGCATTAAAAATGTTGGCCCTGCTGCGCTGGTAAATATCATTGAGCAACGAAAAATAAAACCTTTCACTTCACTTTTTGATTTTTGCATGCGCGTTGATTTACGTGTTTCTAATAAACGAGTAATCGAACATCTTATTTTTGCAGGAGCATTTGATGAAGTGCCCGGCAATCGTGCACAAAAAATAGCAGAACTCACTACTATTATTGACCTTTCTATCGAACGTAAACGGGAAAAAGAAACGGGACAAATGGGACTTTTTGGCTTTTCATCACAAACGCCTGACGCACCTGATCAATACGCTTTCCAGCCACTTGCTGAATGGCCTGATAAAGAAAAATTGGAAAAAGAAAAAGAAGTTATGGGCTTTTATGTAAGCGCCCACCCACTTGATAGTTACAAACCACAGTTACAACGGCTTGAGCTCTGGCCTTTTGATGCAGCACTTAAAAAAGTACGTGAACAAAATTCTTTAAAAGAAGTCATTATCGTGGCCTGTGGCATCTTAAAAAGTAAGCGAACGATCAATACCAAAAAAGGTGACCGTATGGCATTTGTGCAACTAGAAGATTACACTTCTGCTGCAGAAATTGTGATATTCCCTTCTGTCTACAAAAAAGTGGAACAATGGCTTAACGATTACACCATTTTTATTGTCAAAGGTGCAGTTGACCAAACGAGCTCAAGCACCTGCAAAATTCTTGCCAATGAAATGGTACCACTTGAACTATTTTTTGAAGAATGGAAAACACTTCATGGTGCGGTACTAACCCTTCCTGGCGAAGCTTCTGTAGACATTCTTAACCACATAAAAACAGCATTGCCTGCCGGCAAGCTTTCTTTGGCCGTAGAATTTTATGAAAATGGCACCAAGTTACACCTCAAAACCCCACGACGCGTTGGGCTCGATCTAACTTTGATTGAAAGTCTTGAAAAACAAAATATTCTTGTTCGTTTTTTAGCATAACGAATAGAAAGCTTTTTATAAATTTTATTTTTTTGCGCCTGCCGACTATGCAACACCAGCAGGCTAATATTCTGATAAAGAGTTTTCTAAAATTCTTTTAAATAGGTTATTGCATCTTTATGCCACACAGCATTAAGACCTTCAAGAGACGTCAGAAAACAATTAAGTTCTGTTTCTGCAGCAAAACGAAGGAGCCCTTCAAGTACACGATGCAAGTAAGCAGTAATAATTGCTTGTTGAGGATAACGATTTTTTACTGCATGAAAAACAATTGCTTGGAGAAAAAAAAGCTTTTCAACATCATTAAGCCCATCCATTTTTTCAAAAACAGCAATCGCTTTATCGACACGTTCTTGTTTTAAGAAAAGTGAACATAATTGCTTTTGGTAGAACACTATTTTTTCTTTATGCCCGAGCTCATAAAATAAGCTAATAATTTTTTCACAATATTCAGGACGATCAGGTTGAAAAACAACCAATGTTTCGTAAATAGAAACAGCTTCAACTGCTTGTCCATTGTTTCGGTAAAGATGCGCTGCTTGAATATATTCTGAGAGAGCTTGTTCATCATAAAATGAAGCTAATATTTCAGCCTCTAATTTTTTAATAAACGCCCGATCTGCAAATGAATGAGTAAGAAGTCGAAAAAGACTGAGGGCTCGCTCTTTTTCCCCTCTGGTTACAAATTCTGCGAGTTTGAACCATGCAATGCTCTGTCTTTCTCCAAGTTCTGCCTTCATCCACTGTCCTTTTTTTTCTATAAAATAATTGTTACCAACCATAATATATACAGAAAGAGAAGAGAAGAAGAAAAAAATGGTGCCGAGAGAAGGAATCGAACCATCGACACTGCGCTCTTCAGGCGCATGCTCTACCACTGAGCTAC
>CAZQDJ010000028.1:3113-13513 GCA_964592275.1 uncultured Pseudomonadota bacterium | reverse complement strand
CTCTAGCCCTTCTTTTCAACTTAGATGGAAACTTTCACGTGTAAATGTAGGTTTTTAGTTTATTCTTTATATGATAATGCAGTCTATTGTTTATGTCAAATAGAATAGAAAAGAATAATAGCTTTATGAGAGCGCTTTTATCTAATAGGGTAGAAAATAGATATTTGGATAGAGGGTTGTTTTTTAAAGACGTAAGGCTTATTGTGGTACAGGGGTGTTTTTCATTAACAAAGTCATGAAAAGCCGTATACTTTGGAAAGTGTCTTAGGTTTCAGATTAGCGCGTGCAGGGGTTTTTATGAAGATAGCAGTCCTGGTTTCAGGTGGAGTTGATAGTGCTGTTGCGCTTGCGCTGTTGCAAGAGCAGGGGTATAACGTTACTCCTTTTTATCTTAAAATTTGGCTTGAAGATGAACTTTCTTTTCTTGGTGAGTGTCCGTGGGAAGAAGATCTTTCCCATGCTCGTGCGGTGTGCCAAAAATTAGGGCTTGAACTTCAGATAGTTTCGCTACAACAGGCGTACAAAGAACTTATTATTAGTTACACAATTGATGAAATTAAAGCAGGTAGAACTCCGAATCCTGATATGCTTTGTAATACGTTTATTAAATTTGGAGCGTTCTTAGAAAATTATGGCCATGAATTTGATAAGATAGCAACTGGTCATTATGCGGGCATTATTGAGTCTGATGGGACCTATTTTTTAAAACTGACTCCCGATGCAATTAAAGATCAAACGTATTTTTTAGCGCGTCTTTCACAAGAACAGTTATCTCGCATTCTTTTCCCTCTTGCCGATTTAAATAAGGAACAAGTTCGTATTCATGCACAACGCTTTGATTTGCCAAATAAAGATCGAAAAGATAGTCAAGGGTTGTGTTTTTTGGGAAAAATTAAGTTTCGTGATTTTGTAAAAGCGCAAGTAGGGGTACAAGAAGGTTCTTTGATTGAATATGAAACTGGTAAGGTTCTTGGTAAACATGAAGGATTTTGGTTTTATACGACTGGTCAACGTCAAGGGTTAGGCCTTGCAGGTGGGCCTTGGTATGTGGTGGCGAAAGATCCTGTAGCTAATGCGGTTACTATTTCAAAGGAATATCACGGCAAAGATAAACAGCGGAATGCGTTTTTAATGGATAGAGTGCAGGGTAAAGTTGCTGATTATGTTGGCAAATCTATTCAAGTAAAATTACGTCACGGTGCTCAATTATATAATGCGATCATTAAAGTGGCAGAGGGCTCTCGGTTACTTGTTACTATTTCTGAACGAGATCAGGGGATTGCACCGGGACAGTTTGCAGTCTTTTATGATGGTCTTGTGTGTGTTGGTTCTGGGATGATTGTCAAAGCATTGTAAATACTATGTATGGTTAACAAGTTATAAAGAAAAATACTGTCATTCCCAGAGCGCGAAGTTGCAGTAGAACACTTCGTGTTCTACTAGATGGGTTCCCGTACCGTTCACTTCGTCTGGTCGGAATATTACATGTTCCGCTGCGACTCTGTTCTCTGGGAATGACAGAAGGAAGGGATTTTAATGATAAATAAGGAGTTTGGTATGAAAAAATGTTTATTACTTCTTTGTTTTTTCTTCACATCAGCCCACTCTCTTTCAGAGTTTGTGCAAGTGAAAAAAACATCGCGTGAAAAATCAAGTAAAGTGAAAGAAGAGATTGTAGAAACGCTTGAATCACTATTGACGCGGTCTTCGGATATGATAGCCTCAATAGCTCAAGAACAGCGTCTAATCGTTCAAAAGGTGCGGGAACTTACTCAAAGCGAAGGTGCATTTGAGCAAAAAACTCCGAACGAATTAAAGAGCTATCGTGAGTCTTTAAAAAAAATGGAAGAAGATTTTGAAAAGCAAGCACAGCATATTCGTATGCAGTTTGCACAGTTAAAAAAAGATTTTTCTCATAATTAAAAAAAAATTCAGAAAGGTATATACATGGCCGGATATAATAGAATCATTCTCATGGGTAATTTGACACGTGATCCTGAATACAAACAACTTGGATCAGGTCAGGCTGTTTGCCGTTTAGGTCTTGCTTCAAATAGACAATTTCGTAATAAACAATCAGGCGATATGGTGCAAGAAGTGTGTTATATCGACGTTGATGTGTGGGGGGCGCAAGCAGAAAGTTGCAAACAATATTTGGCTAAAGGACGTCCGGTATTAGTTGAAGGCCGTATCAAACTTGATACATGGCAAGATGCTGATAACAAACCACGCAGCAAACATTCAATTGTTGCTGAACGTGTTGTCTTTTTATCTGCTGCCGGTGAAGCTGCGGATACAGCACAGGCAATGGCAGGAGCTGATACTGGCGTTCTTGAACCACGCAATGAAGTTGAGCGTGAGCTTATGTCGCAACTTGATGAAATTAAAAATCGCAAAAAAGAACCAGCTTCTTTTGGAGCCGCTGCTTCGTCTCTTCGTCGTACTCCAGTAAAAGCTGGATTTAGTGGAACTAAATCATCAGATTCTAATGGAGATTTAGCGGGAGGTTTTAAAGACGAAGCTCCCTTTGTGGATGATCTTCCTTTTTAAATAAAAAACTCTTTAAAAGTAAAATAGTTCTGATTTTAAGTTTATTAAAATCAGAACTATTTTACTTTTAGAAATGTGTAGAAGTTTTTACTGTGAACTGCATTCATTATGACTTGTGGTAGGCGCGGGGAGCGTAAAATCAGATCGTTCTTGTTCGGTTAGCAACCAATATCCCGTCCCCAATCTATCATGTTTCTTCTGAAAAGCCTGACCTCTTACGAAATCAAGGATCTCCATATCTTCTTTACGGTCTTTTATTCCACTGTTAGTTTTATATTTTTCAATATTCTTTAGTAAGGTATCTTTTTGATTGGAATCTATTGTAATACAAGCTCCTCCATCGGAAGCGATTAATACAATTTCTCTTCCATGGGAATCTAATGCTATTTCACTATTTGTTAGAAACAAATTAAATTTATTCACGTACGCGATTAGCTGTCTCTCTGTTATCGTTCCTCGTCCTGGATTATCACTAAAAACGTAAGCCATGACTTTTTCCTCTGGGCTTCTATCATCTCCTTCATCTTCTCTTCTTCTTTCTTCTCTCCCTTTTTTCTTTGAAATAGCAGCGTTTTGAAAGAAATCATAATATAAAGTATTAAGATTCTGTGTCTCATAAGATTCTTTAGAAGATTGTAGATCGCGTAGTGTATCGGTAGACATTATTTGTAATGGTGAATTTTCTGCTAAAGACCCTGCTAGGAATTTATCCAGGATATTAGCTTTCTCTAATACAGTTTTTCCGTCCAATTTTAAATGATCTAGAACTTTTTCTTCTATGCTTCTGAAATCTTTGAGTGCTGATGCTCCTTTTGTTTGAAGACTGTATAAGCTTAATAATGATAGCATTATTATATATTTTTTTATTATTTTCATATTATATCCTTTTTGTGATTATTAACCCTTGTTTGGACGATTGCCTTTTGTTTGCACATATGTAATAGTTTCTATTTGAGATAATATCAAAATGATATGATTGTGTCAAGTGGCGATGTCAAATATGAAGTGCGACACTTGAAATTTTCTGATGGTCAACGCTTAAATGTAACGATTCTGGTTTAAAATAATTTTTATCTTTCTTTATATTTTTCAAAAATACCTCCATTGGAGTTGAGTATCCAAGCAATTTTCTAGGGGTATTGTTTATGCGATAAGCGACAGAGTCGAGATATTCTTGAGTTATAAGCTTAGGGTCCAGCTCAAATGGAATGTCTTTTCGCAACAATCCATTCATATTTTCGACTGATCCTTTTTGCCAAGGGCTACCTGGATCACAAAAATAGGTAGGAATTCCCAGCTTCCAATGATCAGAAAATTCAGTGCCGTTATCAAAAGTGCATGATAGAGCAGCATTTCCAATCTTTTTTTCAATCGATTTTATAATGGGGAGGCTGTGCTTAGAGTTATGTTTTACAAGAAAAACCATATTTGCGTTTTTCAGTTTGCTTATGCGCATCTCGTGGATACAAATATCCTATCCTATCGCTATTTCTCTGCAGTTCTCTATACACCGTAGATTTGTGCCTACCTATTTCTTGTGCTATCGCATCTATCGATAAACCTTGTACGCGCCCTTTATAAATTTTTACTCGATCAGTTTCTTTTAGTTGGGTATAATAAATCATAGCGATAACTTCATTTTAGACTTGGCCGGGGCATTTTTAGCTTAATAAATACTATTATTGACAAATAGAATATATAAATGCAACTATGGGGAGGAAGAGGAAATGGGCCAAGGGGCCGCTAAGGGATAAAGGAATTACCAATGAAATATGTTCTAAGACGAGTCGTGGTTGTGGGGTTAGTTTTTGCAGCAAGTACAATAAAGCCTTCTCAAGAATTGTATCAAGAAATAATTGAGCAGGGGCCATTCCAATTGAATGGACGATCTTACCATGCAGCTACTTATGATACAGTAACAGGGGTTGAACATAGTCCTTTTGTATTTACCACTTCGAGTCTTGGGCAGTCTTTGCGTGCAACTTCTTTTTTACTTGGGCATCTCTATGCGGCGGCAGAAGATAGTTCTGTTCGAGATCAGATGATGGATGACATGGAAGATTTTTGTGAAAAGATTTTAAATCTTTATGTGTTGTGTCATGAAGCTTTACGTTCTGTTAGTCATCAGTTGCACGATGCGCCAGAAAAATCAAGCTATTTGGTTGAAGAAATAGAGCATTTGCAGCAACGAATTATGGTGCTTTCTGATTGTTTTGAAGCACTTGTTGAAACTGCACAAAGTCATGAAATTAGTACGGTGTTGGTAACGTTACGTATCATCATAAATAAAACGAGGCAGATGCTTGCCGTGTAGACAGGCGTCCGCCTCGTTTTTATAGCTCGTTATGCTACTTCAAAGTGCGTGTTTCATTATTGTAATGAAATAACACCGTTTGAAGTTCCCATCATCAAGCGACCTGTGTCTCCGATTGGTGACATCCAGTAGAATGATCCGGCTTGAGCAATAACAGCATCAGCTTGAGGCGCTTTGCCGTCAGCAGTGATGTTGTAATCGTACAAGTTGTACGGTAATACAAGCACTTGGTACTTGGTATCATCGTTCGGATTCTTTTGGATAAAGAATCGGCGAGCACCATCATTGTAGAACAAACGATATAGCACAGGGAAATTCTTGTAGATAGTAGGTGCTGTTGTTTGATTGAATGATGTTGCGCCATCAAAGGTAGCGGTTGGTGTTGGATCAGCAGCATAGGCAAGTGCGTTTGCTAGAGTTCCACCAGGAGCAACAGTAAAGCTTTGTCTGCAGAGTTGATAGAGAATATTCTTGTTAAATACATTAGCTACAGCAGGGTTAACTGCATAGCTTGCAACCCAAGCAGTTTGTGGTTCACGGTTGTATTCTGGCATACTAATATAGTTAGCAAAAAGCCCGTGTGTTGTGATGTCTGTTGCTGTGTCGTCTATCAGTACCCATCCTGCATTAAGCTGACTTGTTGGAGCTTGCATACCAACTAATGATGATGTTGTGTATATTCCATCATTGGTAAGCATGACAAGTTGTTCAACACCAGTTGCTGGAGTCGCAGTTGCTGGCGTTGCTGAAACAGAAACTACAAAGTCGTAGATTTGTTTTACAGCACCTAAGCTAGATGCAGCTGATCCAGCAGTTGGAATATTTCCAGAAGATGCAGTCACTACAAAGCTTGTATTCAAGTTTGCAATGTTAGCTTGTTTTGCACAGCTGTAAATGCGATCAAGTGTTGCAGTTCTGGTAAGCACGTGAAGACCGCCACCCAATGCTTGGATTTTAACTGGCATACCGCTCACGTTAGCAACTTTTTGCCAGGTTCCTACGCCAGCTGTTCCTGCGGGAAGAGTAAGCCCAAGGCTCGTAAAGAGGTAATCAGTTGTGCCCATTGTATTTGGGTTAAATCCAGCTGCAGCAGCTGTGGCTGTAGGAGTGTAGACATATAATGCTGGAGCTGTTCCTGCAGTACCTGCGCAACCAGCCAAGAAGAACCCGGTAGTAGCTCCAGTTGCTGTATCAGCGTCCCATCCTGAGAAACCAAGAGAAATAACAGCACCAGCCCCTGTTGGAAGTGAGGTGGTAATGAAGGTGAAGCTTTGTGTGTAGTCGTAGGTTGCATTGGTCATTGACATGTTGATAGCAGTGTAGGTTCCAGCAGCAGTTGCTGTGTTGATACCACGTGATCCGGTGATAGCAAAGCAGACTTTTTCTTCACCACCAAAAAGAGCTACGCGTGCAGAAGTTGCAGCACCCCATCCGGTTGTTGATGAGTTCAAGTCAAGAACAGAGTAGCAAGCAGCGCCAAGGGCACTGTTTATTGCAGCTGGAAGAAGTTCTTGGCTAATTGGGGTAGCTGTTGGCTGAGTCCACTGAGTAACCTTAGCTTTTAAACTGGTATTGTTAATAGCCCAGATATGTCCAGTATAGGAATCAACAGCAGCAAAATTCACAGAACCGTTAGAACCATCTGATGCAGTACCACCAGCTTGTGTTCCACCAAGATCATTTGGTGCAACTTTTTGCCAGTCGGTCCAGTGGTCAATTTGGCCAAGATCGTTAAAGACTGCTTGTGACTTCCAAAGACCAGGTTCGTTGATGGCACTTGGCGTACCAGTTGTTGCTACATAAACAGCATCACCGTCAACATAGATGTCTGAAATGCTACCACTAACAGATATTGGCGCAGTAGCTGCAACGGCTCCGTTAAGAGATCCACCAACTTGAGAGGCAGCTGTAATTGAGGTTATCATATCTCCTGTAGCAGCGGCTTTAGTTGAATGGCTTCCAGAGTTAATATTTGCAAAAGTACCAACATCGTTTGTTGCAGTTGGAGTTCCATTTACTAGTGGTACAGCAAATACTTGGTTAGCAACTTGTAGTGCTAGGCCAGCAGTTGCACTAGCTCCGATGTTACCATTAACGATCAAGTACGCCATGCCAGTTGAAGTATGCATTGTTCTGAGTTTAAGGATAGAGGCAGATGATGCAGTATTATTTTGTGAAATCCCTACAATCTTGTCTGTGGCTGAAAACACATTCGCCATGTCAGTGGCGCTTCCTGCTGGTACAAGTTGAGCTCCTACGGTGATTGTTGTTCCGACTAGACTTACTGGGTAGATACCAACAGCACAAATACCACTTGTTTGACCTGCTCCGCCTGATGCTGTAGCAGTTGCTTGGATACCAACGTACAAGCGGTTTAATTGTTCATCAAAACAGAAGGCTGGGTTTGCACCGATCATAGTGAGTGCTGTTGCGCCACCAGGGATAAGGAAAGAACCAGTAGCGGTACAATCGACAGCGCGAGCAGTGTTTAAACCGTTAGCACCGACATAACTGAAAACTGGAGTTCCAGCAGTTTGTGTGATGTAGGCAGCGTTAATACCATCGGTTAACGCACCAGCACCAGCACCATTAGTACCAGCACCGAATGGGGCTCCTGCACCAGCAGTAGCTACTTTTACTGCAGCAAATACAAGGTTAGCGCCCGTTGCAGAACTTCTGCTTGAAGCGAGTGCGCGGATACCACCGGTTAGAGCAGGAGTAGTATCGCCAAGACCAGCTAGTGTAGCTAATTGAGCTGCAGAAGGTGAAACTGCGGTTAAAGCTGTTTTAGAGATGGCATAGATATCGTTAGTTACGTTTGCAGCCCCTGGAGCTGCAACGATGGTTGGAGAAGTTGCATCATTTGAGTTAGGAACAATGGCGAGTTGGTCAATATTTAAAGTGGTAAATGCTGCATCGGTTCCTAGTTTGGTTAACGTTGGAGCAGTGTCAGCTGTACGGTATTTACCAACAGATAGCGCGTAGTCACCTGTGGTGCCAGCAACGCCACCAGCAGCTAAGCCGAAATAGTATTCACCGGTTGGTCTGAAAAAGACCGCTTTGTTTACGGCAGTAAGGAACGTTGTTCCATTCGCTGTTGCCGGTGCCGTACCGTTACCTGCAACGGTAAGATAGGCTTGTGCTGCGGGGGTTAAGAGTGCGCTGATCACCAGCAACACGCCCGCAGAACGTAACATTCTTTTCATAAGAGATACTCCCTTTTAGGTAGTTTTTATTTAAAAGTCCCACGCAGCATTAACACCAACATAACCGCCACCGGTCATAGTTCTGAAGATACGTTTGCCAGCAAGAGGTTGTGTGTAGAAAATGCCAATGTTTGGATTAAAGCGTCTGCCTTCTTTTGCAAAATCGTAGTCAGCAAGGACAGTGATTGCATGAGAATTCCATCCAGCTAACATTGAATCAGAATTGACAACAACTGAAGGGAATTTTACCAAGTCAGTAGGGGTCAACGTTGTTTTTGATTGTTTGCTAAAGAGGTACCCGAATCCGAGTGAGAACCCTTTAACAACATGGTCAGCTCTTAAAAAAGCGCCTGCTTCAAAAAGATTGCCCATGTCTGATTTTGCTTCACCAAGGCCGAGTTTGATCCAACCGTTTTGTGCAATGCTTGTCTTCATACGCAAGGTTTGAGTTTTGTTTACAAAGAAAGTTCCACCAACATGTGCACCAATGGTCATCCATTCTAAAAAGCCAAGAGCTGCATCAAACGAAAGTGGAATACCAACATGTTTGTTGTAGCCAGCTGCAAGTGAGTAAGCTTGATCGGTATTTTGTTTAAAACCTGAAGGAATGTTCACACCAACTTTGAGTGTTACGTCAAGAAAATCGATAGAATCACACACATCTTCTTTGTTCATGGTCCAACCACCATTGATGACGATATCACCAATGCCACTGTGACTGTAGTCGCCAGCGGTAAGGCCGTATTGTGCAAGTGTGGCGGTAAGGTTTGCTGGAGTCATCAAAAATTGCCAGTCAGCATTATTGATGTTTGGAAAACCGGTGCTTGTTGATTGGTCAACAAAGGCAACATCTTTAACATCTAATTTGACGATTGGAATGTTCATGTCGATAAAGAATCCACGGGTGAAGTTTTGAGCGAGGTAGATATCCCCTTCGATGTAGTTAAATTTACCAGTGGTTTCTACGTATCCAAAATTACCGTTTGTTGGGAGCGCGTTGAGGTTAGCAAGAGTTGCGTTATAAAGTACTGTGCCAGGATTGTTTGCTATGTTTGCACCAAGGAACTGGAAATTCTGCCAGCCGTAGATGTTTAAAGCATTTGTTTTGTTACGTTCCGTGCCATCAGGTGCTGTGTTACCAATTGCTGTGCTTGATTGATATCCTTTCTTGGTACTTCCTCCCATTACACTTAGGTTCACAGTTGAGAGCCAGCTTCTTTCAAAGCGTACATCTGTGAGCTTAAATGGATACGGGCTGGTACGGTAGAACAATGATTGTCCGCCGAACGCAGCCGCAGGGAGAAGTAACGCGAAAAGAGTACTATAAGAAGTTATTTTCTTCATACGTACTTCCTTTTTTTTATAAGGTTGAAAATACTTTTACTTTGTTTCTGTCTTTAGGAGATCTTGTCAAAAAGTAAAGAAACTACTTTGACTACGGCGGCCCTTCCTTTCTTGTTTTGAGTAATGGTGATGTTATACTTATAATTAATGTTCTATAGTTTCATAGTAATAAAAGTGGGGTAAAGTCAAGGGGTATTTATGTTTGGATTTGGAAACAATAAACAGGATCAGTGTTCTTGCAATAAAAAAAATGAATTTGTGCCTGAAAAAGAGGGTATTCAGATGAGTGATATTCAAAGTAACGAACAGAATGGCGTATCTGATGATGTTGCATCTTGCTTTGATGAGCTTGCTCTGCTTAAAGAAAAGTTTGTGCGATTAGGGGCTGATTTTCAGAACTATAAAAAAAGAGTTGAAAAAGATCGCGTTGAATGGATCGATAGATCAAAAGCAGATCTTTTAGTTGGTTTTTTACAAATTGGTGACAATTTTGACCGAGCGCTAGAAGAAGCACGTCACGTAAATAATGAGCAATTAACTGAATGGCTCAAAGGCTTTGAACTTATTCATAAGGTTTTTAATGACTTTATAAAAGAGCAGGGTGTTGAACCGCTTGTTCAGAATGAGGTTTTTGACCCAACAGTACACGAAGCAATTGCTCAACTTGAATCTCCCGATCACCAAAGCGGGCACATTATTGATCTCTTTGAAAAGGGATTTATGTACAAGGGCAAGGTTTTGCGTACTGCAAAAGTAACCGTCGCCAAGTAATCTTCGATGATTTGACGGGCCAACGTTGGGGGATTGAAAGTGTATTCTTTCTTGTTTGAAGATTGATTTAGCTCTTCTCGTCGTCCTCAGCGAGACGGAAGCTGCGGCGGCGTACACAGTACGCTGCTAGGCGAAGTGAGTGTAAGGATCCACCCGCTCTTTGTTTGAAGATTGATTTAGCTCTTCTCGTCGTCCTCAGCGAGACGGAAGCTGCG
>CAZQDJ010000028.1:0-3013 GCA_964592275.1 uncultured Pseudomonadota bacterium | reverse complement strand
GCAGAGTACGCAGTACACTGCTAGGCAAAGAGTGAGCGTAAGGATCCAGGATAATTGCACAAAAATCATTATAGTGAAGAAGCATGAAAACTAAAAAACCAGTAGTCTATGTCATGGCAAGTCAAACGAATGGGACTCTTTATATCGGTGTAACTTCCGATTTATCGCGGCGTATCTTTGAACATAAAAGTGGTATTGGGTCGGAGTTTGTAAAGAAATACAAATGTACTCTCCTGGTGTGGTATCAATTCTTTGAGTTGATGGTTGATGCAATTTCATTTGAAAAAAAACTTAAAAAGAAAATTCGTAGCAGTAAGATTAAGTTAATAGAAACAATGAATCCATTTTGGAATGATTTATACGAGAATGTGTATCATCAATAATCTGAGGAACGATTTCTTTGTGGAATCATGAGGACTCTGGTGCAGGTTGTTCTGGATCCTTACGCTCGCTTCGTCTGGTCGGTGCATTGAAATGCACCGCTGCGACTTTCGCCTCGCTGAGGATGACGAGTAAAAGGACTAGATTAGATTAGTAATAAGTAATATTCAGGATGTTTTAGTGAGAGATTTTGTTGAACTTTAATCTGCTTTTTATTCTGATTCTCATCCTTGTCGTCCTCAGCGAGACGGAAGCTGCGGCGGCGTACTACGTACGCTGCTAGGCGAAGTGAGTGTAAGGATCCACCCGCTCTTTGCTTGAAGATTGATTTAGCTCTTCTCGTCGTCCTCAGCAAGACGGAAGCTGCGGCGGCGTACTACGTACGCTGCTAGGCAAAGTGAGCGTAAGGATCCAGGATAATTGCACAAAAAACATTACTTGTGGTGAACTAAGCCAATAATAACTTCAATCGTGATAAGAATAATAATGAGCACCGAAAGCATGTCCTCTCTTATCACGTTGATTTTATTTTGATAAATCGACCGCACATCCCGTATAATCGCAAGCTTTTTTTCCACAGAAGTACGCCAATTTTCAAGTTCAAGTTTTCTGACAAGAAGGCGATAAATCTCTGAATAGTACGCTTCTCCTGCAAGTTTAATACTGTTATCAAGCCGTTCGGTAATAACAGAAATATCAACTTTGAGTTTTGAAAGTTCTCCAAGCGGGTCATAGAGCATGCCGACAAAAGGCAGGTAATTATATAATGATTTTGGCTGAATAGCCTGTTCATAAATATCATCGAGCTTTGTATCTAAAAGCTTATCAAAATACTGCAGTTCAAGTTGTTGGATGAGTGCAAATTCAAAAAAATCTAATAAATCATAACATTCATCATCGTACACAAAAGCTGCTTCGGTATCGATGATCACTAAGTCTTGACGGTAATAACCGGTTGAAGATTGGAGAATGTCATCTATTTGGAATTTGGAAATATTGGTTGTTTCAAAGCGCAAAGAAGAGGCTATGATAGGGCCAAATTTTTCAGAAAGCAAAGCGCTATCAAAAATCTCTGGTTGCGGATCGATGTGGATCACGAGGTAAGAAGTTCGGTGATGGAAGAATTTTTGTTGAGCGGTAAATGTTTTGATGCTTTTATACAGCCCATTTGCATCGTGAGCACTTTGATTCTCATAGAGCTCATCAAGCTTGTTGAGCTTGTTGCGCAAAGAGGTCAACGTATCTTTGAAGGGCACTTTGTAAATAAGGGAAAGTGCTCCAAAGTGGTGAATATTGGCACGAATGCATTTGATCCCGTTTTTTGCAGAAGGTAAATCAACGGTCAGGGGAATGTGATAATGCTTAAAATATTTTGGCCAGATACGGGCAATGGTTTGCAGTTGTTTTGATGCTTTGACTTGTTCAATATTGATCGCATCCCCAATATCAAAGGCGTACACCAAATAAATGTTTCCGCTAAAAATATGCTCATTTGCAAGGTTTGCAGGGAGAGCCTGGCCTTGCGTTTGCAGTACGGGAGTTTGGGGTACGTGTGCCTGCGACATGTGTGTTTGCGATACGAGTATCTGGGGGGTGGGGTTTTTTATATTCATGCCTTTTACTGTAAAAGATTTTCCGTTGCTCATCAAGTAGCCTTGACATCTCATCTCTTGAAATGAATGGATATTATTTGTTATTATTCAAATAGAGATATTTTAATGGCAGTTAAAAAAAGGAAAATAGTATGAAAAAAATGATATTGATTGCGCTCTGTGTAGGGCAGGTAGCAATGATGAAAGCACCAGGAGAGGGAGTAGAATTCAATTCAGGGCCGCAATTTTTTGATGAGAATGGAAGTCCTACTCAACGGCCTACTCAGTCTGTTAATGGACGACCAAGAGTTGATGATGGTTTTCTTGCAAAATTAGGAAGACAAGTTTGGAAATTCGGAGAATCGCTTAGCAGAAGAAGTAGTACTCAAAAACCATCAGGACAGCGTTCAAGTACTGCTGCTTCTCAACCGACGGCTCAGCCAGTAACAGACGATGTTGCAGGTACTTTAGACTCAGGAGGAAATCTTACACTTACAGAAACTGCTGCAATTAGAGTTGACGAAACACCAAGAATCAATTTTGCACATAGAATTCGTAAACATGTTGCGCGTGTAAGTTTAAAGATAGTGCGGGCACATATTAACCTGCTTAAAGAATTACTTAGAAAAATTGATCGTGATTTAGATGTACCGTTAGCTCGTAGCGCGGCAGATAAACTTGAGATTAAAGCTAATGAATTAACGACAAGAATTACTGCGCTTGATCGCGAGCTTGGTTATTCGAAAATAGCTCCAAAATCAAATACAGAATCAGGAAATCAAGATCAAACATTCGATCAGATACGTGATACTGGAGGAAGGGTAAACCTTACAGGCGCCGAAAAAGGCGAAACAATCGTAGTCAGATAAAGCGTAGTATAATTTCGCATAAGTTCTAAGTTTAAGGAACAAAATAAAAATCATTGTCATTGCGAGCTTGCGAAGCAATCCATCCGCCGTCGCCATCCAACTTCGTTACCCGCCGTCGCCATCCAACTTCGTTACCCGCCGTCGCCATCCAACTTCGTTAAAACTACGTCG
>CAZQDJ010000027.1:0-14633 GCA_964592275.1 uncultured Pseudomonadota bacterium | reverse complement strand
TCGCTGGGGATGACGGGACTTTTTTAATGTATCTATTAATTTTCGGATAAGCTCTTTAATAAAATTATTGCAAATAGAAAAATTAAACTGGTATCCTATAAGTACATTAAAAGAGATTAGGCTCGAAGATCACGCCATAGATTTATGCGAAGGCGGACTAAAAGGGCAGTACTAAATAAAGGATAAAGGGATGGAGTGGGTTAAGGTAGAAAAGATTATCGTGATAATCATAGTTCTTTTTGCCATAGGAGGCAGCATTGCTTGGTTTGTGTCTGATGGACAGAAAAAAGCAAAGTCTGTTCATGTTCGTTCTATTGAAAAACACCTTTCAACATTTAATCATAAAACTTTAAAAAAGAGTGAACGGCATGGTTTTGAAGAGGTAGTGCTACAGGTTCCTGAAGATGACAAAGGGCATGTTTCGTTGCGCCGAGGAGAACTTGTAACGAGAGCAAATGCCCCTGCTACCGTGATTTTATTCCATGGGTTTAAATGTAAACGTTCTGATGTTCGCCCCTTACGTACCTTTATGTTTCCTGATTACAATACTCTTATTTTTGATTTTCGTGCTCATGGAGTACATGCCCATCAAAATGAATGCTGTTCCTTTGGGGTTGATGAGGCTAAAGATGTTAAAGCGGCTGTTGATTTTGTAAGAACTCACCCTCAACTAAAAGATAAACCAGTTATTGCCTACGGTATTTCTATGGGGGCAGCTGCAGTAATTGAGGCGCAATCACATTACGATAATACGTTATTTGATGCACTTATTATTGATTCTCCCTTTGATAGTATGGAAAACGTGGTTGGTCGTGGATTGCATAATCTTCGTTATACTATTTTTGGTATGGATGTGTTGTTGCCATTACGCACTCTTCTTAAAAAAGCAATGTACAGTCCGTTTGTTGATAGGATACTTAAAGTATTATTGAGACTTGTTGGGCTTGATGGTACTCCTGTTTCTACTTGTTTAAAACCGGTAAGCCCTATCGAATCAATTAAACATGTCACTGTTCCGTGTCTTATTATTGGTTGTTCACAGGATGAAACTACTCCACTAGAAGCTTTTGAAAAAGTGTATGAAAATGCTGCTACCGATCAAAAAGAATTGTGGATTGTTGATGGCCATGGTCATTTGGATACCTTTTTCCATAAACCGGAAGAGTACATTTATAAAGTGCGTGATTTTCTGACGCGCATTGTTTCTCAACTTAAGGTTAAGGCGTGGAAAGAGTGGTTTGTCGGTTCGTAATGGAACCTTCTCATTTTTTACTGTTTTTCTTCATTATTAAATCATCTGTTGCATCAATAGAAGAAGACTTTCTCCAATACCGTCGTCCCCAACGACAGAAGGCGATCATGTGCATAGCGCAGTGGTTGCCGACTGAGTGTTTTGGGGATCCATGAGTTTAGAATATTCCCTTTTTTGTGGTTTGATTTTTGTATTGCTTGTTTTGCTTAAATGTATAAATAAAAAAATCATGTCGTACCCAGAGAACGGTAGTCGCAGCATCACGCCTTAGCACAAAGTGCGATGGCGGATGGCCAGACGGAGTGAACGTACGGGTATCCAGATGTAACAAGAAAAAGTCCCTTTTTAAATATGTTTTTTGTACAAGACGTAGGTGTACACTGCGCAAGAATCTTTATTCTTACATTATCTTAATTTTTTGTGCGCTCCACGCGCGGTGCCAAACAGGTTGCTCACCCAACCACTTTGGAATCAAGGGTGTAAACGTGCCGTTTAATCGCCGTTACGGATGTGACCCGGAAGCGCAGCTTCCTTTTGCGCCTGCCGACTTCGCGGCACCCGCAGCTGACATCCTAATAAAGACTGCTACATTTCAATTTTTAAAAAAGATCCCGTATCAGGCGGAACTGAGTTGTCCTCCGTTAGGAGGCAAGGAACGATTGCAGCCGAAAAAAGCAATCAAACAGCATGTTTGTGCCCGAGATCCAAGAGGGTCGGCAAGGACCCGTCTTGGCACTGCGCGTGGAGCGCAACAGAAAACTAAGTTATTGGAAGAATAAAGATTCTTGCGCAGATCGTTTCTTTTTACCGCTGCACGCCGATAGTCCGGCATAGCATTTATGTGACGATGGAGAAGTACACATCTACGTCTTGTGTAAAAAAAGATAAACTAAATTTTTATAAGCTTAATCTTTATCTGACTTTTTTAAAGCCTTGCGTAGCTCTCTTCTATTCTCATAGAATACTATTTAAATATTTGATTTTAAAAAGGAGTGGGGATGAAGAATATACGCATAATTTTTGTCTTGTTGTGGGGATTGCTAACTCCTTCTATTGTACGGTCCGGTGAGTTATTAACTGATGTTGCTGGGGCCGCAGAGTCTGGATTCAAAGAAGTTTTGGATAGAATTTCTGAGAGCGTTGGAGCTGCTGGTAGAAAGGCTTTGAGTGCGGTTGCAGATAGAGGAGAAGATGCAATTAAAGCTGTTCAAGATATGATTGCGACTCAGAAAAAACAATTAGCAAAACTAGGAGATTCTCTAGGGACGGTGGATGCTAATGTAGCAAAAAGTATTCTTGAAAGTTTTGAGAAAAAAGTCGAAGAAGGTACTAATGCAATTGTAATGATGGGGAAGGATATTAATGCATCAAAAGCATCAGAGCTTGCTGCAAGAATTGGAAAAACAGCAGGTGATATAACTAGGAATTTTAAAAATAGTCTTTCAGATTTAGATCTCTCTGATGAAGTGAAACAAGCAATTACAGGTTCTATGGATGCTGCTGCAAAAGACAGTACGAGTCTTATAGCTGGGGCTGTTCATACTACACAACCTTCAGGTACCCCTCAGCCTGAAGTGAGTCAAGCCGCAGAAGCTATAGACACATTCAGAGCACAGGCTGAAAGGTTAACCACTCAGCATGGTGACTTGGATAGTGGTGCAACACGTTCAGCTGATCAAATAGGAAATGGCTCAATTACAGGCGCTGATGATATTTCTTTGCTTGATGATACAGACGAAGCTGTGTATGGGGCGACAACATCAGAAGAAAAAGAATTAGGTTATTGGGCAAGGAGAAAAGGTCGTCTTGCTGATATTCAAAGACTTTCAGATGGAATCGATAGTAAATCAAAAGATCTTTTGGATTTGGAAGAACAGGCAGCGCGTGAAAGAGTCGTAGTAACGTTACCACACGATGGCGGTTCTGGTTCAGTTGAAATACCACCAACTGGTTTTAGAATAGGGTCAAAAAGTGAGGAACAGGTTGGAGCATTAGAGACTTTTTTGGGCGGGGCGGAAAAAAAGGATATTGATTCTGATAATTTTCAAATTACTAGTTCAACAGAAGACAATATTCTTTTTGAAAATAAAGAAGTACTAACAGTTAAAGTAACAATAAAAGGAGGAGATGTAGATCAGGTTTTAGAATTTACACTTCGTGATCCTTCTGATGTAGAAAAACTTCTTCTTAAGGAAGGAAAAGGAAAAGCAGACGGAACTTTTTCTTTAGGTAAAGATGGTCGATTATCCTTTAGATCAGAAAATGAGTCTGTTGTAAAGGAATGTTCGGAAGGAATAGCTAATCGAACAGAGAAAACTGAAACATTAAAAGAAGAAATTACACAATTAAAAGTAAGGCGCAGCGAACGGGAAAATGGAGTTAATGCTGCTGGACGTACTTTAAGAGATTCAGGTAAATCCATTAAAGCTGCTTTTAAAGATAAGGCAGCTATTAAAGCAACAGCAGTTTCGGCAGGCAGAGGAATAGTAAAATTAGGTAAATGGAGTGGAAGTAAACTTTATACAGGGGTAACAAAAATAGGGCACGGAACGATTGAAGTTCTCAAGATGATGATGACCGGGGTTTTCTTTGGTGTTCCAAGTATGATCTACCAAACACTGATGCAACAAGCGGCAGCCAAGGCCTTGTACGAACAAATTACGGCGGTGTATCATATAACTCCTGATTTTGCGGTACAAATTCCCGCATCACTCATTTCTCCTTCAAATGCTGCAGCGGCGGGGACTTACTTGTATGTTGCAGTTGATCCTTCAACAACAGGGTACGGCAACAACATGAGTCCTACTTTTTTAGAAAATGCGAGCTATTACGTAGTGTATCAAACGGGTGCGCAATGGGGTTCAACGTATGCAACGTCTCAAAATGCGTTTGGTGCGTGGGTGAGTCTGAATACAGGGCTTGTATTTATGGATGGCGGGGTTCCTTATAGCGAACAAACACCATATTCATACCTTATGGAACCATCGAATGATTCCAGTGTTCAAGCGGCTAAGGGAGCTCAAACAACTCTTTCTGTTCAGCAATATACACAAGAAGCTTTTGGTGCAGTAGGAAATCGTGCAAATTACAATTACTCAGAAGGGTTTTTGGATAGTGTTGCGCCATGGCATATTGCAACAGAATCATATGATCATGCAGTAACTCCAAGCAGTATGCTTCAAACTATGTTTGCGCCTGTCGAAGGGTCTGGCCGTTATGCTCCTAAATTACTTGTGCGAACATTAAATTTTTTTAGAAATGGTATTCAAAATGTTCCAGGGTTTTTACCAGGGGAGCAAGCATCGACTACTAAAAAAGGTGCACAAGCGCAATCAGCAACATTACCTAAAATTTCAATAAAACAGTTTCAAGGAACAGGTATCTTAAATAGATTGCTTGGATCTCAGTCAAGTTCAGATAACATAATGCAGTCGATTCAACTGATTGCTACTCTTTCAGCAGTGCAAAGTAGCAAGACTTCTTCTAGTACTCTTTTTTCAACAGGAACCAAAAATGTTATACAAACGGTGGTAGATGCGCAAGTGGCATTAAGACAGGCTTTAAGTAGTGCAACAGGGGCGCAATACGGTACTCAGGTGGTAGCTGCCTCAGCTGCGTTAAAAGATGCGCAAGCTCAGTTGCAAACGGCTATTGGTACTAATGGGGCGGGTACCAATCTTGGGTTAGATCCATCTATTGATGCGAATGCCTACAGTATTTATTTGTACGAAACAGAAGATACTCCTATTGTTCAATGCATGAAGAAAAACAGATTCTCTGATTTAATACCGGTTAAAGATTATACGGTCTTTTTGGATGCTAATTTAAATATTGTGCCTCTTTTTTCTACGGCAGTTATAACGCGTCCTGATGGGGTAACAGTTCTTGATTTTAATACATCTCAAATAAATCAAAATATTCAGTATATGGTGAGTTTGGTTACAGGGCTTATTTATCAATATAGTAGCAGTGGTCCAGGAACAATAATGCCAACGTTGAATAATATGCCAGCAGCTCAGTATGTTGCTTCTACGGTAATGCCAGCCTTGTTCCAACAG
Organism: uncultured Pseudomonadota bacterium; assembly: GCA_964592275.1. Taxonomy (GTDB): domain Bacteria; phylum Babelota; class Babeliae; order Babelales; family CAIQNR01; genus CANNBR01. Next base: position 9,323 of record CAZQDJ010000027.1, on the reverse strand, counting down.
ATTGCTTTAGCTCTTGCTTCAGCCGATGCAACAGATACGGTTAATCAAATTGTTACCATGGCAAACTATGCAACAAACCTTTCTTATCAAGGACCAGTTTCAAAGAATGGCTGTTTGTTTGAAAAAGTTCCTTTAGAAATTTCAAGTCAGAATGTAGTGGAAAATACTCTTGATACTCGGATCAGTGCACTCAATGTAATACCTATTCCTGCACAGAATCCTGGCACTAAGCAACCATCATTTGGTCCATTGGTTGCTCTTTCTCAATCGCAGTTGGATAGTTTGTGCGTGTATAAAGTTTCAAAGATTGTTCAAGGCAGTCAAGAACGTGAAGGGGTGTTTGGTTCTAATGCGACTGGTCAACCAGTGTATGATTATGTGGTTCCTTTTACTCCTGTGTCTCTTGCTGATTCAACAAGCGCAACCGGTGTAAGTACTTATTACCAAATAATGCCGTTGGGGTTAACAGAAGCGATGGGGAAAGCGACGACAACTACTGGTGAACTATTGATAAGTTTAGTTACTGGACAAGTCTATGATAGCGACTATCGTCTTTTAACTAATCCACCATATCACGCAACGGTTATTAAAAGAGCAGATGATTTTACTCCAATTCTGGCTCAGCCTGGTGAATATTCAGTTCCGTATACTCCTGCTGGTCAAACACGGAGTATACTGGTTGCTGCAGTACGGAATCTTCCTTTGGGTACTGCATTTATGCCGACCTTCTGCAACCCTTACAACATTGTGTATGGTTCATTACAAAATAATCCTTTGTATGTGGCAGATTTTGCTGCGCTTACTGCCGCTCAAGCACAAGTAAATAATGCATTGACTACGATTGACAGTGATTTGAGTAATGCTGCGTATCCACAAGATGCTCGAGGAGCTTGGAAACTTTTACAGCAAGCTTATGCTAAGGGCGGCCAAGATTCTGCTCAAAGCTTTTATGATAGTGCTGCTAAAGCTTATGCGCCGTGGTTGATTTTATCTGGTGAAGCTCCAGTAAAACCAATAGCACCAGGAAAACCAGCAGCAGTTAGAGGAAAGTTACTAACTGACATGCAAAGTTGGATTACTGCAAGTGCAGCTCTTATTCCAGCAGAGCAAAAGCTTCAACAAAAAGTGCAGGCTTTGCAATCGATGCTACAGCCTCCTTATATGCCTGTTAAAAAAGCGACTGATCAAATGGTGATTATGTGTCCAATGTACTGGATGAATTTTAGTAAACTTGCATGGGCGCCTCAGTCTGCTGCAGCTCAAGCAATTTCGTATACCAATGCTTCTCAACAGCCGCTTAATACGAGTATTAACTGGATCAATACAACTGCAAGCAGTTCTGCTACTCCTTTAGGGTGTTCGCTTGGTCAATCCCTGCCCGTGGCAAATACTTTAGATATCATTAATGCTTATGATGGCTGGCAAGAGATTATGAATAGCACCAATGGGGTTGCAAAAGTTATGCAATCAGGGCCGTTTCAATTTTCTGAAAATGAACAATCTAATGTGTATTTAACGTTGCCACCAAGCAATGGACCATTAAATCTTGTAACAGGAAACTTTTTTTATAATATGGTTCCTGTTGCATCACCAACATCATTATTTGTAATGGGTAATCTTGATGCAGGTATTGCAGGATCAATTAATAATAGTTTGAATAAAAACGCAACAATGGGTTTAACTGCTCCACTTACGATTGATCAATGCAATACTAATAATCTTTTGGGGCATTCATATTTGGAACTGATTGATGAAAATCCTGTTGCAATAGATATATCTTCTGGTGATGTGTGGCTACCAACGCCGCTTGGCTATTCTGCTACTTGTTATAAAACTAACAATGGGAATATAGCGAATGCATCTTGTAATGTTTTGAAAATTGGCACTATTGATGCACAAGCAGTATTGAACCTTGCATTACAAAATCAAGGTACTACAAAAGAGCAGATTCAGAACGAAAATCCAGGTCTGTACTCAATGCTCATGAATGCTCAAGCGCTTGCCATTCAAAAAGCTCAATTGGCACTGACAACGTATTTTGCAGGAAATTTGTTGAGTTTGTGTCAAGAAGAAATTACGAATGGAACGTATATTTATGCAGTTAACGTAACTCCTGCAAATTATTATACAGCAACAGATTACTGGGTGGTTACCGATGTTAATGGAACCCCAAAAGGTGTTTTGACTCCGCAGTCACAGTATATGATGAGTTTGGTTACTGGTAATGTGTATCAAATGAATGTGTCGGGTTCTCAACAAACATCGCAATCAACAACTCAAACCTTTAATGTAGGTACTGGTATTGCAACGATAGAGACGCCATTGACCGCATTTCAACAAATATTTGGTACTGGGCCGTATTCATCTCTATCAACAACGCTTACTCCAGTGGCAACAAACAATCCTAAATTGTTTAACATTATAGAAGCGCTTAACAACCTTCAACAGCAAGCATTTTTGCAATCTCAATTGGCTCCAAGTGCAAATACAGAGATTGAAGCAGGACAAATTCCTCTTGCTGCATTACAAACAGCAACGCCAGTGAGTGCATTATATAACACTTTATATTTAGTAAATGGTAAGTATTACTTGGCAATGCCAGGTACCAATAGCGCTCCAACCTATTATTATGACTTTAATGCCGAGCTACAAGATGTGAATAACAGCAGTGGAACTGCTGTTTATACGCCGATTGCAGCTGATGCACAACGCGGTATGTATTATGTGGTTGAAGGAACTGGTTCTACGGCTGTAGCAACTCCTGTTTCTGCTTTAACTGGATATGGATGTCAGGCAATGCGTATGCGATTTGGTATCAAAGTAGCTGCTGATGGTACTGAAACTATGGGACTTCCTGTCTATAATCCACCGTTGCCAATGACTGCTAATGATGCTCAACTAGCTCCAGGAGCAAGTGGTGATAACATGAAATGTCTTACTTCTGCCGCAAACATTGCAAGAAATACTGCAATTACCGATACCTACACGTATTATCAATATAAGAATATTGCTTCAGAATCATATCTCACCCGTTGTTACCTCAAAACACAGTTACCGGTTTATAATCAAGTTACACAATCAGTAACAACTGTTCCTGAACTTCAAGATTACTACGTTGATCTGGTAACTGGTGAATGCTATAGCCCTGATGGTACTCCAAAACTTTCTAATAGTACGGTGGCTTATAATTTTACTGGTGATAGTACAACAGGTATTGTTGCAAATAGTGCGCTCGATTTTTCTAATCCATTGTTTGTCTGGGGAGAATTAGATCTTCTTGGTGAATCATTACAAGCGAATATGATGTATCAAGATACGAATAGTTTTGATCCTTCAAATGGTTATAATCAATATCAAGTTCAGCCATTTAGTACTTCATTTACTTTGTATAATGGAAGTAAGCCTACTGTGTACGCCTATGCAGTTGATGGTACAACAGGTGCTGTGCAAATTACACAAGATGGAAATCCGATAAATCCAGTAAAAACAAGCATGTCGGCTACTTTAGTGGCTGCTCTTAATAGTGGAGCAACGTTAGCAACCAAATCATATATCATGAATATTAATGGGGTAATTCCTTCAGGAACGCCAGCAGCAGGGGCAACAGTAACGGTGACTGAAACATTTGTAGCACCAAAACAATATATGATTTCATATACAAATGCTGCAGGTACTGTGGTTAACGATATGTTCCAAGCACCAGTTATCTCAGGTACGGGTACAGCTCCTGGAGTAAGTTCGAAGGCGTACAATAATCCACCTCTTGATGCTCCATTCCAAGCGCAGTTGCTTCAAGGAAAACCGTTCTGTGCACGCGTGTTTGCAAGTTGTCCGTATGGTAAAGAGACAGTACAAAATATTAATACTACTATTGCTACTACTGATAGCACTCAACAAAAAGAGCTTGCCCTTGGTACTACTGGTATTACGTGCGGTCTTCTCCAGCAACCTGCAACAGCATCTAGTTTTACCTTATCTTCAGCAGGTCTTTTGAGTGCAATTTTTACTGGAGCTAATCCAAATGGGAGTACGGGGGCTATGAATGGGCAGTACTTTGCTTTCTATGATTGTTATAACAATGGTACAGGAACCAGTAGTAACGTTGTTCCCAATAAGGGGCAGTATGGTACGTACACATCGGTGGTAAGTAGTATGCTTACAGCTGCAACTACTCTTCCGAATCCGACACCATTTCCTGGGTTATATGGAGGTAACTTTAATGTTGAATTTGCTTCTTCTGCAGGTTCTACAGCAACAACGTATGGTGCTCCCTATTTACGCATTATGCCACTTGGTGGAGCTTTTAGTGCGGGTACGACTAATTATGCACTACCAACATCAGGAACAGAATATTTGTATAAATACTTGTACGACATTGTTCCTAATGCAATGCTTTCGCAGTTAAAATCGACTTTGAATATTTCAGGAAACGTTGCTGGATTTATGCAATTAGTAAGTGCAATTGATACAGGTAGTTTAGCTGGGGTTTCTGCTACAAATGCTTCGATGAATGAAGCTGCTGCTGTTGCCATTAGCAATCAAGTGTTTTATGGAAAACCATTAAATACGTTAGCGCAAGAACCAAAAGGTCGTTATATATATAAACTTGCGTGTAGTTCTGGTGGTGCTGATGCTGTATCAAGTGCTCCAACAAATCCATTATGCCAAATGTTCTTTACTGCAGGAGCAAGTAATCCTGATACCTATATTGATATGTATAACGGTATCGTGTTCCAATCAAAAACAGTAAATCAACAACAACTGCTCTATCCAATTGGTTTTTCTGTTTCGCATGATTATTGCAATGGGATAAGTCAGATGGTAGGTGGTGCGATGCCGGCTCAAGATTCAACGGCACTTGTTATTAACACTCCAGTAACAAGTACAGCAGTGACAAAAACAAATCCAAAAGGGCTTCCTGTTGGACAAGGTGCTGCGTTACCGGGACATATTGTTAAGGGAGCGGTTGTTGCTGCTCCGGCAGTGGTGCCGGCGGTATAGTTATATCTTCAAGGTATTCAAATAAAAGGGGCTCTGAAATGGGCCCTTTTTAATAATCCTATTTTATATGATTTTTTTTAAAATCTTTTTTAATTACATTCTTTTGCACAAGAACCTTTATTCTTCTAATAACTTAGTTTTCTGTTGCCCTCTGCGGGCATGCATTCATGGGGTGCTTGCACACCCCCTAAAAACCCGTGCACAAACATGCTGTTTGATTGCCGTTACGGATGTGACCCGGAAACGTTGTTTCCTTTTGCGCCTGCCGACTTTGCGGCACCCGCAGCTGACATCCTGATACGGCATTCTTTTTTATTAAAAAGTTGCCATATCAGGCGGAGCTGAGTTGTCCTCCATTAGGAGGCAAGGAACGATTGTAGCCGTTGGGCGATCAAACCGCAGGTTTGCACCCTTGTTTCCAAACAGGTTGGGTGAGCAACCTGTTTGGTGCTGCCCGCAGAGGGCAACAGAAAATTAAGTTATTGAAAGAATAAGGATTCTTGCGCAGTGTACGCATAATGCACACTTACGTCTTGTTCGAAAAGAATCTCTTTTTAAGAAATGCTCCGCCTGCATAAGGCGTCTTTTCTCTTTAGATTCAACATGTTAGTATTGCAATTAAAGTTTTTATACGTGTAGCCAGGAGTTTTTATATGACACACTATCTCGTAAGTGATGCATTACCGTTAACGCAAGCAGTTGAAGCGGTTGCATTTTTTGTTCCTGAAAATGGTTCAATGAAAAAAATAGAACCAAGTTTAGAGAAGGATTATTTTCCTCACTTGGAAAAATTATTAAAAGATAAAAAATTTACTGGTGGCAATGGGCAGATGTTTGTGCTTCCGTGCTCAGTGGGTAAAAAAATTGTCCATCTTCTTTTTGTTGGAATAGGAAAAACTTCTACCAAAGCTGCTGCTTTGGAAACCTATCGCAGCGCCTATGCACAAGTGGTTCGTCTTTGTCAGGCAAATAAACTTTCATCTATTGCCTATGTATTACCGGCAGCAAAAGATTTGGGCATTGATGATGTAAAAAATGGGCAACTGTTTTCGCTGATGAGTGAAATGGCTCAGTATAAATTTGATCAATTTTTAACAAAAAAAGATGATCAAGTGCAGCCGTTAGAAAAAGTGATTGCAGTTGTTGATAAAAAAGTAATGGCAGATGCTAAAGCTGGTGTGAAAGAGGGCGAAATCATTGCACAAGCAGTAAACCGTACACGCTTATGGGTTGATCTTCCTGCTAACGTGATGACTCCGACTGAGTTTTCAAAACTTATTAAACATCTTGGTAAAGAACACGGAGTTGAAGTTACGGTGTTTGAAGAACCGGCCATAGAAAAAATGGGCATGGGTGGTTTAAAAGCGGTTGGTATGGGTTCTCAGCATGACTGTCAATTGGTGATTGCTCAATACACCTGTAAAAAGAAAAACGCTCCAACAATTGCACTTGTTGGAAAAGGTATCACGTTTGATTCTGGTGGGATCAACTTAAAACCGACCGGTTACTTAGAGACGATGAAAGAAGATATGGCAGGTGCGGCTGCAGTCATGAATGCATTGATGGTTATTGCTCAATTTAAACCGGATGTTAACGTAGTTGCTCTTGCAGCAGTTGCAGAAAACATGTTGAGTGGCTCAGCAAATCATCCAGGCGATATCATTACTTTCTACAATGGAAAAACAGCAGTGGTTGGAAACACCGATGCTGAAGGGCGGTTAGTGTTGGCTGATGCGCTTGCGTATGCTTCTAAACATTTTAAACCAGATGCAATAGTTGATGTTGCAACATTAACGGGTGCGTGTAGTCATGCAGTAGGGCCGTTCTTTAGTGGATTGTTCACACAAGATGAAGCTTTAGCAAAAAAAATGAACAGTGCAGCGCATACGTCTGGTGATGCACTCTGGAGATTGCCTCTCATTGATGAATACAAAGTGATGGTTAAATCTGATGTGGCTGATTTATGTAACGATGGAAAAACTAAATACTACGCAGGAGCAACCAACGGAGCATGCTTTTTAAGTAATTTCGTGGGCGATACTCCATGGGTTCATTTGGACATTGCTCCATCAGCATTTGATGTTCCTGATAAACCCTATTTTAGGCCAAACTCAGCAACTGGTGTAGCGACACGTTTGCTTGTTGATTTTGTAATGGAGTGGTCAAAATAGTCTCATAGGCTCCTAGAGCTTCATGCGGTCTTTAACCTTTTGATTTATATGCCCCTCTTTGTATTTTTATAAAGAGGGGTTTTCCTTTTGAATAAGATATAATCGTGTTGAATAAGATATAATCGTGGAGGTTATTATGAACAAAAAGTCCCGTCATTCTCAGTGAGCGGTAGTCGCGACAGAATATAATGTATTCTGTTAGACGGAGTGAGCGTAGAGAATCCAGGCATAACAAAACAAAAACCGAATAGTTTAAATTTTGTTTATAGTATCTAGTACTAACTACCCATCGTTAAGATTAAAAATTATGATTTCTTCTTGTTACGCCTGGATTCTCTACGCTCACTCTGTCTGGTCATCCGCCACCGCACGAAATGCTAAGGCGTGATGCTGCGACTACCGTTCACTGAGAATGACGGGAATGTGGAGGCATCTTTCTTAAAATAAGCTTCTAGAGCTTGATGCGACCTCTGCCTTTTGATTTATATGCCCCTCTTTGTATTCTTATAAAGAGGGGTTTTCTTTTAAAGTCCTGTAACTGTGGAGGTTATTATGAACAAAAAAATTCTTATGATCTGTCTTGTGAGCTTTACTTTGGCACAATCTCTTTTTGCTGCTGAGAGACAAAAAACGGTACATTCTAGTAGGCATGATAAATGGCGTGAGATTGCTCTTTTCCCTTATCTTAATGGGATGAGTTGCAAAAACTACTGGCCAGCTGTTTCGGATGAGCTAGCTTTTTTTGATCGAAAAGCAATGATCCTATCGATGGGTGATGGGCAGGTTAAGGGTATTCAGGAAGAAGATATACCGCTTGTCGAAGTTGTTTTAAACGAAGTTAAAGAGGCTTATGCGCGTTTTAATGCACAAGCTAAAAAATAATTAATTTCTATCAACAAAATGAGCAATAATTCCCATCATGCATAAAAAACAAACCAGTGATGAATTTCCGTAACTAATAAACGGCAATCCGATTCCTTTGGTGGGAAGTAATCCTATTACTACACAAATATTAATAAGTGCTTGTAAAGCGGTAAGAATCACAAAACCAAGAGTAGTGATAATGGCAAAGCTATTCTTGAGTTGCCAGGCGATCTTCATGCCAAAATAGGTGAACAGTGCATATAAAAAGATGATGAAGCTACTGCCAATAAAGCCTGTCTCTTCTGCAATAATCGAAAAAATAAAATCAGTGTGTTGCATCGGTAAATAAAAAAATTTTTGTTTTGAATGTGAAATGCCACTTCCCCACCAACTTCCCGAACCAACTGCAATCAGTGATTGTATAATTTGGAATCCAGATCCTTGAGGATCTTTCCAAGGGTCAAGGAACGTTAAAATTCGTTTAACGCGATACGGTTGTGTGTAGATTAAAAGTCCAAGCAAAGGGATGAGCGCTCCTCCTGCAAGCGTTAAATGGATAATCGGAAATCCTGCGATAAATAAAAGAAATCCCGCGGTAGTTATTAACGTTGTTGCGAGTCCAAAGTCGGGCTGGCATAACAGGATCCCGCCTGTCATCCCCGTCATGATCAAAAAAGGGAAATAGGCAGAGCGAAAGGTAAAGGGCTTATTTTCACGTTTAGCAAGAAAGCGTGCAAGGTACATGATAAATGCAATTTTTAAAAGTTCGCTTGGCTGAAACGCAAAGCCTCCAATAGCAAGCCAGCGGCTTGATCCGTGAATACGATGAGCAATGTGCGGTACAAGGGTGAGTGCGGTTAAAAGCCATGATCCGAAAAAAAAGAGTGGTGTGCATGCATAGACAAATTCAAAGGAAAGTTTGCGCGCAATAAAAAAGGCAACAAGTCCGAGCAATACTCCTATAATTTGTTTTTGTAAAAAATAATGGGCTGATCCGTTTTGATGTGCTGCGTAAATTGAACTAGAAGAGTACACAAATAAAAGCCCAATAATGACAAGCGCTGTGACGATACCCAAAAGTATTGAAAGATCACTTTTTATGGTTGTGCGGTTAGTATTCACTAAAAACTCCTTTTTTAAGTGACCTGTTTTTGCGAAGTCAGGATGTTGATTGCATGAGAGGATAAAGACACACGGATGTTTATCTTAACAAAAAAATAGTGGACTGATACTCTTTATTTATATGACCAGAAAACCCGGGTTCTTTTAAAGCCCGGGATGAATGGT
>CAZQDJ010000026.1:0-14858 GCA_964592275.1 uncultured Pseudomonadota bacterium | reverse complement strand
TTTCGGATAGGAAGGGTAAAGCGGTGGCTTTTAAGCCACCTGTGAATTACTTTTCATAGTAGTCTTCACGTTTTTATAAGATTAAACTTATTTTCATGCTATCAATTTAAAATTACAAACTGCAATAATTTTACCATACTAAACAAATCCAGAGCTTAATTTTTAATGAAAACAGAGGATTTTGATGGCGTGACAAGAGGATGAAATTTTAAGCTTACAAGCTTATTTTGCTACCAAGATGAGAAGTCGCTCCATATCTTTAGGTAGTGGAGACTCGAACTCATAGGCCTTACCTGCAAAGGTAAAACTTAATTTTGATGCATGCAAAGCATGTCGAGCAATAAATGGGGAGTTACTTCCATACAATGGATCACCTAAAAGTGGATGGCCGAGGTTAGCAAAATGAACGCGGATTTGATGAGTTCTACCCGTTGTAGGTCGAGCTTCTACCAACGCACTTTCAGCAAAATAAGAAAGAGTAGTAAATGCAGTGTGTGCAGCTCTACCTTCAGTATGATGGGCCATTTTATTGCGTACCGTCCTGTGGCGAGCAAGAGCATAATCGATAACCCCTTCTTTTTCTGGATGCCCTTTAACAACAGCAAGATAAGTTTTATGCATATGACGATCTTTAAAAAGCGCACTAAAGGTAGAAAAGGCAGGGCTTGTCAGAGGAATGACCATAAGCCCAGAAGTATTTTTATCAAGACGATGCACAATGCCCGGACGATCTTTGTAGCCGATAGCTTTAACAGCGGTAAAAGTCGTGACAAGCCAATCAACAAGGGTTGGCTCAGTGCTTTTATCTGATGCAGGATGTACGGTAATACCGGCTGGTTTATAAATAATCGCAAAATCTGCTTCTTGGTAGATAATTTTAATCCCTGAATCTTGAAGCGCAGCAACATTGTGAGAGTTTTTTTCTTCCGGACAAGGAAAGATTACCTGAATGCAATCCCCTACTTTAAGTAACACTCCTGCCTTTTGAGCAATGGTGGTTCCTATAGTTACTAGCTTATCTTCGATGACCCGTGTAAAAAAACTTCGAGAATAACCGGGAAACTGTTCCACCAAAAAAACATCAAGGCGCATGCCTGCTTTTTCAAGAGGTATGGTAAAAATATGGGTGCTACCTGATAGAATAAGATTTGTACTGCTCATCGAAATGCACCTTTTTATTTTTCAAGTGAGAAAAAAACAATCAAAAATACTGTATAAAGTGAGGGTAGAAGAGGGTTCTTGCAAAGTCAAATGGACAAGCAAAAGGTATTGCGATAAGGTAAAAAAATCAAACTGATTGCAGAGGAGAAAATCGTGGTACCAGAAAAATTATTTGGTGAAATTAAAGTTCACATCAAAGATGTGATTTCTCAGCGATCTGCCCTGGGAAAATCGTTATGGGAAGAGTTACTTAAGCTCCATCCTGCCGATATTGCCATCTTTTTTTCTGATCTTCCTGAGGATCATTTTAAAAAATTATTTGTAGAACTTCCACAAGAAATGAACTGTACTGTTTTTCGCGAGTTTTCAGAAAGCATGCAATCACTTGCGCTTTCTTTTTTAAGTGATTTACAACGAAGTGGTGTCCTTGCCTGCTTAACAACTGATGAAATTACCGATCTTTTTGAAAATTTATCAGACGAAGATTTAAAAAAATATCTTAGTCTTCTTCATAAAAGCGATCGAGAAAAAGTTCTTTCGTTGATGAAGTTTGATCCTCAATCTGCAGGCGGTATCATGGATACCGATGTACTTCCACTTAATGACTGGTTCACTGTTTATAAAAGCATCCAACTTATTCAACGCCTTCAAGTACATAAAGAACTTCATCGCAAAATTTTTGTTATCAATAAAGATAAGTTGCTTGTAGGATTTATTTACTTAGAAGATCTTGTGTTGCAAAAATCAGAAGCAATTCTCAGTTCTTTTATGCGTAGTAATGAATTTGTAGCACTTGCACAAGAAGATCAGCAATCAATTGCTCAGCGCATGATGCATTATAATTTAAATATTGTGCCCGTTGTAGGGGAAAACAATTATTTCTTGGGGGTAATTCCAAGCACTACTCTTGTTGATGTTATTGAAGAAGAAAGCGCAGAAGACGTCTATCGTATGTCTGCAATGACTCCTCTTAAAGGTACGTATCTCGAAGAATCATTTTTTAAACAACTGTATCAACGTAGTTATATCTTGATTGTTCTTATGTTGGCTCAATCACTTTCCAGTGCCATTTTAAAAACAAATACCGATCTTCTTGCAGCTGCGGCAGGTGGAGTTCTTTTACAATTTGTGACCATGCTCATCAGTACCGGTGGTAACGCAAGTAGTCAAACTTCTGGGGTAATGATTCAAGGTATGGCGTCCGGTGAAATTAATTCATCAAATTTACGCCGATTTTATAAAAGAGAATTTGCCCTTTCCTGTGCAATTGCTCTTGTTCTTAGCGCTACTGCTTTTGCACGAGTCTACATGACCAGTGGAAGCGTAATGGGAAGTATTGCGGTTAGTATATCTGTATTATGCCTTGTTGTGGTATCCATTGTAATTGGAAGTACGGTACCAGTATTGCTTCGTAAACTATCGATCGATCCAGCCTATTGGGCGGGCCCGGTGCTTGCAACAGTGATGGATGTCCTAGGTCTGCTGATCTATTGTACGATAGCACAAGCTGTTTTCAGCTATTTTACGAACTTTTCTTGACAAATCGATAAGAGATTTATACCTTAAGAGAACTCTTTTGTAACTTTCAAAAGTTCAAGAAGAGCCGCTAGCTCAGTCGGTAGAGCAACAGCCTTTTAAGCTGTGGGTCGCTGGTTCGAATCCAGCGCGGCTCACCAAGGGTCCCCATCGTCTAGAGGCCCAGGACACCGCCCTTTCACGGCGAAAACATGAGTTCGAATCTCATTGGGGACGCCATTCTCTTCCTAAAAGGAAAGGATGGCAGGTCAGTAAATCATTCTCATGATTTAGCCAAACCTGAAACAGCACTTTCTCCGCAGCGGCAACTTTCATTATTAGTGATCATGCATCAGCTTTGCAAAAACAAAGATACGCAATTTATTATTGCAACTCATTCACCGATTCTCTTGGCCTATCCAGGTGCCACCATCTACTCATGTGACTCTGAAAATTTATCCAAAATTTTATATACAGAAACTGAGCACTATCGAATTACCAAGCAATTTTTAGATAATCCTTCTTTGTATGTGCATCATTTATTTCAAGATCCATTGGATTAATAGATTTTTCTATTAACGTCTCAGGATGGAGTGTTGGTTCAGCAATTGGATGGAAGTTTTAGATTTTACTAAGTTTTTTGAGCAATAATAAAACATTTTTATAAGCTTATTATAGGCAGAACTATATTTTTTATTTTTTAAAAGTGATGAATTTTTATAGATGTTCGTGATATTCCTAGGATTGTCAAAAAATAATGCACTCATAAAAAGGGGGCCAGAAAGAAAAACAAAGGCAAATGTGGTTATGGGGAAAAGGAATATAGTTTTAAATAAGGAAATACGATGAAAAAAAATCTTTTACTTTTGTTAGTTATTGGTTCAGTTAGTCAAATTGTTGCAAGCGATAACGTTGAAGAACCTATTTCACCTGCAGCAGCAGCTGCAGAATTAGCTCCAGAAGTAGCAACACCCGTGACACCTGAAGAGGCAGCAGCAGAATTAGCTCCAGCTCCAGAAACAGTAGAAATTGCTGAAGCGGTTGCACAACTTTCGGTTGCTGATAGCTCTGCAGATGATGACGATGATACTGTTATTGGTGATTCATCCGCTCCTGCTGCAAGTGAAGACGTAAGCCTCTAAGTTAATCATTACAAACTAGCTCTGTTACCCCCAAAATATTTGGGGGTAATTTTTTTTTATAACTTGCGGTGGATTTTTATTACATAACGTTATATGCTTCCGGTCCTGATGCGTAAATTGTGTAATTACTAAGGAGTTATTATGAAAAAATTATCACTTATATTGCTTGTATCATGTCTATTTACAGAATCTGCAATAGTAGCAGTACCAGATGCATCAAAGGATTCAAGCAAAAAAGAACAATCCTTATCAACATTACTAGTCGCTGGTAAAACAGTAGCGCGAACCATAGTACCAGGAATTGCAGGGTATGTGGCGGCAAATGTTCTTGCTGGAACAAATGCTCAACTTATTCTTGCTGGTGCAGCACTTTCACCTCTTCTTGTTAACAATGATTCATTTAAAAAAAATGAAACCCTTGAAACAGTAAAAACAGCTTCAGGATGGTTTTTTGCAGGAATGCTTACTCAAAAAGCAGCAAGTCACCTACCTTATGGATATACCAGAAGTTTACTACGAGTACGCGACTAACAATTTGAAACAATAAAAAACAATGGGCTCCCGGGAAATCGGGGGTCTTTTTTATGCCCAATTCTTTGAGGTATTGCAGCATTAAGATAAAGAAAAGGAACTGGATGAAAAAAACAACAGTCAATATGTTTGTACTGTGCATATTTGTAAAAACTTTATGTGCCTCAGATAGAGTAGTAGTTTCTGATTTACAATCACCAGCCAATGAAGGTTTTGTGATTATTGATAATCATAACGAAGTAAATGCTGATCTCATTGATGCATTACAAAATGAAGATCATAACGAACAACAGAGTAAATCTCCAGAATTAGAATCTTTAACAATAGCCGCTCCTATCAATCATTTAGTTGTTGATAGCCCTAAAAATAAAGAGCGCAATCAACAAAACGGGGTAACGGTAAAAAAATATAAACATGCTGCAGCAGGAATGCTTTTAGGAGGTTCTTTAGCTGCACTTATGCATGATTATTATGGCACTAACGGTGCTCTTGTTTTTTCTCTTGCAACAAGTGCTGCTTACGTAGGAGCCAAACAGCTTGAGCAAGCTGTTTTTACTGAGTATCATATAGAAATTTTTTCCCCTGAAGCGCGTTATTTAGCGAGTGGATTTATTTTTGGTGCGCAATTGCCATTGGCGAATTCTTTGTTGTTTAGAAACAGAAAGTAATCGTAAGCATTCGACAAAAAAGAGATGTCTGCGTTAAAAATTGTTACAATTTAATTGTTATTCTGTAAAAAAACAATAACAGTAATGTTTGTCTGAATGAGTATGCAAATAAAATTATCTTTGCTGAGTACAATTTATGTACTCGAAAAATGACTTACCGCAGAAAAACATTATACTTGCTTTGTATTTTTAAAAATCATTAATTATAGGGGCTTTTTATGAAAAAAATATCAATTGTATTATTAACATTTAGCTTGTTTACAGGAATTATTTCTGCAGCAGAGCCAAGTGAAGAACTTGTAAATGCGAGAACTACTTCTGCACCAGAACTGGAGTCAGGTTCTATAAATTGGGGTCGCGTTAGACAAAGAGTTGGTGTTGGTGCAGTAAGCACTGTGGCAGCACTTACTGCGGTGAAACAGTTAGGGGCCGAAAAAGTTTTGGGGGTAACGTTTGGATTAAGTGCAGCGATGGTCCCAGCATTATGGCGCGAACAAAAGATTAATTGGAATGAATTATTTGGTCGAGCAGGAAAACGCAAAGAAATATTAATAACGGCTTTTATCGGAACTCCTCTTAATATTGTGGAAAGAATAGTATGTGATTTATCTCTACCAGGCAATGAGGATGAAGCAAGTTTAATTGCTATTGCAGCTAGTACAGTTCTTTGCGTGACTATGCTCAATAATGCACTTGAAGATCGTGGAGCATATTTAGAGCAGTTATGTAAAGCAAATTGTAAGCAAGCGCCAGAAGCGACAGCATGGGAAAAACATCAAGAAGAAAGAGATGATGCTGGTTTTGGAATGAGAGAGCTCGCTAAGCAATAAATAACAGCCTACGGTTGTTGAAAAATTAAACCCTCGGTAGCTTGGCTATTGGGGGTTTTGTATTTATACTTGCGGGCCCATTTCAGTTTTAATTGGACCATTAGTAAGACCACGTATGAACTGATAAACATAGGGATTGTCACATTCCCAAATAGTTTTAGCAGGACCAAAATATTGTATTTTCCTATCACAGAGAAGTGCAATATTGTCTGCATATTTAAAAATTTCAAGATCGTGAGAAATAACAACTGATGTCAGGTTGAGCTTTTTTTGCATGCTTGCAATCAGCTCATGAATGATGTGCGTGGTAATAGGATCAAGGCCGGTTGTAGGCTCATCGTACAATACAATTTTTGGATTGGTAACAAGAGTGCGAGCAAGACCAACACGTTTTTTCATACCACCAGAAAGTTCAGAAGGAGATTTATATAACGTATCAGCAGGAGAAAGATCAACGAGTTCTAATTTTTCTTTAACAATGGGGAGTACCTCATCTTCTGGGATACCTTTTTCTAACAACGGAAGCCCAATATTTTCAAAGACATTGAGTGAATCAAGCAATGCGGCAAATTGAAAAACATAGCCAACTTTACGAAAAACTTGTTCTTCTTCTTTGCTGGTAAGTGTAGTGATATCAACACTATCAATTTTAATAGAACCTGAAGTTGGCTTGATAAGGCCAATAATTTGTTTTAAAAGAACCGATTTACCTTCACCTGATTTTCCAATGATGCAGGTCATCTGTCCGCTTGGAATAGTGAGGTTTACCCCATCAGTTACCCAAGGACCATCATCTGAAAATCGTTTTTTGACATCTATCAGTTCTATCATCAGATTTTCTCCATTTTTAAAAAAGCAGTGCAGTCAAAAAGTAATTTGCTATCAGAATCATAATTGAACTCGTAACTACGCTTTCTGTTGTTGCGCTTCCTACTCCCTTTGCGCCACCACGAGTATTAAATCCTTTGTAGCACCCAATCCACGAAAGAATAAGGCCAAAAGCTGCTGCTTTGATAAGTCCGCCTGTAATATCAGAAAATTCAACAAATGTTCTAATACCAGAAATATATTGTTCGCCATTTAAATGTAATACGTAAACGTAGACACAATAACCACCGGCAATTCCACATATCATAGAAAACAGCGTTAAAAAAGGGAGAATAATTGTTGCGCCAAGAATGCGTGGAACCATAAGAAACTGAAAGACATTGATGCATAATGTTTTAAGAGCATCGATTTGTTCGGTAATTTGCATAGTACCAAGTTCTGCTGCAATTGAAGAACCAACTCGTCCTGCAACCATAAGACCCGTAAGTACCGGCCCTAATTCTCTAATCATACTCAAGGCAACAACAGGACCAAGAAATTCTTCCCCGCCAAAACGCTTAAACCCACTGTAAGTTTGCAGAGCGAGTACTCCACCTGTTGATATACCAGTCAGAAGAACAATACTCAACGAGTCAACTCCGATTGCCTGCATTTGCTCAAACAATTTACGAAGTTTTAATTTAGTGGAAACAAAGGTAAAAAAAACTTGAACCAGAAATATCGAAACTTCACCAAACGTATTGAATAGAGTGATTGTATACCCCCCTATGCCTTGTACGAGTTGTAAAAGCATCAACACCCTTCCTTTTTTAAGTACTTATTTTTAGCGGTGAGCTTGAGCGGTGCGAGGAGTATAACGTCCAGCAGAACGGCTCTTCATCAAAGAAAGACCTAAAGAGCCCGCCATTATGAATGTTAATAAGACCCAAGTAGCTTTTTGAAAAAAATCTTGCCCGCCAGATCCACCGAAAAGCATTTGATTTCCGCCACCCATGGTACCAAGACCAAGGCTGCCTTTACCTTTTTGGAGCATAATCAAAAGGATAAGCATAAAGCTTAGAATTACGAATACGGTTGCTAAAATTCCAAATAACATAGTTTCTACCTTATTACATCGATCTTTTATTTTAATAATTTATCAAGATACTATCTTTTTAAGAAGATGGAAATCGAGGCTTGTTTTTCCAAGCACAAATCCACTGACAAGCGGCAAATCTTGAACAATGGTAATGGAGTGTTCATCAATGCCACAAGCATACAGTAAAGCACATCCAGGAAGTTGTTGTTTAAGCCAAAAAAGTATTCCAGAAAGATGATTAAGATCTGTGGATGGTTGTGGCCAGAGCGGTTCATACACCACGTATGCAGGTGCATTACCGATAGCTTTTTTTATAGGTTCAAGTTGTTTTTCAAGTGTTTCAAAAGTGGTGTTATTGGTGTGATCAGTCCATGATTCTCCTACAAAAATAAGGGGAATCATACCAGCTTCAAGAACGCGCAATGCTTTTTGAGCAACCTGATCTGATGTTATTCCTGCTGCTCGTTGTTCAGGATGACCGACGAGTACATAGGAACAACCGATTTGTACGAGTGATGCTGCACTTACTTGACCGGTAAAAGGACCTGGTTCAAATGCTGAACAATCTTGCGCGGCAAGCCCTACATCGGTATCTTTAAGTAAAGCAAATAGCGGCGCAAGAGCAGGAAACGAAGGGCAGACAATGAGTTTATTTTTTAGTGTTTTAAGTTCTTCAATGTGATCTTTAAAAAATAATAATTCTTGTTGAAAGGTGAGATTCATCTTCCAATTAGAAATGAACATTTTCATAACAA
The DNA here is from genome assembly GCA_964592275.1 of uncultured Pseudomonadota bacterium. Lineage (GTDB taxonomy): Bacteria > Babelota > Babeliae > Babelales > CAIQNR01 > CANNBR01. The sequence goes on along the minus strand of CAZQDJ010000026.1, from coordinate 6,350 downwards.
TAGCCTTTACTTTTAGTATTATTTCCACTTATTTATTGTTCAGATAATTTCTTAAATACAATACCTTTTTTATGCGGCACCAAAATACCATCTTTTAACGCAACCACTACTTCCATTTGTTCAATTACTACAGGGTTATGGGAACTTATTAACAATCCCATTCCTTCATTTTTTTGATGATCAAGCAATAACTGAATAATCGCTTGTCCCGTTTTTTCATCAAGCGCACCGGTTGGTTCATCTGCACATAAAAATTTTGGCTTAACCACTAATGCTCGAGCGATACATGCGCGCTGTCGTTGACCACCAGATAACGCACCCACATTCCATCTTTGTGTTTCAAAAAGCCCAACCGCTGCAAGATAAAATAAAGCTCTATCTTGCACCTCAGTTTTTGATAAACCAGCAACCAACCCTGCCAGTGCTACATTTTCAAGAACCGTTAATTCTTTAATCAAAAAAGGAACTTGTGTCACCAGCACTACTAACCGTGCTCGCTCTTGAGAGTCATACAAAGATATCTTTTTATCCTGCAAAAGAATGGCTCCTTGAGAGGGATTATCAAGACCTGCAATCAAATGTATCAAAGTAGATTTACCTGAGCCTGATGCTCCCATGAGCCCATACGTTTTCCCTTCTTCAAACAGAATCGACACATTGTCAACCACTGTTTTTTTGGAGGGATTCTCTCCAAATGACTTACTGACTCCCTGCAACTTTAGCTTAAATACCATGATTGTCCCTGTTGACTCACACTTTAAAAAAATAATAGCAACAAGACTAGCCTAATAAGGTTCATTTCAAAAGACGTTACATGTCTTTACTGAGCAAGTCTTGTTTTTGAAAATTGAGATACCTTAGAATAGTTCAAATGTCTCAATGCTTACTAACGAGGGGGTATCGGGTAATGAGAACGCTCAAAAATAACGTAAATGAAGAAAAAACACTGGAACTACTACCAATCATTCCGACCATGGATGTTGTTGTATTTCCACACATGATTGTTCCTCTTTTAGTACTCGATGAACGTATTATCAATGGAATCAATCAAAGTCTTAATGGGTCCAAAAAAGTTCTTTTACTTGCTTCGAAAAAAAAGATCGAAGATGGATTAGGAGCCATTGGCACAAAGGACTTGTACGAAATCGGCACCATCTCTTCCATCATGCGACTGATAAAAATTCCTGAAGGTGGAGTCAAAATTTTAGTCCAAGGTATTGCTCGAGCTTGTGTCAAAGAAATTATTACTGACAATGAAATACTTAATGTACTTGTTGAGCCTTTAGATAATATCGAAGAGGATACATCACAAGAACTCGCGCAACATATTCGGCTCATCAAAGAACAAGCTGAAAAAATTAGCTCATCAACGCACTCATTCAGTCCTGATTTTCACCTTATTCTTTCAAAAATGCACGATCCACAAAAAATTACTGACTTCATTTTGTCTCACCTCAACTTATCTGTTGAAGATGCACAAAAGCTGCTTGAATCAAAAACACAGGCAGAATTTTTAGAAGGCATCTACCTTCACTTAAATAAAGAAGTTGAAGTAGCAGAAACACAAGAACGTATTCGTAATAAAGCTCGCGATTCAATGAACAAGGCACAAAAAGAATTTTATTTGCGCGAACAATTGAAAGCTATCAAACAAGAACTTGGTGAAGACGACCTTGAAGAACTTGAAGCGATGCGTGAAAAATTACTGCTCTTAGACTTGCCTGATGAAGTTCGTACCGAAATATCTCGTCAAATTTCCCGCCTTGAAAAAACTGCTCCCGATTCTGTGGAAGCAACGGTAACGCGTAACCATTTAGAAATTATGCTTGCCTTGCCATGGAATGTCGAAACAAAAGATAATCTTTCGATTGAACACGCAAGCGCAATTCTTGATGAAGATCATTACGGTCTTAAAGAAATCAAAGAACGCATCTTGGACTACATTTCAATCCGCAATCTTAAAGAAGATGGTTATAGTCCAATCCTTTGTTTTGCAGGACCACCAGGTACTGGTAAAACATCTCTTGGAAAATCAATTGCCCGCGCTCTTGGTAGAAACTACATCCGCATTTCACTCGGTGGAGTAAAAGATGAAGCAGAAATTAGAGGACACCGTAGAACCTATGTTGGCTCAATGCCAGGGCGTTTTATTCAAGCGATTAAAAAAGCAGAAAGTAAAAATCCCGTCATAATTATCGATGAACTTGATAAAATCGGCTCAGACTTTAGAGGTGATCCTTCAGCAGCTATGCTTGAAGTACTTGATCCACAACAAAACAAAACTTTCTATGACAATTATCTTGGTGTGCCTTTTGATCTTTCAAAAGTTATTTTCATCGCAACTGCCAATAATATCGATGCACTTTCTGAACCACTACGTGATCGTATGGAAGTTATCCACCTTTCTGGATACACCATTGATGAAAAAATCAGCATTGCAAAACAACACTTAATCAGAAAAGCACTTGAAGACACAGGGCTTACCGGAAAAGGAATCGAATTTTCAAACGAGGTATTGCGTGAACTTATCTCTGGATACACACGAGAAGCTGGAGTCAGAAGCCTTGAACGCGTTATTCGCAAATTGTGTTCAAAAGCCGCTCGCGCCTTAGTCGAAGAAAAACGATCACTCCTCTTTATCCCTGAAACACTCGATAAACATTTAGGTCCACGAAAAATAATCGATTACGACCAAAACACAGAAAATGAAGTTGGCATAGCAAACGGATTAGCATGGACACCATTCGGCGGAGAAATGCTCACCATTGAAGCAGTGCTCATGCCAGGAAAAGGTAGAATCATTCTTACCGGACAACTAGGTGATGTCATGAAAGAATCTGCCCAGGCTGCCTTAAGTTATGCACGCGCCCATGCCGAGCAATTTAATATTGATCAAAAAAAGTTCACCGAATTTGATATTCACATCCACGTACCTGCAGGTGGCGTTCCAAAAGATGGTCCTTCGGGCGGCATAGCATTACTTACATCAATACTTTCTGTCTTAACCAACTGTCCAATTGATGCGACCTTTGCTATGACCGGAGAAATAAATCTTCGTGGAAAAGTAATGCCTATCGGTGGAGTAAAAGAAAAAATCCTCGCTGCAAAACGTAATAACATTAAAACAGTTATTTTCCCTTTCCAAAACAAAGGTGATTTAGTCAATAATGATGAAATCTTGGAAGGTATAGACATCATGTGGGTAGAACACGCAGACGAAGCACTCCATAAGCTCCTTCTTCCTAAACTTGCCTAGTTTTTCATAAGAGCGCAGTGAATGTAATAATTCTCTGCGCTCTTAATTTATTATAAAGAGGCTTGCTCTTCTCATCTTTCAATAATAGTCTATTTGATGATTAAGCTTATTATGAGTGCCATTTAAGCTTATTTATTTTTATTGCTATTCTACCAAAAAGACTTATAATTGTCTCCTGTTTAATCGTATTTTAAATGTGCCCATAGGAGTTTTTTATGAAATTAAAATCTATTACTTTAGCTTTGTCATTTGTTGTTGCTTTGCCAATTTTTGCACATGAAGATGTAACCATCGAAACAGATACAACTAAAGTTGAAGTTACCAATAAAAAAGTTGTTGTAATAACCGAAGCAGGTAATGAAGAAATTGTTATTTCTGTATCTGAAACAGAACAAGAAGTGACCCCAGAAGTTACCGTTACTCCAAATGCAACTTCTGAAGAAGTAGTTGTTGTTTCTACCGAAGAAACTACAAACTAATTCTGTCACCTACAGATCAATCAAAGTTAGAGGAAGAGACATATCTCTTCCTCTTTTTTCATAAAAAAACATTGTATCTTTACAACTATGAGACAAATCTTTAGCCTAGAATTCTACATTGATTTTTAGATCAGAAGAGGATTTATGACCGACACCCAAGCTTCATTACTCACGGGGCGTGTACTTCGTATCAGTGGAACCATCATAGATGCACAGTTTCCACAAGCACAAACTCCCAGTATTTTTAGCAAACTTCTTATTGCAATTCCAAAAGAAGGTGATCTTTCATCTATTCGCCAGGTAGCGGTAGAAGTTGCTCAACAGCTTGGTGATGGCATTGTCCGTTGCATAGCTCTCGAAAACATTTCAAATATTAGTCGTGGACTTTCCGTCACTAATACTGGCGGCCCTATTTGTGTTCCAGTAGGAAAAGGTGTCTTAGGAAGAGTGTTTGACGTACTTGGCAACCCTATCGACAATCTCGGACCTGTTACTGCCAACATCGAATCATGGCCTATTCATCGTGAACCGCCCACTTTAATCGAACAAAATATTCAAAATAGTATCCAAGAAACTGGGATTAAAGTTATTGATCTTTTGTGTCCCTACCTTAAAGGTTCAAAAATCGGACTTTTTGGTGGTGCTGGTGTAGGTAAAACAATTTTAGTTATGGAACTCATCCGTAACATCGCTATTGAACACGGAGGCTTTTCTGTGTTTGCAGGAGTTGGCGAACGAACCCGCGAAGGCAATGAACTTCTTTTAGAAATGAAAGCCTCACATGTTATTGATAAAACAGCTCTTGTTTTTGGACAAATGGGAGAAATGCCCGGAGCTCGTTTACGTGTAGCGCTCACTGGTTTAACCATGGCTGAATATTTCCGCGACAAAGAAAAAAAAGATGTTCTTTTATTTGTTGATAACATTTTTCGATTTGTACAAGCTGGTTCTGAAGTTTCTGCACTCCTTGGCCGTATGCCTTCTGCTGTTGGCTACCAACCAACCCTTGCAACAGAAATGGGATCATTCCAAGAACGAATTGCAAATACTATTAATGGCTCTATAACTTCTATACAGGCTGTCTATGTTCCAGCGGATGACATTACCGATCCTGCTCCTGCAACCACTTTTATGCATCTTGATGCAAATACTGTTCTTTCTCGTCGCCTTGCAGAACTCGGCTTATTCCCTGCCATCGATCCCTTAGAATCAAATTCTAAGGGTCTTTCTCCTTATGTTATTGGACAAAAACATTACACAGTTGCACGTAAAGTTCAACATCTTTTACAACGTTATAAAGAACTCCAGGATATTCTTGCAATTTTAGGCATGGATGAACTTTCAGATGAAGATAGAACCATTGTAAAGCGAGCTCAAAAAGTTCAAAAATTCTTAACGCAGCCGCTTTTTGTTGCAGAAAATTTTAGTAATATTCCTGGACAATACGTTCCTAAAGAAACAACAATTAGTGATTTTCAGAAACTTATTGATGGCGAATGTGACGATCTTCCAGAACAAGCATTTTATATGGTCGGAACCCTTGAACAGGCCTATGAAAAAGCTGAAAAAATCAAAGCTGAAGCAAAGAAACACCACGCATGAAGCTCACTATCGTTTCTTTAAATAGCAAATCAGAATTCCATGTAGTGTGGATTGAGATCAACACGGTTGATGGTAATTTTGTTTTACAGCCTCACTACACTCCAACCACTTTTATACTATCTGCCAACAAAGATTTTACTTACTGTCTTTCCACGGGGAAACTTGAAACCATTACGCTTGAAAAACAAAGCCTTCTTTCTATAACAAGAACGTCTGCCTTATTGCTCTTGAACTAATTTTAAAGCTACTTTGCGGCCATTATTCTGCTGAAGGATCCAATTTTTCTTGTTGGTCAATTGACTCTTGTTGTTGTTGACCTACCACAGCAGAAGGTAAGTTTTCTGTAGCAACAGCAGCAAGAAGAGCTAAATCTGAAAGTTCTTCCGAGTTCGAAACTTCTGGCATCAGTTGAATTGGTTGATTAGCAGGCAAATCAGCAATAAGCATCAACCCTGGCATAGCATCATTACTATCATCAGATTCAGCATCAGGCACTAGCTGTTTCTGTTGATTAATAGGCAATGCAGAAATAAGCCTCCATTTTGCCATCCTATCTATATTGGCATCAAACGCTGGTTGTTGTTGGCTTGGTGGCTGCACTACTGAATTAACAAGTAGTTTTTGAGCGCAATTTTTTTTATGTGTATTTAAGTGAGTCTTTTGTGCGAAAGATCTATGACAAGACTCACATTCAAATGATCTTTCTTTAGTGTGTACGACTTGATGCTTCTTAAGGTAATCAATTCGACGAAAAAATACTCCACAGTCAAGACATTCATATGGTTTTAATCCACTGTGAATACTTTGATGATTCTTTAAAGTATCATTGCTAATGAAAAAGTCACCACAAGTATCACATTCAAATGGTTTTTCTCCAGTGTGAGTCCTTTGATGTACAATTAAGTTAGAAGATTTAAAAAAACCCTTACCACACTGATTGCATTGATAATCCCTACATTTACCTACATTTACACGTGAAAGTTTCCATCTAAGTTGAAAAGAAGGGCTAGAGG
>CAZQDJ010000025.1:0-15678 GCA_964592275.1 uncultured Pseudomonadota bacterium | reverse complement strand
CTCGAAGATCACGACGTAGTTTTAACGAAGTTGGATGGCGACGGCGGGTGGATCCCCAACGCTCAGTCATACGCCACTCGTCCATTCGGACGTGGCTATTTCTATCGCTGGGGACGACGATTGGAGAGAAATCACGAAGTAAAATAAGAAGAAATTCTTTTTCTATGAAGTCAAACTCTCAATAAAACTCATATCATTCATCGTCATAGTAAACTGGTACGATGTATCATTCATATAAGCTTCATTCTTAGCAATGACCATATTTTGTACTACTTCTCTCATCTGTGGATAAGCGCCCCACACAGTACGATATACATCATCAACAAGATCTTTTACTCCATCGCGCCCATTTTTAAAATAATCAAAATTAAATGTTGAACATGCTCCGTGAAGACACCCAACAACCGTAAAATCAGCTTTATTAAATTGATTATCCATCAAAGGAACATACAAAATAGCAGGACCAGTTTTACCATCTTCATACTCGTTAAATAACGTTACCGGGTTATCATATACTTTTTTATAGAATGCTGATGTTACCACTTTAGGAAATGGTATTCCGCGTGTTTTAGCCCATGCTTCTGCTAAGCGTAATTCTTTTGCAGGATCTGCTGGCGTTGGAGCAGACCAATCACCCACAATAATAAGATCAATCTCACGAGACTTTCGAAGTAGTGGAGGGAAAGGGAGATTAAAATCGATCCCAGCATCCACAGCGGTAAAGGTATTTGCTTGAATAGGAGAATCTTCAAACTTTGCAAAATTATTAAAAACAGCAGGAAACAATCGTACATCATTCACATTACTAAGAGCCCCTACACTTTTACCCACTGTTGTTACCATCCCTATTGCACTACCAAGAAGCCCTGTAATTCTATCTGAAATCGAACCGCTATTTTTTAATTTATCTATGCTTTCATCATCAGTCGGAGGAACTTGATTAAAAAATATTCTATAAATATCGGCAGGTGAAACGGTAAATGCTGATCCCCAGGTTCCTTCCCAATAATCAAGCGTATGCGCAGGAGCGGCTTCACTTGCATGGCCCAAAACTGTTTTATTAGTAAAAATTCTATACCAACGAGAAGGGTCTTTATAATGAGTAGTAAATGTTCTTCCTAAGGAAAACGTAGGAATCCATACACCACTCAATTTTCCTTTTGCATCAAAATACTCAAATCCCACTGACTCAGGATTAAATTCCATCCAAATACCATTTTTTGATTTTTGTTTATTCGCGATCTTTGTAGAAATTTCATTAAAATTTCCCTTGTAAGGAATCAATGAAGTTGCAATAGGAAATGGTCGATTCGTCCCATCTTTTATAAAATCCATCGCCTGCCAAAAATAAAGATACTGCGAAGATTGATAAGGCATTGTTGTTTTATGAGCATTGCGCAACTGTGGATCATCCCATGCTGCTAAGGTCATCTGCGCCAAAAGTGGTCCATATAATCCTCGAACAGAACTAAGCGGTTGTGCCCATAAAAAGGCACTCATAAATTTATCACGAACTTGTCCAATTTTTATTGAAGGAACTATGTATTTATTAAGATCAACAAGAGTCTGAGCCCCAACTCCTACTTTGGCATATTTTTGATACGTTGCTAAAAGATTTTCAAGCGATGCACCTAAAGACCAGGGAATAGTACACCAGGTAGATCCTGATAAATTGGCACTATACAAAATAGAATCAACAAGTCCGATATCACTCATCGCTTGCCAAAAACCCAGGGTCGCTATCATTGCCCGAAATCCACCTCCACTAAAGCAGGTAGCAATCCGAGGAACATCAGCCCCTTCCTGTAACCCTACAGAAAGAGCATATCCATAAGGTTTTGAATTTTTTTCAAGATCAGTGTCAGAAGATATAAAGGTCTTTTCTAGATCAAATTTTTGAAATGTTTCTGCAACAATTGCGAGCCTTTTTTGAATAAAATTCTGCTCTTTATTTCCTAAGTCAGAACCTTTTCGTAACTGATGTTCTGCAACAAATTCAGGTAATTCAGAAGAAGAAGCCACCGTAACACTATTAAACTCCTTCAACTGATCAAGAACAGATTGCGGTACTACGCCTTTGGGAGGGTACAAATACTCGTTCTGTAAATCGCTGTACGACCCTTGTCCAGGAAGCCATGATTTAGCGTACCAGACAGCTTTCATAGAACCACGCAACACAGAAGCAGAATTATTAAGATCTACAAAATATAATTCCGGATACAGAGCGGTAAGCCCATATGATGCTAAATAACTAGCATTATCTTTCAGTTCAGTTTTACTTACCGCTGGCAATAACAACAAAATCCATAAACCATATGACGCCTTCTTCATCTCTCTCCTTTTTTCTAGTATTAACGATTTTGATCGTTATAACGTCTTTGAAAGATAAGCGTCTAGAGTTTAAGGCTATGCTTCTTTCTTTTTGAGAGTAGGAAACAAAATAACATCTTTAATAGAAGGGGCATCAGTCATCAACATCACCAAACGATCAATACCAATACCACAACCAACAGTCGGGAAAAGACCATACTGTAATGCCTGAACAAATTCAGCATCATAACGATGCGCTTCATCATCACCAGCTTTATGAGTAGCTGCTTGTTCCCTAAAGCGTTCTTCTTGATCAAATGGATCATTCAACTCATTAAAAGCATTGGCAAATTCCATACCACCAATAAAAAGTTCAAAACGAGCAACAAAGCCAGGCTTGTTTGCATCAGCTTTTGCTAATGGAGAAATTTCTACCGGATAATCAATAATAAAGGTTGGTTGAATAAGATGTTTTTCAGCTACTTCTTCAAACAAAAGGAACAGTTTTTGTGCATACGATGTTTCTTTAACTTTTAAAGTAATGCCCTGTTTTGTTAGCTGCGCATCAATTGTTTCTGGCATAATATCAGCTTCTTGTAATTTACCGTGAAAAAGCACAGCATCTTTAACACTCAAACGCGAAAATGGCTTTGAAAAATCAAGAGCATGTCCATGGAACGTAAGTTGTGTAGTACCACGTACTTGTAGAGCAAGCTTTTTAAGCAATTGTTCCACAAAATCCATAATGTAATTGTAATCATGATGCGCAAGATAAAATTCAAGCATGGTAAATTCAGGATTATGACGTGTTGAAATACCTTCATTTCTAAAATTACGGTTAATCTCATACACCCGTTCAAAGCCACCAACAACCAATCGTTTCAAATACAATTCAGGAGCAATACGCAAAAACAATTCTGAATTAAGAGCATTGTGATGAGTCACAAAAGGACGAGCTGCTGCTCCACCAGGAATAGGATGAAGCATAGGAGTTTCCACTTCCATAAACCCTTGACTTTCCAAGAAATGACGAATACTACTAATAATTTTTGAACGGGCAATAAAACGGTTTCTACTCTCTTGATCACTGATCAAATCAAGGTATCGTTGACGATACTTAGTTTCGATATCTGCAAGTCCATGAAATTTTTCTGGCAACGGATGAAGACATTTTGCAAGAAGAGTCAATTCTTCAACACGTAAGGTTATTTCGCCCGTTTTCGTTTTAAACGAAGCACCACGAACCCACAAAAGATCACCGACATCAGTATATTTTTCTAGAAGATCGAACGCAGCTTCACCAAGCACATCTTGCTTAAAGTAAACCTGCACAGAACCTTCACGGTCTTGCAATTTACCGAAAATACTCTTCCCGTGTCCACGCAATGCAATAATGCGACCGGCAATCGTATGTTCTTTTTCTTGGTCATCCTGGAATTGTTCATGAACATCTTTGGTAGTTGCAGTAACCGCCTTACTTTCTGGCCACGGCTCAATACCAAGTTCGCGTAATTTTTTTACTTTTTCCACGCGAATCAAATGTTCTTGCGAAGCATGTTCATGTGAAATGGATTGATCGTGATTAACAGATGATTGCTCTAATTTTTTTTCTTTAGTCATAATCGTGTCCTTTTAATCGATCTAACGGCTATTTTACCAAAATCAGTATACCTTCCCTGTCCTATTTTTCTACCGTAAGTATTTCTGCTTACTTTCACATAAGCTTATAAACAAAAGGCTTATTCAGCCCAAAGAAAACATTACATAGTTATTATTCAGATTGACATAAAAAATATACTTGTTATTCTATTTAAAAAGGAACTTAAAAATTTAAAAAAATCAAAATGGAGATTCAAATGAAAAAGTTTTACTTATATTTAGGATTAATTTTAGCCAGTACCGGCTTACCTATAAGCATAGTAACTGCTGCTTTCGCTGTCACTGATGATCTGATACAATGCCCACAATGTGGCCTTTCTTGCAAAGGAAATGAGCTTATCTCCCACACGACAACCAGTCATCAACTCCCTCTCTTTGAACCCACTGCACATGCTGATACCTCATTATATTTTCCATTTCCAATGCCTCCACACGATCTGCCAGACCTTGTAACGGAAAAATATCCAACAACTAATGCTCGCCCACTTAAAACGGCTGCTTACGCATCTATTGAAGAACTAATACAATGCCCACAATGTGGACTTTCTTGCAAAGGAAAAAAAGGACTTACTAACCATATATCTGCGGCACACATTAAAAATGATCAACCCAAACGAAGGAGAATAAAGATTCTAGATGAGCATGCTGACTCTTCTGAAGCACCTATTTCATTCAATAGCGCCCAAACAAACATAGCTCTACCTGCAACTGCAACGTTCATATGTCAAATATGTACTAGAAGCTTTTCAACAGAAAAGGGACTTCATTGTCATGTAACAAGCCATCGTAAAAATGCCGAATATCTTCGTACCCTACCTCAGCAAGAAAGTGCCCTGCCGCAATCAGTAGATGAGACTCAAACCACTCAAGTTCCTCTTTTTGATGAAAGTTCTGAATTTCCAGAATTATTTGATATATATAGCATTAAGCCATCATCTTTACCTAGTTCTCAACTTTAGCTTCCCCAATTTTTACCTACCGAGCCAATTACTTTAAACAGCGCACAAGAAGAACAAATAGCTGCACCTGCCACTACCATCCTAACTGAATTTTCGTGTAAAAAATGCAATTACCGTTGTTCCAGTTCCAGTAAAAAAGGACTTACCGTCCACAATCGTAAATGACATCCTCAACTCCTTCTCTTTGATAAAATCAATAAAGACGCGAATCTTTCATCACCTTTTGTATCGCCAGATTTATTCGAACTAAATCAGCTCAACCCTGTAACAGAAAGACAAGAAGAACCAACAGCCAATGCCCACTTACTTAAACCAGCTGCTTATGCAGCTATCGACAAGATAGTACACTGCCCAACATGTGGTCATTTTTGCAATGGGAACAAAGGGCTTCTCGCACACACAGCAGTACTTCACGCCGGCGTTGATAACACTTTTTCATATATACATAAACGAATAAGAATACAGGTTCTATCACTACCAAATCATACACCATTAGATGCTACGCAACCTCAACTCCCTCTCTTTGAACTTGAACCCGATAAAGGAGAAAAAGGACAAGGATTAAATCATCCCCATTTTTTACCTACAGATTCCATTGCAGAAATAGATAGCATCCAACAAGAACACCCAACCTCTCTCTCAACTCAAAATCAAACACCACCAGCTCCATAAGCGTCCGTGTATTTATCCAATCAGAATAATATAATTTTCTTCAACCTGTTCCCAGTTTACAATGTTCCACCAAGCAGAAATATAATCAGCTCTTCGGTTAAAATATTGTAAGTAATATGCATGCTCCCATACATCAAGACCAAGTATAGGAAAAAGACCTCCAGAAAGCGGTGTGTCTTGGTTAGCAGTTGAGGAAACTACCAACGTTCCCCCTGCGTCTAATGAAAGCCAGGCCCACCCACTACCAAACCTACCTTTTGCTGCCGTTGTTAACTGATCCTTAAAAGCTTCAAAGCTTCCAAAAACATCTTTCATTGCTTCTGCCGATTTACCGACTGGTTCACCACCGCCTTTGATGCTCATCAAATGCCAGAAAAATGTGTGATTATGAACACCACCGCCATGATTACGTACTGCTGTTTGAATATCAACAGGAAGATGATCAAGATGTTGTAACAGCTCAACCAATGGTTTTTCAAAATACTGTGGGTGCTTATCTAACGCTGCATTAAGACCATCAACATATGCTTGCTGATGTTTACCATGATGAAGCTCCATAATTTGCGCTTCGATATACGGTTCAAGCGCTCCATACGCATAAGGAAGTGGTGGAAGAGTATATTTAGACATGAATAAATCCTTTCATTTAAAACTGTTTTAATTTACATAATACACTTCATCAGTAGGTCGAGCCATTTGTAATTGCTCACGCGCAATTTTTTCTCGATAAAAAGGATTGCGCTCCCATTCTTTAGCTTCATTTTCAAGTTTTTTTATTTCTTGCGTGAGCGTCTCAACTTGAAAAGCTAATTGTTTATTCTCCAATTTTTTGTTTTGTACTGAAGTCAATCCTTCTGGACTCACTACATACATAATCACGAAAAAAACAATTTCGCCTATAAAGAACACTCGTAATACTATTTTTTTACTTATCATATTTTTTTGCCTTTCCATAAAACCTTCACAGCAGTCTTACTAACAAGGTAAGTTTAAAAACAGTTTTTTTGCCTAGATTAGAAGGATACAAACCATGAAGTTTTACGTTTTAGCTCCTCTGTTTTTACTCACTTTTTTTATCAATAGTCGCGTTATACAATCAACTCTTTCACCTGCAGAACAACAACTCGTTGAATTATCACAAACTCTCAATGAAGTCTTTTCTTTAATGTATGGATCAAATGCCCATTATTATAAAAAACTTACTGCAAAAGAAATAAAGGAAGGTATGGAGGAGGCATTCCAAGCTCTTGCGCACCGTGACCCTCATTCAAGCTTTTTAACTTTTGATGAATGCAAATCACTCACTGAAAAAATGACTGGTCACTTTTTTGGCATAGGAATTTTACTTCCAGGAGATAAAGATCCTGAAGAAGAATTTGTACCAGTTATTGAATTAGTACCCAATGGTCCAGCAGAAAAAGCCGGTCTTAAGGGCGGTGATAAAATCATTCAGATTGGAGATGCAGTTGTTAAAGGCATGAAGCTTGATGAAGTTATGACCAATCTCAAAGGGGAAAAACAAACCAAAGTTACCGTTAAAGTTATGCGCACAAATCATGCAGAACCAATTGAATTTGTTGTAACACGAGACGTCATCAAAGATGAAATTTCTGCCACTTTTTACGTAGAACAACACGATATCTATTACCTATTGCTTTCTGTATTTAGCGAAAAATCAATCAATCATGTACAAGCAATTCTTGAAGAAGCTCATAAAAAAGGATCTCGTGGTATTATCATCGATCTACGAAACAATACTGGAGGGCTTTTTGATGCAGCACTTGATATTGCAGGTCTTTTTCTTCCAAAAGGATCAGTTGTTGTTACTACAAAAAATCGTGACAATAAAGTTATTGAATCATGGAAAACAACTCGAAAACCAGTTGCTCGCAAAGAAGGAGTTCCCCTCTTTTTCCTCGTTAACAATTACACCGCTTCATCAGCAGAAATACTTTCGGGAGCATTGCAACTCTATTCTCAAAAATCAAAACCTAAAGATAACTTGAATGTTTTTATCGTTGGCACAGAAACATTTGGAAAAGGATCGGTACAAGAAGTTATTCCATTAAGTGGCGATTGCGCTCTCAGAATGACCACTTCATTGTACTATCTTCCCTTTGATACCTGCGTACAAGGCAAAGGCATCACCCCTGACTTTGTCATAGAAAACTACACTCCGCCAAGCGAAACAGCCCGCTGGATGCACGATCAATTCGGAAGAGATAGTGTGCTAAAAAAACATATCAAACCGCATGGTTCAACTGATGAAAAAAATACCAAAGCAAAAAAAGCAAAAAAAGAAGACGAACTCCCTTGGAAAGAAAAACGTAAAGACCTTCTAGCACAAGACTTTGTCCTTCAAAACACCGTCACCCTAATTGATTTGTTACAGATAGGTAAAAAAGCAAACCCTAAAATGCTCTCTCATAACGAGCAACTAAAATTCTTAAAAGATTCTTACGTAGTGGGACAAAAACTTATACTCAAAGAACTTAAAGATTAAAATTTCAAACCCTACTAAATAAAAAAGGAATTCTATGAAAAAAATAAACACACTCATTGCGCTACTCACCATTTCTTCTTCTTTACATTGCACTGAAGAAGAGCCAGTGAAGAAAGCATTAAACCTGCTTATTGATACCCACCAACTGACAGTTACTATGATCTCTCTACTCCAAGCACTAGTAGAGAGCAGTCATATGTGTGACAAAGAAAAACAAGAAGTATCAGAAAAATTTGAACAAGTTAAACATAAAGCTAATACCAGCGTAGATAGCTTAACAGATCGTTTACGCGATTTATGCGAAAAATAACCACCACCTGAGGAGAGGGTTTTAAAAGCTTATTTTGCTCAAAACATAAACCCTTTTGACAAAATAAGCTTTTAGGAGGATAATCTAACCTCTAGTGATTTATTAGTGCCAACAACTAAGACGCGAATCATGACAAAGCCTGGCATGCTATAATAGGGCAGAGTTCCCTCAGAAATGGTAGAAAGTTCCCATGAGAAAATGTCAAAAACAGTGGTTGTCGTCAGCTATTGCCTATGGTTTGTTTTTTGTGTTTATTTTCGTTTTAGTCGAAAAGAATCCGCCGTGTAGAAAATCATCTTCTAAAGAGATTACTCACGAGTCGAGAAAGGCTGTTTCCTAATTTTTTATGTTTTTGATTTCCAATTTTCTCTAATTCTTTTCGCTCCGCTTCATCCTCTCCGTCTTCACTGTCATTGTTTGATGAATTGTTAATGCTTTTCGGAGATTTTTTATTCAATGCATTGCCTGTAGCCTGTTGAATTTTTTTCATCTCAACTTCAGGCGGAAACCTGTCAACCTCGAACATCTCTTCATCTGCCAGTAAATACTTTTCTATTTCTCTCTCATTTTCCCTGGTAAGTTTTGCAAGATCCATTGAGATGACCTGAGTTGGAAACATAAACATACACACACAGAATAGATTATTTCGTGACCATTTTTTCATTTATATTTCCCCTCTTTTCTAAACACTGTCTTATTGCCTAGCAACCCATTTTTCAAACATACGTGTTACCGAAGGTTCTTGAGTAGGTAGCGCATCTTCTTTTCTTGGAATCCAACGTAATTCATTTGACTCATGATTTTGAATAACCTGCTCATCGGTAACAACGTGCAATAAAAAGCGAACGTCATAATGCCAATGACCTTTTACCTCTTTATGTTCAGGAATCCAATGAATATCAATATCAAAGATCTGTGGATTACTTTCAACTGAAGCAATCCCCTGAATTCCCGATTCTTCTTGTGCTTCTTTTAGAGCAACAGCTACCACGTCAGAATCACCATCACAATGCCCACCAAGCTGAACCCAACGGTTTAGTTTTTTATGATGTAACAACAAAGCATGGGAATGATCTTTTGAAAGAAGCCAAGCGGAAGCAGTAATATGCCCAATTTCAAGAGTACGTTCAAAGCAATCTTCATGCTCATTGATAAAAGCAAGTATGTCGGTTTTAAATTGTATTTCTTCTGGAGCTGATTGCCGGTAAACTTCCAGCAAATACAAAAGTGATTGCCTTTTCATAACGATCTTCCTTTGTAAAAATGTACTAAATAACTGATTGTGTCAGGTTAGAAATGAAAAGACAAATGAAAAAATGAGCACTAAAAAAGCCACCGACGCTAACCAATGGCTTTTAATACATCATGATACGTTATTTATTTTACCTCGAATCTATTGCCCACCTGCAGCCTTTAACATTTTAACTACCTTTCCAAGCGCATCTCGCCATACAGCAGATTGTTTTATTAGAATATTCTGCCGCAATGTCCTCTGTATCTCATCAAGCGCCGTTGCTCCATAAGAAGTTTTTAAATTTGGATTAGCATGATGTTTCAGCAAGAAATCTACCATAGCTATAAGAGCAGCCGGAGTTTGAGAAACCCATATTGCAGCAACAAGTGGAGGGACTGTATAAAAAGAAGACTCTGACGAACTAGAAAAACAATTTACCTTTGCTCCGCAAGCTATAAATTGCTCCATAAAAGTAAATAACTTTTTAGTATCATACGTGTAGCCCACGCTCAAAATAAAATCTGCCAAATTTAGTGACGCAGGTACTATAACCCCAGACTTTTCTGCTAACTCCACTAATTTTAAAGCTTGAGAAGTAGATACAATATCTAGCTTTCCATGCCGGGTCCATGTTTGTGAAAAAAGAGTACTGAAGAAGTAGATTTCAAAAGTATTCAAATAACTCCAACCCGCTTTAAAAAGTTTAAAATTCTTAACAAAAAAATCTTTAGCCTGCGTAATATCTTGGGAAGTAACCGCACCTACAATCTTGTCATTCAACGTGTCTTGCACTTCAAACATTTCTTCATACAACTTTTTTTGTGCAGGAGTTTCAATACGAAGTCCAGCCTCACACATTTGCGGCACAGCTTCAAGCTTATTCTGTAAAAAAACCACACCAAACAATCCCAAAAATATTAAACTTTTCTTCATACAACGCTCCTTATAGAAATTAATTTTATTGGGTGAAGATGTTTTTTGAAATAGGCTCAAAGAGCTCTGGAAAGGCCTTAATTTTTTTAAGATTGTTAATGTGCGTGTCACTCATACACATCTTTACGATGTTTTATCGCTATGATAACAACAGTCTTTTTTTCAATTCTATACACAATTCGATAATCGCCCACGCGTAATCTCCTGTGCCCTTTTAAGCTGTATCGTAATGGCTTACCAAAACCTACAGGATCAACCATAAGACGCTCCTCAATTGCTATTTTTATAGTATCCCTCATTTTTTTAGGCAACTGAGGGATATCAATTTTTACAACAGAATCAAAGTAAAACGCAGAATAAAGCTTATTTCCAAGCATCTTCATGCTTCACTTTTTTTGACTTAAGACTATCTCGATGTTCAGCGATAGCTGACAGCGCCATATCTTCTCTGCGTTCGATAGCTTCAAAAATAAGCTCTTTTGTTAAACTAGCTACCGATTTATTCTCTTTCTGAGCCAATTTAGTAAGCATCGCAATAGTAGCTTCTTCAACCGTAATATTAATTCTGGGATTTTTAGTAGGCATTTTAACCTCATCTTTATAATTCAAAACATATAAAAACAACGTAACACTTTTACATCACCGAATCAACAGGTCATCTAAAAAAGACTCTTTCAAGCATAAAATTACGTACTAAAAAAGCCACCGAAGCTAACTGTTGTAGTTCAATAAACTGGGCATGACGAGAAGATAAAAATACGCTCAGAAACTTTAAAAAGTGGCTAAATAATCAGAAATACAATTGACTGTCAGGCAAACTTTTTTTAGAATTCAGAAGAAAAAATATAAAAAACTGTGAGGAATAATGAAAATTATCATTTTTGCACTTCTTGTAGTTTGCTCATCTCAATGCGCTGAACCAACACTACCAAATCGAACACAACTTTTAGCAAAATGCAACGAATTACTCGAAATTTTTGATGCCTTAGAAACAGACCTCGCACCACTCAGTCAGGAGCGACAGAAAAATTCTGCCGAGTAGCAAACACGAATCTTATCTTGGAGAAGGAACATTTCAGCTGGGATTTTTACTAAAGCTCAGACTAGGGCAGTTAAAAAAGAGCTCGACCGGAGCATAGCAGTACAAAAGGAACATGCAACCTTTTTACTTGTACATAAAGCAGCAATGCTACGAGAAAACAAAGACTAATTGTTTCATGAATCATTCTACAGTGACCGATTTTACCATCACCCGCCGCACTGGGCGCTAAGGCGCGATCACGCTACGCACTATCATCACTCAACCGTGACAGACTTCGCTAATCCGCCGTCGTTAAAACTATGGCGCGATGACAAAATCCATTACTATTCCACAGTTACGGATTTAGCCAAATTGCGGGGACGATCGATTTCACATCCACGAGCTTTAGCAATCGCATACATAAGAATCTGCATCACTCCAGTCATCGCAATAACCGAAAGGTGTGGATGAATAGTAGGGAAAATGAACGAATGTTCAGAAAGTGCTTGAAGTTCTTTTTGCCCCTCAAACGAGAATGACAGAATACGCCCTTTGCGAGATGCAACTTCTTGAGCATTAGAAAGAATTTTTTGATAAATCGCTGGATCAGGATGAGAAAAGATACAGACGGGAGTTTGATCATCAACCAAAGCTAATGGACCATGTTTTAGTTCACCAGCAGGATATGCTTGAGAAAACACATACGCAATTTCTTTAAGTTTTAAAGCAGCTTCAAGAGCAAATGGATAACTAATATGACGACCTAAAAAAATGAAGGTCTCGAACTTAGCATAAAAAGGAGCCAGTTTTTCAAAGATCTGATGTTTGTAGGTATCGATTCCATTTTCTAAAAATTCACCTGCAACTAATAGTGCATCTTGCGCGTGCTCAAAAGCTTCTTGTGTGATCTTACCACGCTCAAATGCAATGTATTGCGACAACCAGTAAAGCGCTGTTATTTGTGTCGTGAAAGCTTTTGTTGATGCAACTGCCATTTCAGGACCCGCTTGCGTTAACAAGAATCCTTCACATTCTCGAACAAGAGTACTTGATGCAACATTAGTCAGTGCAAGCGTAAGCTGACCATGCTGACGCAACATTCTTACAGCTTCAAGCGTATCTGCTGTTTCTCCCGATTGAGAAATAGCAATGTACAATGTATCCGATTCAGGGAAAAAGGTTCGATAACGAAACTCAGATGCAAGAGCTGCCGTGGTTGGAATACCAGTTGTTTCTTCAAAAAAGAACTCTGCTATCCTACCTGCATGCCACGAGGTACCACAGCCAATAATTTTTATTCTTTTAATCGCCTTCATAGCATCAGATGAAATACCAGATTTTTCCCAAAGAGAAACTCCTAACGATGAACACAAAGCAACCGTTTTGTAGATTGCACTCTTTTGTTCGTAAATTTCTTTGAGCATAAAATGCTCATGCCCTTCTTTTTCAGCTGCAATCCAAAGAGTGTCAAGCTTTTCAAAAGCTAACACAACTGGGTTACCTGAAAAATCAAAGGCTTCCACTTCATTTGCAGTAACAAAAGTAAATGTTTCTTGGGGAAGAAAAGCGACTTCTTCAACCTGCCCAGAAAAAGCAAGAACATCTGAAGCTATAAACATCTCATTTTTACCGCGCCCTATACAAAGCGGAGAACTTTTTCTAATACCAATCAATCTATCAGGTTCATCTTCGAGAATCAGCACACAAGCATACGCACCTTGCAGTTGCTCAACTGTACGCAATACTGCATCCTTAGTTGATTTAGCATGCGCATACTCGTACTCAAACAAATGTGCAACAACTTCTGTATCTGTATCAGAGGCAAACACATGACCTTCAACTTGGAGGGCTGTTTTTAAAGCTTGGTAATTTTCTATGATACCGTTATGAACAACGGCCATTTTTTTATGACAATCAAAATGCGGATGCGCATTTCGTTCTGAAGGAATTCCATGAGTGGACCAGCGAGTATGGCCGATCCCCACATTTCCGTCTATTGATTCCTTCTGCAACAGCTGTACAAGATTAGCAAGTTTTCCAACAGCCTTTGTACAGTTAAGATGAGCCTGAGTGTCAATGCACGCAAACCCTGATGAGTCATACCCGCGATATTCCAGACGAGACAGACCATCCAGAACCAAAGAACAACTTTTGCGATGTCCTACATACCCGACAACGCTACACATACTCATCAGCCTTTTTTGCAAAGAACAATCCACCATTGCCAAAGCTATGACGGACTGCGGGTTAACCCCTTGAACTCTTAACGTTTTACGAACTGGAATTTGCGACGAGCGCCTTTTTGACCAGGTTTTTTACGCTCTTTATTACGAGCATCAACGGTCAAAAAGCCATGTTCTCTGAGAACAGCACGAAATTCTTCGTTTTCTTCCACCAATGCACGGGCTATTCCAAGCCTTACTGCATCAGACTGAGCACATTTACCACCACCATGAACGTTGGCAACAACGTCATACTTAGCGATCGCATCACACACTACCAAAGACTGAACAGCATTGGTGCGAGTTTCATCAGTTGTAAAGTAATCAGCGCAGCGTGATTTATTGATGGCAACGCCACCTTCACCACGACGAAGCCACACACGAGCAACAGCCGATTTACGACGACCGACCATACCTATTACACGGACAGGAGCTTTTTTCGCTCCTTTTTCTTTTTTTTCTTCAGCCTTAATCATGAGACTTTATACCGCCTTGCAAAATTGATTTTACTGTACGATTTATGCTTCAGTGAGTTTATCATGCTGATAAATCTTGTCAATTGAGCACACTGGAGCTATTTTCACTATTTTATTATTAAGCTCACCATCCCATCAATGCAGCCAGAAGAAGCCTTGACGAAAGCTGGAGCCGGTGATCGGATTTGAACCGACGGCCTACTGATTACGAATCAATTGCTCTACCACTGAGCTACACCGGCATACCTTAAAGTACCATTAGAGTAACGATTTACTCAAAACGAGTCAAAAGAGTTACGCTTAAAAGTATGACTGAGTTGAATTCTTTTCTTTTTCTTCTTCAGCTATTTCCTGACAAGGAAGACAGCGTGTAGCATTTGGATACGATTGCAACCGTTTTTCTGATATCGGCCCTTGACATTCAACGCACATCCCGTACGTTCCTGCATTAATCATTTCAAGAGCTTTTTCAATCATCTTATACTCTTCATACTCATTATTATGAAGCGAGCTTTTAAGAGTCTCAAAAGCAGAAGAGAGTGCCTGATCGGCTTGATCCTGAGCTTGATCGTTTTTTTCACCTTCAGCTTGAAGTTGAGCAATTGTTTCCTCAAGCTCTTTTTGACGTGCCAATAAAACTGCTTTTATTTTTTCAAGTCCTTTTTGATTGCTCACGTTGTTCCCTTCTTCTCTTGAAGAACGTTTTTAAGATATCAACACATTCTTTTTCACACACACCTCCTTTAAAAAAAGGAGCATCATTGGTGTATAATGGAACAAAAGAATCCCTGTCAAGGTGACATCCAAAAAGATTTGATTGAGCACCGAAGATAATCGCTTTCAGTCTACTAAGCCGTGCGGCACCATTACACATTGTGCAGGGCTCAAGTGTAACATACAAAAAACAGTTTTCAAGGCGCCAATCACCCCGATTTTGAGCAGCTTCGTACAATGCTTGCATCTCCGCATGGGCAGTCTGAGTATGTTCCTGCTCAACCTGATTATACCCAGTTCCAATAACTATGCCTGTCTCATCCACAACAAGTGCGCCAATGGGAACCTCTCCCTCATCCGCTGCTTTTTTGGCACATTCTAGCGCTTTTTGCATATATGCTTCATCTGACCATTGATTCTCCAAGGAAACCTCACTTTTTTGACACTAACGCGCCTGGCAAACTATCAGTTCTTACGTTATACTACTTGAGAATAATCTGTTTTAGCCTTTAAACCAAGTAGTTTCAGTCAACATTTTAATCTCATAGACGGAGAGGTCAGATCACTATGACTAACGAAGCAGACAAAAAAAACGAGTACGGTGCCAAATCTATTCGTGTAATGGAAGGACTTGAAGCAGTACGAAAACGTCCTGCCATGTACAT
>CAZQDJ010000024.1:0-17090 GCA_964592275.1 uncultured Pseudomonadota bacterium | reverse complement strand
CGTTGATAACACTTTCGGAATACAGGGAATAGTTACCACCCCTGTAGGAACAGGAGACGATAAAGCTTATGCCTGTGTGCTCCAGCCTGATGGCAAAATAATAGCAGCTGGTAGTAGTTATAATGGTGCGAATTATGACTTTGCTCTTGTCAGATACAACGCCAATGGAACTCTTGATACTTCTTTTGGTCTCAATAGAAATGGAATAGTTATCACCCCTGTAGGAACAGGTTCCGATTATGCTCAAGCCTGTGTACTACAGCCTGATGGCAAAATAATAGCAGCTGGTTATAGTAATAAAAATGGTGGTTTTGACTTTGCTCTTGTCAGATACAACACCGATGGAAGCCTTGATAAAACTTTTGGGATTGATGGAAATGGAAAAGTTATAACTAGTCTCGGAGGAGGTGATGGAGCTCAAGCCTGTGTACTACAGCCTGATGGCAAAATAATCGCAGCTGGTTATAGTAATAAAAATGGAACTTATGACTTTGCTCTTGTCAGATACAACACCGATGGAAGCGTTGATAACACTTTCGGAATACAGGGAATAGTTACCACCCCTGTAGGAACAGGATACGATTGGGCTAATGCCTGTGTGCTCCAGCCTGATGGCAAAATAATAGCAGCTGGTAGTAACAATAATGCTGGGAATTTTGACTTTGCTCTTGTCAGATACCTTAGTCCCTTTACGTTAGAAACATTCACTGCAAGCTACGGAAATGTTGGGTTACTGTAGCTCTGCAAAAAAATGCTTCTGATCGAGCGGCAGAAAGTCTTTATAGTTTACACAAGGGCTCCGAGTAAAAACCGGGGCCTTTTTTATTGCCGCAAAGTACCCCTGTATGCAAAGATAAAAGTATTAAGAATCTTTAAAAAAAAAAGGAAACGTTCTATGAAAAAACAACCGCTGATACTGTGCCTTGCTCTGGCCTTTACGTATGCACAAGGAATGTATGATTACAACGGCAACCCACTTATGCGCAATGGCAGCATTACCATAACCCCACAAACTTCATCTGCAATCATCGCCTCATATACCAAAACAGTTAACCTTGATGGCCTTGTTGATAATACCTTTGGCGCTAATGGTTTTTCTTTAATTAACCTTGGCGGTGCTGAAAATCAAGCCTTTGCTGGCGTATTACAGCCTGATGGCAAAATACTAGCAGCTGGTTATTCTGGAACTGGCCAAATAGGAGGAGATAATAACTGTGCCGTTATACGATGCAACACTAATGGAAGCCTTGACACTTCTTTTGGAACAGGTGGAATCGTTGTAACTGATTTTGGGACTACAACTACCAATCATCAAAACTATGCTTGTCTTTTACAACCTGATAACAAAATACTAGTGGCTGGTTATACCAATGCTTTTGGAGGAGCCAACGTTGACTTTGCTCTTGTCAGATATCTTTCTAACGGAACCCAGGACCCTTCTTTTGGTAGAAATGGGATAACGGTAGTTCCTATTAGAGGGGCTGATGCTAACGAAGACTATATTAATCATGCTAACGCGGCTGTTTTACAGCCAGATGATAAAGTAATAGCTCTTGGATTTTCTAATAAAAATAATCCTGGTAATTTATGGGCCTACGATTTTGCTCTTATCAGATATAATCCTGATGGAAAGCCAGATGATTCTTTTGGAACCGATGGGATAGTGGTAACTCCTATTCGCGCAACAGGTGGAGATGAAGATGACAATGAAGCTAATGCCGGTATCTTGCAACCTGACGGCAAAATAATTGCTATTGGTTGGACTGGAGTTACTAATAATGACACTACCCACTATACAAATTTTGCTCTTGTCAGATACAATGTCGATGGAACTCTCGATACTACCTTTGGCAATGATGGCATTGTGACAACTAACCTTGGATTAGATGATAGCACTAATTATGCTTACGCTGGCACTTTACAACCTGATGACAAGATTCTTGTTGCTGGTTCTACAAATAAAGATGGAGGTACTAATTTTGATTTTGCTTTAGTAAGATATCTGCCTGACGGAACTCTTGATACTACCTTTGGCAACAATGGAATAGTCACAACTGATTTGGGAGGAGCAAATGATGTGGCATACGGATGCATACTTCAGCTTGATGGTAAAATAATCGTTACCGGTCAAACTAATGCACTACCAGAGAGCATTAGTTTTGCTCTTGTCAGATACAATAGCAATGGGACTCTTGATACCACCTTTGGCTCTAATGGAATAGTGATAACTAACCCTGGGGGTATTGATAATGAAGCTTATACTGGTCTTTTACAACCTGATGGTAAAATAGTGACAATTGGTTACTCCAATCAGAATAATCTGTATCAGTTTGCTCTTACTCGTTATATTAGTCCATTTACATTGACTTCATTTACTTCAACCTACGGCAATGTAGGCTTGTTATAAAATTTTCGTTTGTACAAAAATAAAGCTTTCTCATTTTTGATCTTAGTTTGATTAAAAGTGAGAGAGCTTTACTTGTTTTCAGTTTCTTTTAGTTGGGTATAATAAACCATAGCGATAACTTTTTTAGACAGAATTTTTTCATCGAAATTAATTCTATCAGAAAGTTGTCGCACTTCATTTTAGACTTGGCCAAATAAGCTTAAAATTTAAAAAAACAAAATAAAACAATAAGCGTAATGAAAAAACAGAAGCTTATAACAGTGAAAATAAACTGAGAAGGAAAAAGGACTTTGAAATCTTTTTTTGCAAAATATACCATGCTTAAAGAGCTAATTATTCTGATGCTATGTGTTGCGATAATAAAATAAAGTAAAGAAATATTCTTGAGTGCATAGAGAATAATTAAAAAAGAATAACAGAGAGTGTAAGGAACATAAGATAAAAAAATTTCTTTATAGCAAAATTTAACTTCCAATATTCGCGCGTAGGGAGAAAGAATTATTTCAAGAGCTGATCCAATGGCGATTACTAAGAACAAAATAAATGATGAGGTAGAGAGTGATGCATGATTTTTAAAAAACATAAGAATACCCAGGCAAAGGAGCGGGATACTTAATAAAAAAATAGTTTTAAAAAGAGAGGTAAATGCCAATCGAAGTTCTGAAATGCGATTATCGGTAACTTCTACATATGAAAGCAGTGCTGTATCGGCAACTCCAATAGTTTGTACTGCAATACGCTGAAAAAAAATAGCTGCATCATGGATAACTTTAAATATATTTGCAGTTGTAACTCCTTGAACAGAAGTGATAAAAGGAAAGAGGAAATTGCGTTCAGAAAGAGATTGTAACAGAACGGTCAGCCACATATAAAAAGAATGCTTAATAAAAGCATACGTTATTTTTTTTTCATCAAGCGGTTCATGAGAAACTCTATAAGTGTTTTTATAAAGCATAGGTAAAAGTACTAGTGAAAAAATACATACGCCACTGTTTCCTAAAAGTTTTGTGATAAACAAAAAAGAAACAATATCTGTTGGTGTTCCATTAAAATAAAAAAGGTAAACAAAATTTATTCCCATTTCTAAGAGCAAAAAAAACGCTTGAATGAGATTAAACTGTTTTTGCCAAAAATGTGCATGATAAATAAGAAGAAGAAGTGAACACATCCCTTCACTTACAAAAATACCAATGATAAAAGGTAAAAAAACAAGGTGAGGCATAAACCATTGTAGGACGCCGATTAATAATGGAATTCCTAACAATAAAATTATCGCTTTAATAATAATAATAAAGCCAATAAACTTTCGATGGAAAGCATTGTTTGTACTAAAAATGGGAGCAAATCGAGGAATTGATTTTTTAAATCCACAATTAAGCCAGAGCAGCAATAAAAAAATAAGACTATTTGCAGTTGCCCACTGAGAAAAATAAGAACTTGGCAATTGGTGATATAAAACAAAAGTAAGGCCTATAAAACATAGCTTGTAGATACCATAAAAAAGGGCATTCCAGCAGATAGCTGTGGTAAATGCACGAAAAAATCGACCACTATTCATATGATGCATGATTATTGTAATGCCCTAAAAATTTGTTTTGGTTAAGAAGAAAAAACTGAATCAGCCGTTCTCTTTAAAGCAATTTGTGCTGCTTGAAATTGTGCGATAACAGTATCAACAGAAAGTTCCTTTTGTACTAGTTGATTAAGAAGATCGGTAAGTTGTGTTGGCGTTAAAATGGCAGGATCAGAGTTTTCAAGAAGATTTAATTTTATATATAAAGTTTCATATGATTCGAACCAAGGCTGAGTTTTTGCATCTGACACAGAAAGATCCGCTGAGTATAATTTTTTAAATGCTTGTTGCGCAATCGGAAAATTATAGGCAACTACAGGAGTAGAAAGAGGTGCCGTCTTTTGAAAAATAAGAAAAAAAGATAGAAAGACAGTTACAAAAATAACACTTTTTTTGTGAACGCTATGCAAGCTATGTTCCATGAGATTCTCCTTTGAATAACAGACAAACTTTAAAAGTTCAAAACAGTAGATCTAGCATAACCATCGCTGTTTTGCTTGTAAATCTTTTCCTTGATTAAGACAAAAGATATAACTAAAAGAAAGCAATTGTCCGATAATTTAAAAAGCTAATGTGTGTCCTTTTTTCCCTCAAAGATTCTTCACTGGAAATAACACAATTTCTTTACTTACCTTTACTGTCATCCCAAGAGAACAAAGTCACGGCGAAACTTAATATGTAATGTCATAATCCGTTATGTATAATTTCAAGCGAGGCAGTAAGGGAATCTTTTAAAAAAAAGAAATAATACATTTTTATAATAACAGTACTCAAAGAGCAGCCCTGAATCAATCGATTGATTAAAAACGAAAAATAACGAACGTTTTTTTAAATTTCAATCAAATGCATTGCTCATATCAAAAAAATAAAACCTTGAAAGTTGTTTATTTTTTGCTTTGAATAATGGCTTTAGGAGCAACTTTTAAGTTATATATGATAAAAGAAAGAAGAAGAAAAAAGGAAAAACGTATAAAAATACAAGAGATAATCAGTATGAAAAAAGGAAGTTTGTATAAAAAAAGTAGATAGCATATAAGGCAAGTAAATACGTTTCCAAAGGCTAAAAGCTTTACTCGTTCTTGCATAAGAAAGAATTTTTCATATAACGCAAACATGCTCTCAAGAAGGTGAATAAAGAAAAAGAAAATCATCACTGTCCACGTTAAATGATCAAGTGATTTGCATCCAAATTTTTCTGCACATGTTCGTCCATTAAAAAAAACAAAAAGCCCAATAATGGTAGCAAAAAATGAAAATAAAGAGAGCACAAGTAGTAATGCTCTGTAATGTACGACTAATGAAAATTGTTTCACTCGACTAAAAAGCGCTTCTGTAGGAGCTAATGTACTCTTTTGAAATAAAGAGATACAGGCGTGAGTGAGATAGTTAGCAAAAGTTAAAACTCCTGCTTCTTGGAATCCTCCATGCAAAGCAAAAAGAGGAATTAAAAAATTGCTAGAAAAAAGAACACGGCTCATTTGATTTACTAACACAGAAAACCGTATGACAAAAAATGTTCGCACCGATGGAAAAGTGGGAAAAGAAAACTGTAAAGGGAGTGACTGATAATAGTAAAAAAGTGTTATCAAACAAAAAAAACTAAAACTTAATGAATAAACTATGAATGGTATTAAAAATAATTCTATAGAAAAAGCATAGCCAGACCAATAGCAACCCCATACGGTTAGAACGTAGGCAATCATTTGAAAAACTTCATAGACAGCAGTTTGGCGATTGCAAAAAGAAAGGTATAAAAGTTGTTTTAAAATTTTTTTAATTCCCTCACTCACAATAAAAGTTGTAAGTAAAAAACCAATGACAAAAGAGTTATGAACAGATAAGCGAGTTAAAAAAAAGAATAATAAGAGAGCATAAGCACCTACCGTCATCCCTACAAATTGTAATCCAACATATTTGAATAAAAAAACTCTGAATGATTGTTTGTTAAGAATAAATTCTTTGAAAAAAGGAAGAAGTCCACCATCAAATCCAGAAACTAATAAAGTAACAATTACATAACAAGTAGAAAAAAGTGCTCCCATTTTTCCATACAGTGCTCTATCGCAATAAGTGAACAATCCAATTTGATGAATTACAAAAATAAACTGGTAACAAAATGATTCAAAAGTATTCCACTTTACTGCTGAAAAAAATCGTTTTTTATAGCTTTCAAAAAATTGTTCTTCTGTTTGTTTACCTGGCACATCGCAACTTGCTACACTGCGGACATCTTTTTGCATGATTGATCCTCGGTTTAAAAAAGGAGTATGTACATGATCCTGAGTATAACATTACATTTATCAAATCTACATTTACTTTATGACTCATCAATATGTAAGAGGGCGTATCTAACATAAACGCTCACAGTAACCGAAAAGAATCGGAAGTGAAATAATTGTATCATTATGATATACTTCTCCAATGCATGAGCTTTGCTCAAATCTTGGTAGAGGTATCTCTGAGAAAGGGATCACCTATGTTCTCGCTCAACGATAAAGTAGTATACCCAGGACACGGAGTCGCTTTAATTTGTCGCGTTTTCGAAAGAAATGTTGGCGGTCAGTTAATGGCGTTTTACGAACTGAAATTCCAAAATAAAGATATGACTATCATGGTTCCTCGCAACAAAATAGAAGAGGTTGGGGTTCGAGCTCTCAGCTCAAGCACTTCTATATCAACTATGTTGGAAACATTAGGACAACCTGCACGACATCTTAAGTTTCTTGAATCCGGAGCAAGTAATTGGAATAAAAGGAATAAAGATTATCAATCAAAGCTACGTACTGGATCTTTGAAAGATATTTCTGATATTTATCGTGACCTTAAACATATATCTCGTTTCAAAGAACTTTCATTTGGCGAAAAAAGTCTTTTATTAAAAACAGAAAATCTTCTCGTTGAAGAAATTTCTGCTGCTGAAAGGCTTGATGAAGATAAGGCAATTGAGCGTTTACGATCATACCTTGTTCCTTCTATGATTATGAATTCATCAAAAACAACTTTGCTTGAACGATAACTTTTACATTAGTGAGTAAAAAAATAAGCCGTTGAAAAAAAGCAACAGCTTATTTTTTTACTCACACTATGAAGCACAAAGATTTGAATGAAAAGCAACATGCCGGTAGACTATTCTTAATAATGGTAAAGCATTTTAACTTCAGGCAGTTGTATATGCACAAACATAAATCAATCATCTTTGTCTACGGGCCTACTGCAGTGGGAAAATCCGATTATGCTCTTGCGTTAGCACAGGACCTTCCCATAGAAATCGTTAATTGCGATGTTGGGCAATTCTATACACCACTTTCCATTGGAACTGCAAAACCAGATTGGAAAAATGAAGTAGTTCCGCATCACCTTTTTGATATTATAGATGAACCACGCGACTACACTGTTGTTGAATATAAAAAAGCACTTCTTACTCTTTGTGAAGAAATTTGGGCAAGAGGATCCCTACCAGTTGTAGTAGGTGGTTCAGGATTTTATATAAAATCACTCTTTTTCCCTCCCTCAAAAGAAACAACTGCTCTTACCGGAACTGATGAAAAATTTAAAAATGAAACAACCAAAGAACTCTGGCATCAGCTACAAACAATCGATCCTGAAAGAGCACAAGTGCTCCATCCTAATGATCGGTATCGTATTGAACGTTCTTTAACTCTTGCTTCGATAGAAAGATCAATAACATCATTACAACCAACTTACGAAGATCTTGGCGTTCCTTTTCTGTTGTTATGTCTTTCGCGAGAAAAAGAAGAACTTTATCAACGCATTAATGAGCGAACCGAAAAAATGTTACGTGAAGGATGGATAGATGAGGTTTCTGATTTGCAAAAAAGTTTATGGGCACCTTTCTTAAAACACAAAAAGTTAATAGGATATGATATCATCCTTGCAGCACTTGAACATCCTGATGCGTACGAATATGAAATAGTAGTAAAAACAATTGCACAAAAAACTCGCCATTATGCAAAACGACAAATAACGTTTTGGAGAATGTTGCAAAAAGCCCTCGCGCCTCATGTCAATGCATCAAGCATGCTCAAAGAAGTGTTGATGAGCGATACGCAAGAATCACTCAATGCCTACAAAAACATAATTCTTGAGTTTCTCAAAACTGTAAAAAGGAATAATCCATGAAAAAATGGTTAACTACGTTGCAACAGTCCTTTGGGATTCTTACACAACGAGAAGAAGGGGAAATTGGACTTTTTATCCCTAATCGTCAAACAAGTTGGATTGTTTCAGGAATTCTTATTTTTGGATTTTTATGCTTTATTCTTGGTTATTTTTGGGGACATAGAAGAGCACTTCAGCGCTTTGTTGCAAAAATAGAAGAAGAATCATTTGCTGATCGTATAAATTATGCTCTCTATACTATGAATGATCGAGACATTAGTGAATTCGAACAAGAACAAGAAGATATCAATGAATCTAATGGATCAGAAGATACTAATGGAACTGACGATCAAGAAGAAGTTATAGAAATAGAAGAGCCAATCAATAATAGTAAACAAGCGACAGAATCTGAAGAGAAGGCGCCCCTACAAATACCAATTTTACAAACGGTACAATCTACCACAGTGTTTGTTGCCCCTCTTGCAGGGTTTGGTACACTATCAGCTGCAACAGAATTTGCAGAACGAATAAAAATAATCGATCCTCAAGCAACAATTCAAAAACGAGCAAGTAAAACACAAAAAGGAAAAGCCGTTACCTGGTACCAAGTAGTGACAGGTGAATTTGAAAAAAAAGAAGATCTACAAAAAATAACAAGCGTCATTCAAAAAAAAGAACACATTAAAAAAGTAGAGATCATCGAAAAAAGAAAGGGTTAACAGCCATGGCAATCATTATATCAATGAGAAAATTTATAAAAGGAACTGCAGGTAGAATTTTTATGGGACTTTTGTTCCTAACCATGTTTGGGGGTATCGGACTTTCTGGAATACTTTTTAAGTTTTTCAAAGGAGATAAATTCGATGGCGTTGCTATGGTTAATGGAGTAGAAATATCTCGTCAACTGTTTCAACATGCAGTTGCTCAAGAGGATCGCCAGATTTCTCTTATTCGTCAACAGTACGGTAAAAATGCAGATCTTTATATGAAAGTTATGGGTATAAATCCAAATCCTCAGGTAAGTGCAGTTAATCGATTAATTCATACAGAACTTGTTGATCAATTTGCACAAAATATGAGTATTCATATTGCGCATGGCTATATAGAAGCTCGTCTTGCAGATCCTCGATTTTTGATGCAAGAAGCAGGTGAAACGCTTCCTCAAGAAGTATTTACTGCACAAGGTACCCTTGATATTTACGCTGCTCTTGAATTTTTAAAAAGCACTGGTCAAATGCCAGCACTTGAAAAACAACTTGAAGATAAACTGAAAAAACAGTTTGCTGTTCTTATGCTCCAATCAGCATTTTTTGTCCCTTCTTACATGATCAAGCAAATTTATGCCGAGCAAAAATTAGCTAAAAAATTCTCGTATCAAACATTTTCATTAGATACTTTTTTGGTAAGCGAAAAAACAAAGGGCGCAACAGACGATCAATTAAAAGCATTTTATAACGAGCAAAATAAAGTAACAAAACGGTACTGGACTCCTGAAAAACGTGATGCTACCTTGTGGACATTTTCTCCACAAGACTTTGGGGTAATCGTTGAAAACGGAGAACTTGAAGCGTACTACGGTAAGAACAAGTCAACTCGTTTTGTTAAAGATCCGTTACAAATAAAAGTGCGTGAAATTGTTTTTGATGAAGTTGCAGAAAAAGGGCTTAAAACTTTAGCTGAAGAGGCAACAAAAATACGTGGTCAATTAACAGAAGACCCGACTGTTTTTGAAAAATTAGCACAAGAATGCTCTTCAAATAAAAAAACAGCTGGCAAGGGCGGACTTGTTGATTTTTTTAAGCGCGGCACCCATGAAAAAGAATATGAAAAAGCTGCATTTAAATTAAAAGAAGATGGTGAAATTTCTCCTGTAGTACAACTTGAAAAAGGGTTTGTTATTTTACAACGTATTGCCCGTAAAGATGCAACATTTGAAACTTTTGATGCAGTAAAAAATGATATCGAAAAAATATTACTCGAACAAAAATTCAAGTCAGAATTTACCAGACAAGCAAATCAATTATCGCGTCAAGAAAATCCACAAGAAGCGCGTGATGCTTTTATCGCTGCTCATAAAGGTACAAAGACCGTTATGCATCAAGTAAAAAAAGAATCACAGGATCCAATTGAACAACGTCTTTTTGCATTACGCAATGAGGGAGATCTGAATGCTTTCGTTTTAAACGGCAAAGGTCTTATTGTACAACTAGATGCAAAAATAAAGACTGAACAAACTCCTTTTAATTCGGTCAAAGCAGAAGTTGCTACTGATTATTATGAAGCCCAAGCAACAAAGGCTCTCGAAGCAGCTGTTAAAAATGCAAAAAGCATTGTTCTTAAAAACAAAACATTTGCTCCTGTTGATGGCGGTAAAATAAGCACAACTCAGTTTGTTAAAATGGATGATGAAAAACAAATAAAAGAGTTGGCGGAGATTGGATTTTCAGAAGAATGTTTTGGTCTTGACTGGCCAGGGGCAGTGCTCGCTTTGTTCTCACCTAAAAATGGTATTGTTATTAAACTTGATGCTATTGAAGAGGTCGATGAAAATGAGCTTAAAGAGAAAAAACCAGAAATTTTAAAAACGGTTTTTAGTCGTAATAATACGGCATTTTCGCAAGCCTTTATTGCGTCTTTGTTTAGAACTGCTACAATAAAAGTCAATGATTCAATATCCCGTGTGAAAGACTGACTATGAAACCAAAGACAACACAACAAGCTTCTGACTCAACTGCTAAGCTAAAAGATAGTATGGAAAACGCTGAGCTATCGGCTAAGCAGAAAGCTCTTGAAGTTACTTTTGCCCAAATTGATAAGCACTATGGAAAAGGTGCTGTTATGCTCCTTGGTGATTCTACTGGGGCAAATGTTGAGGTTATCTCTACTGGTTCAATTCTTCTTGATCAAGCTCTTGGAGTTGGCGGTTATCCAACGGGAAGAGTCATAGAAATTTATGGACCTGAAGCTTCTGGTAAAACAACCTTAGCGCTTCAGGCAATTGCACAATCGCAAAGAAACGGTGGTATTTGCGCCTTTATAGATGCTGAGCACGCGCTCGATGCTGAACATGCCGCAAAATTAGGTATTAACGTTAATGAGCTCATTATTTCTCAACCAGATTATGGTGAGCAAGCACTTGATATTGCAGAAATGCTCATTAGGTCAGGTGCTGTTGACATTGTGGTAGTTGATTCAGTTGCCGCATTAGTGCCAAAAGCAGAGCTTGAAGGAGATATGGGTGATACCCATGTTGGTCTTCAAGCGCGTTTGATGTCACAAGCTTTGAGAAAGTTAACCCCCATTGTTCATAAATCAAAAACAATTTTGATTTTTATTAACCAAATTCGTCACACTATTGGTGGTATGGCATTTGCTAATAAAGAAACAACCACTGGTGGTAATGCGCTTAAATTTTATGCTTCAGTTCGTCTTGATGTTCGCCGTATCGCAAGTTTAAAAAAAGATGAAGTGCATATTGGAAACAGGGTTGCAATTAAGGTTGCTAAAAATAAAGTTGCGGCTCCATTCAGGCGCATAGAAGTTGATCTTCTCTTTAATGAAGGAATTTCGCGTGAACTTGATCTTTTAGACGCTGCAATTTTTTATGGAGTTGTTACTCAGTCTGGTTCTTGGTTTGCTTACGAAGGAAACAAGATTGCCCAAGGTAGAGAACAGGTCCTCCATTATTTAAAACAAGAAAAAGAGATTGCTTTGGCAATGAGAGCAAAAGTTCAGTCTGTTATTGCAACAGCACGTGCTGCACTCTAAGGGACCAAAAGCAAAAAAATGATAAACAGTTTTTAAAGGAAGTGATTCATTGAAAGAAAATACTACCACTAAAGTTGGCCAACAATTGGTCAATGAAGCAATACGAGCAGCTCAGGTCCAGTTAATTACTGCCGATGGAACTAACATAGGTGTAGTACCAAGACTTGATGCACTTACGCAAGCGCGTGAGGCCGGCCTTGATCTTGTTATGCTCTCAGAAAGCGGTGCTTACGATGTTCCAGTAGTAAAAATCATGGATCATGGAAAAGAACTGTACAAGACAAAGAAAAAGCAAACTGAAGCTAAAAAAAATCAAAAAATTATTCTCGTTAAAGAGATAAAAATTCGTCCAAAAATTGGTGAACATGATTATGAACGTAAGATCACGCAAGCGGTTGAGTTCTTAAAAGACGGTAATCGTCTAAAAATCACGGTCCAATTTCATGGACGAGAGGTTGCCTTTAAAGCAGAACAAGGCGGCCAATTGTTCGATAAAATAAACCGCAGTTTTATAGCAGAAGGGTTATCTGATCGCCTTGGCGAAGAGAAAGAATCCAATGCAGGTAAAACGTGGTCAAAAATGTTCTTCTTGAAGAAGTGATAGGTATACAATGCCAAAAATGAAAACAAATTCAGCAGCAAAAAAACGTTTTAAGCGTGTTGGAAAAGACAAAATCAAACGTGCTAGTTCATTAAGACGTCATATCTTAACGAAAAAATCACGCAAGAAAAAAAGACAATTACGTTTAGGCGGTTATATTTCCGCTGTGGACACGAAGAAAGTCTCTCTCTTACTCCCTTATTGGTAAATGGATAAAACATGACTAGAGTTAAACGCGGTATAGCGACAAAAAAACGTCACAAAAAATTACTTAAGCAAACTAAAGGTTACTGGGGACAACGTGGTAATATTTTTAGACGTGCTAAAGAAACCTTACTCCGTGCGATGGCTTTTGCTTTCGTAGGAAGAAAATTAAAAAAACGTAGCACTCGTGCGCTTTTTATTACACGTATTAATGCTGCTGCAAAAAGCTGCGGTCTTTCTTACAGTGTCTTTACGTTTGGCCTTAAAAAAGCAAACATTGAGTTGAATAGAAAGATGCTTAGTCAGCTTGCTATCTTTGAACCACAAGCCTTTTCCAAGGTTGTTGAAATAGCAAAACAAGCTCGTTCTTGACAAAAAAACTCCCTTCTCAGTAGAATCTCACTCAGCACGTAGATAACAAAAAGAGGGAGAGAACGTGGAAATGATAGCCATACTCGAGAAGAAGATTGAAGGACTCGTCGAATTATTACGTTTTTTAAAGACAGATAATGTCGCTTTAAAAAGTGAAAATCAGCAGCTGAGGGATCAAGTAGTTCGTCTTGAAGATTCTTTGCTCAAAGAAAACAAACAGTTTGAACAAAAGCTAACCGTTACAGAAAAAGCGGTTAGCGATTTGCTTAAAAGTATTGATGAGCTTATAGAAAATGAAGGATGAATTCACGATGGTCAAAAATAGAGTAAAAGTCTCTATCTGTGACATACCTTACACTCTGATAGGAGATGAGGATGAATCCCATATTTTTCGTGCTGCTGCTTGTGTTGATACTGCGATGCGCGCTGTCCTTGAGACAGAGAACATCGAACGAGAAAAGGCTGCCATTCTGGTAGCCCTTCAATTGGCAAGCAAAGTCTTAAAAAATGAAGAGCTCTTACACCGTCAGACGGAAGAATCGCAACGCCTTTTAGAAAAAATCGAACGGGATTTATATCTTCTTATTGGGCCTTCTTGAATATCATTTTTACGATTATTTTCCTTATTTCGTGCTAAAAAAGTGCACAATGTTTAACGTTGCTCAAGCAAAACTCTCACTTAGAATGCAACGCATAGAGATAGGAATAATCAATGTTATTAGGAATAGGTGAAGTATTCATCGGATTAGTCGGAATTGGACTAGCATTGATGATGCTTATGTACGCCAAAAGAAAGATGGCTGATGCCGATGCGTTATTAGTATCAGTTGAAGAAAAACATAAAAATATCAAACGTGAAATCGAAACTGAACGTAAAGAATCTCTTTTAAAAATAAAAGATGAAATTTATAAACGTCGAATTGATTTTGAAACAGAAGTAAAGCGTGATCGTTTGGAACTTGATCGTCAGCAAGCGAAATTGAATTCAAAGGAAGATCTTCTTGAAAAAAAAGAAATGCAGCTTGATGATCTTAAACGCGAAGTTCAAGAAAAAGAACGTAAAATAAATCGCATGAGTGAAGTCATGCATTCAAATGAAGAGAAGCTCAAAACCTTATATTCTGATTTGATTGCCAAGCTTGAAAATATTAGTGGACTCAGCAAAGACCAAGCAAAAAAAGAACTTGCTGATATTTTATTTGCTGAAGTAAATCTTTCCAATCAAAAATGGATACAAAAGGTTGAAGAGGAGGCACGCCAAACAGCAAAAGAAAAATCTATTCAGATTGTTGTGAGTGCAATGCAACGTTATACCGTTGATCAAGTGACCCCCAATGCATCAAGCGTTGTTCATTTACCTAAAGAAGAAATGAAAGGCCGTATCATTGGAAAAGAGGGGCGTAACATTAAGTCACTTGAAATGACAACCGGTATGGAATTCGTTATTGGAGAAACTCCTGAAATCATTACTATTTCTGGCTTTAATCCAATACGTCGAGAAATTGCGCGCCGCACCTTAGAAAAGCTTATTCTTGATGGTCGCATTAATCCCACTCGTATCGAAGAAACGGTCGCATACTACGAACAAGAAATGGAAGAATCTATTCAAGAATACGGAAAACAAGCAGTGCTTGAATGCAATGTACAAGGCATTCATCCTGAAATTGTTACCCTTCTTGGAAAACTTTATTTTAGAACAAGTTATTCGCAAAATGTTCTTGACCACAGCAAAGAGGTTGGCATGTTTTCCCGAATGATAGCAGAAGAGTTAGGTCTGAATGGCGATATTGCTATGCGTGCTGGATTATTACACGATATCGGAAAAGCAGTAACCGCTGAAGTTGAAGGACCTCATGCGATTATTGGTGGCGATATTGCAAAGCGCTGTGGTGAAAATCCACTCGTAGTAAATGCAATTGCTGCCCATCATGAAGAAGTTCCTTTTCTTTCTATTTATGCCCCTATTGTTGTCATAGCAGACACTATTTCAGCATCACGTCCTGGTGCTCGACGCGAAACATTAACTGCCTATATCAAACGCCTTGAAAAGCTCGAAGATATTGCAAATTCATTTAATGGTGTTAAAAAGGCATACGCATTACAAGCAGGGCGAGAAGTTCGTATCATTGTAGAAGAAGATTTACTTGATGATGAAAAAACAAGTGTACTTGCGCGCGATATTGCAAAAAGAATTGAAGAAGAAATGAGTTTCCCTGGGCAAATTAAAGTGAACGTTATTCGTGAAAAACGTTCTATCGAATACGCCCGTTAAACTGCGCTTACTCTGGGAGTTAACTATGACACAGGTACTTAAGGTACTTATGTTAGGCGATGTTATTGGTAAGACGGGCAGAGCACTTTTTGCCCGCCATATCCAATCATTAAAAACTGAGTATTTACTTGATGCTGTTATTGTTAATGGTGAAAACAGTGGTGATGCAGGAGTAGGCATTACGCCAGACATAGTCGCTGCCTTTAAAAAACAGGGAGCAGATGTTGTCACCAGCGGAAATCACCTATGGGATGACAAATCAATTATCCCTTACCTTGAAAAAAACACCGATCTTATTCGTCCTGCAAATTTTCCTGCAAGCTGTCCTGGGGTGGGAATGACCTTTTTCACCTGCAAAGGTTTTCAAGTAGGGGTCATAAACTTGATGGGACGTGTTTTTATGCAACCAACACTTGATTGTCCTTTTATAGAAGCAGAAAGGTTACTTAAAAAATCTGCCGCAATTACTCCCATCATGCTTGTCGATTTTCACGCGGAAGCTACCTCAGAAAAACTTGGACTTGCCTATTTTTTAGAAGGTAAAGTTACCGCACTCGTTGGTACTCATACGCACACACTAACCAATGATGCGCGCATACTCCCTGGAGGGACTGCCTACGTTACTGATCTTGGCATGTCTGGTTCGCGTCATTCAGTAATAGGTTTTGATGCACCATTATTTGTACAAGGGTTTATAACTGCCATGGGGGTTGACCCACGCGTAGTAACCGAGCCTCCTTACATCATGACTGGCGTTATCATCACGATAGATCCGCTTACTGGCAAAGCGCTTGCCATTGAAAATTTTGTTAAGCATGACGACCAACTGTTGGAAGGGCTTTCATGAACACTCTACGCATTTTAATGCTTGGTGATTTGGTAGGGAAAACAGGACGAGAACTTTTTGCTCGTCATATTACTGCCTTACGCACTGATTATTCTCTTGATGCTGTTATTATAAATGGAGAAAATTGCGCAGATGGAAAAGGAATCACTCCTCATATTGTCAAAAGTTTACAAGAACAGGGCGTTGATATTATCACCTCCGGCAATCACATTTATGACAAAAAAGAAATTCTTCCTTTACTCAATGAAATCGACACGGTCTTACGTCCAGCAAATTACCCCGATGCTTGTCCCGGGAAAGGCATGACCTTTTTCACCTGTAAAGGGTTCCAAATAGCGATCATAAATCTTATGGGGCGCCTCTTTATGCCAGTGCACCTTAACTGCCCTTTTAAAAAGGCTCTTGATCTTGTTGCAGAGGCAAAAAAAATTACTCCTCTTATACTTGTTGATTTTCATGCAGAAACTACTGCAGAAAAACGAGCTCTCGGATTTTTACTCGATGGCAATGTTACTGCAGTAGTTGGCACACACACCCATGTGCAAACAGCTGATGCGCAGATGTTACCCAAAGGAACCGCATACATTAGCGATCTTGGGATGAGCGGATCACTCAATTCTATGATTGGAGCAAAAAAAGAACCGATTTTGCATCGTTTTTTAACGCAAATGCCAGTACGCCATGAAGTTGCAACTGATGCTCCCTATGTTTTAAGCGGAGTAGTGGTAACTATTGATGAACCTACTGGAAAGGCCCTATCCATTGAAACGGTCTATCTTATTGATAATGAAGCGCTTTAAATAACAAAATTCAACGAGATCTTAGAGCTTATCCGAAAATTAATAGATACATTAAAAAAGTCCCGTCATCCCCAGCGATAGGAGTAGCCACGTCCGAATGGACGAGTGGCGTATGACTGAGCGTTGG
>CAZQDJ010000023.1:0-17427 GCA_964592275.1 uncultured Pseudomonadota bacterium | reverse complement strand
CCAAAAGTTTTATCAAGGCTTCCATCGGTGTTGTATCTGACAAGAGCAAAGTCATAAGTTCCATTTTTATTACTATAACCAGCTGCGATTATTTTGCCATCAGGCTGTAGTACACAGGCTTGAGCTCCATCACCTCCTCCGAGACTAGTTATAACTTTTCCATTTCCATCAATCCCAAAAGTTTTATCAAGACTTCCATCGGTGTTGTACCTGACAAGAGCAAAGTCATAATTCGCACCATTATAACTATAACCAGCTGCTATTATTTTGCCATCAGGCTGGAGCGCACAGGCATTAGCTCCATCGTCTCCTCCGAGACTAGTAATAACTTTTCCATCAGCCCCAAAAGTAGTATCAAGGGTTCCATTGGTGTTGTATCTGACAAGAGCAAAGTCATAATAACCACCAGAACCACTATAACCAGCTGCGATTATTTTGCCATCAGGCTGGAGTACACAGGCTTTAGCTTGATCATCATCTACAAGATTTGTTGTGATTATTCCACTCATCCCAAAAGTTTTATCAACAAGGCCATCAAGGTTAACTGTTTTGGTATATGAGGCGATGATTGCAGATGAAGTTTGTGGGGTTATGGTAATGCTGCCATTGCGCATAAGTGGGTTGCCGTTGTAATCATACATTCCTTGTGCATACGTAAAGGCCAGAGCAAGACACAGTATCATCGGTTGCTTTTTCATAGAATATTTTCCTTTTTTTTTAAAAGATTCTTAATACTTTTATCTTTGCATACAGGGGCAATATCTTGCAAGATTTTAGGCTAAAAAAAACTTTGTCAAAAACACCTGCGTCCCCCTCTTTTACCTTTTTGTGTTTTATAAACCTTAATAAGTAAAAAGAAGATAACCTTTCTCATTTTATTACTTTTATCCCGTCATAGTGTTCACACGCATCAGGTAGTTATCGTGTACGTGCAATTGGTACGGGTGAGTATCTTGCGTCAATGGGTGAGTATGCTCTAGGCAAAAAGAGGTAATCCCTTAAAGATCTTTTCTTAGTACTTACGCATATATGTTTATACTTTTTTCTTCTTTGCTTGTTATCTCTCCACTACGTATTCTTTCTCCACGAAGGTGTTTCTCAAAGAAAGTCCTTAGCAAGAAGAAAAGTCCTTAAATCAAAGTCCTTTTAAAACATACGGAGACGATCCCCTCTCCCTCGTCAGTTTCCCTTCGATAGCCCATACAGGGAGCAGGGGTGAAGGTGGAGTAGCCTAGCGGCGGGCGCTGCCCGCTACCCTTATAAAAAAGATATAAAAGAGTTGCAAAAAAAAGATTCTATTTTCTAAAACAGACTCAAGTACAAAAGCAAGAAGTAAACAAAAAAAGATGCTTAAAAAGCATGAAAAATCGGAATTTTTCTCTCCATGTTAACTCTTGTCACCATTATACGCCATAACCTTTCGCAATCAACATACCTAACGGGGATTGAATAAAAAAAATGTATTTTATCAAAATTTGATCTTTACTTTCTAAATAAGAGGTATAAAATCTTAGTCAATCTAACTAAAATAATATGCTTTACTTATTAAAAACAAAGGATTCAAAATGGCTAAAAAAATTATCGGTATCGATCTTGGTACCACCAACTCAGTAGTCTCCTTCATGGAAGGCGGCACCGCAAAAGTTATTCCAAATAAGGAAGGAAACAACACAACCCCTTCAATCGTTGCCTTTGATAAAGACGGCAATCGCCTAGTCGGAGTTCTTGCAAAACGCCAAGCGGTCACCAACCCAGAAAATACTATTTTCTCTGCTAAGCGTTTCATCGGGCATCAGTTTGACGAAGTATCAGGGGATGCTAAAAACCTTCCCTACAAAATTGGCAAACGTTCAAACGGCGACGTAGAAATCATTGCTCAAGGCAAAGGTTACACGCCACAAGAAATTTCAGCTGCTATTTTGAGTAACTTAAAACAAGTTGCCGAAGATTATATCGGTGAAACAATTACCGAAGCGGTCATCACCGTCCCTGCCTATTTCAATGACTCTCAACGTCAAGCGACCAAAGATGCAGGTAAAATTGCAGGACTTGATGTAAAACGAATCATCAACGAACCAACTGCTGCCGCTCTTGCTTACGGACAAGACAAGAAAAAACAGGGAACCTTGGCGGTCTTTGACTTTGGTGGTGGAACATTCGACGTTTCAATTCTCGAAATCAATGACGGAGTAATCGAAGTTCGCTCAACCAATGGTGACACTCATCTTGGTGGTGATGATATCGATCAACGCATTATCGACTTTTTGGTAGCAGAATTTCAAAAAAGCAATGGCATCGATATCAAAAAAGATAAGATGGCATTACAACGCTTAAAAGAAGCTGCTGAAAAAGCTAAATGCGAACTTTCAACCTTGCACGAAACAGAAATTAATCTTCCTTACATCACTGCTGATGCAACTGGTCCTAAGCATTTGAGCGTCAAACTTTCTCGTGCAAAACTTGAAAGCCTCTGCGCTGATATTTTTGATCGCCTTCTTGAACCATGCAAAAAAGCTATGCAAGATGCTGGTCTTTCAAAAGAAGAAATCAAAGAAGTAATTCTTGTTGGCGGTTCAACCCGTATTCCAAAAGTACAACAACTCGTCAAAGACTTTTTTGGCAAAGAACCTTCAAAATCAGTTAATCCTGATGAAGTAGTTTCACTTGGTGCTGCAATTCAAGGTGGCGTACTTGCTGGTGACGTTACTGACGTGTTGCTCTTAGACGTAACGCCTCTTTCTCTTGGTATCGAAACCATGGGCGGCGTTTTTACAAAAATGATCGAACGTAACACAACCATTCCAACCAAGCGCTCACAAGTATTTTCAACTGCTGAAGACAACCAACCTGCAGTAGACATTTCTGTGTATCAAGGCGAACGCCAAATGGCACGCGATAACAAAAATCTTGGTCAATTTAAACTCGATGGTATCCCTTCTGCTCCTCGTGGCGTTCCGCAAATTGAAGTTACCTTTGATATCGACGCAAATGGCATCGTGAATGTTACTGCAAAAGATAAAGGTACTGGCAAAGTACAACATATTACCATCACCAGCTCAAGCGGACTTTCTGAAAAAGAAATCGAAAAAATGGTCAAAGACGCACAAGAACACGAAGCTGAAGACAAATTGAAAAAAGACATCGCAGAAAAACATAACAAACTTGACGGTCTTATTCATGACGTTGAACGCACCTTGTCACAACATGCAGACAAAATCGATCAAGAAGAAACAACTAAAGTAAAAGCTGCACTAGAAACGGCAAAAGAAAAACTCGTTGAACACGCAAACAACCCTGAAGAGCTTGAAAAGGCAGCCAACGATCTTATGCAAGCTTCACATAAAGTTGCTGAGCAAATGTACAAAGAAAAACAAGCTGAACAAGGACAACAACCTGACGAACAACACGCTGCTGCTGATGCACAAGCAAAAGCAAGTAGTGACACCATCGATGCTGACATAACAGAATAACTTCAAGTAGATTAGTCATACATAATTAGATTAAAAGGGCAGGCCTAAAAAACCTGTCTTTTTTTATACACGCTATAAAAAATGCTTATGCGAAAAATAATAAGAAAATAAAAATCAATGTCATGCCCAGAGAACGGTAGTCACAGCAGAATGACTTTGGTGTAATTTATTCCTGGATCCTTACACTCGCTTCGTCTGGTCGTTGCATTAAAATGCATCGCTGCGACTCTCGCCTCGCTGAGGACGACGAGGATTTTTATTTACTCATTAATTTCTAAAAAAGCAAAGGAATGAGAAGCAGAGTAAAAGATCTTATTACCGCTGGAGCAAACCATTACGTACAAGATGCAGATAGCCATGATTCTTTTTGGTACGCAGAAAATTGCGAAAGAGGTTCTGAGATAGGACCGGTTCTTCAAACATTTTATCAATGTCTACCTACTCAAAAATAAGATCTCTTGTATAAGAGGCAGTAATAATAGAAAAATAAAAATCCTCGTCGTCCTCAGCGAGACAAGAGCTGCGACAGGGTACGTAGTATCCTGTTAGGCGAAGTGAGCGTAAGGATCCAGGATAATTGCGCAAAAATCATTATCCAACTGATAAAAACTATGAATCCGTTTTTGAATGACTTATACGAGAACGTACACCATCAATAATCTGAGTAATCCATTTCTTTGATATCATTATAATGACTTTGGTGTAATTTATTCCTGGATCCTTACACTCGCTTCGTCTGGTCGTTGCATTAAAATGCATCGCTGCGACTCTCGCCTCGCTGAGGACGACGAGGATTTTTATTTACTCATTAATTCAGATGCAATGCTTCCGGGTTATATTCGTCAAGCAATCAAACAGCATGCTTACACCCTTGTTTCCAAACAGGTTGGGTGCCTGTCCTCCGAAGCCTGGGCAAAGGGGGATGCAACCTGTTTGGTGTTACCCGCATAGGACAAAATCTCACACAATCTCACATAGTCTCTCAGGTTTTTTCGTCAAGCAATCACTAAAAATAAGCTCGCCAAAATGCAATTATTGACTTTGCTCACATAATCTCACATAATCTC
Source organism: uncultured Pseudomonadota bacterium (assembly GCA_964592275.1). Classification (GTDB taxonomy): domain Bacteria; phylum Babelota; class Babeliae; order Babelales; family CAIQNR01; genus CANNBR01. Next base: position 12,890 of record CAZQDJ010000023.1, on the reverse strand, counting down.
ACATAAATACTACGTGAGAAAGGAAGACTATGAATTGGAAACATTTTCGCTTAACCACTCGATTGAATTTTAAAGCCGAAGTAATCGAGAAAATATACGAAACAATTGCGGTAATTGATGGAGTAAAAAATAGTTGGAGAATTACTGCCCATTTATTACCTCAAACCATTGAGCAACTCATGCACTCGGTAATCGTAACCTCTACCGGTTCTTCAAACAGAATCGAGGGAAACCGACTTACTGACCAAGAAGTTGAAGATCTTTATAAAAATCTCCGTATCCAAAAGTTTAAAACACGTGACCAACAAGAAGTTGCCGGCTACCTTGAAGTATTAGAACTGATTTTTTCTCATTATCAAAAAACCCCTCTCACCGAAAATGCAATCCTCACTCTTCATGCTGACCTCTTACGTCATTGTGATAAAGACTTACACCACAAAGGACGCTATAAAAATGGATTAAATCGCGTAAAAGCAAAAGACCAATCAGGCAACATTGTAGGAATCGTTTTTGACCCAACGCCACCACATCTCGTAAAAAAAGAGATGCAAGAACTTATTGAATGGTACCAATGGGCAGACGCACATAAAGTGAAACACCCACTCATTTTAATTGCGAATTTTATTTTCGAATATCTCGCGATCCACCCATTCCAAGATGGCAACGGAAGGACAAGCAGGCTCCTTACCAATCTTCTACTCTTGCAAAAAGGATACCTCTTCGTTCCAGTGGTATCACACGAACGAATTATTGAATCACGCAAAGCAGACTACTACCTCGCATTAAACAAAACACAAAAAAGTTGGAAGACTCCTGATGAAGATATTTCTCCTTGGATCTTATTTTTTTTAAAAGCTCTTGAATTACAAGCAGAAGAAGCTCTCAAAATTCTTGAAACCGATAGGTCGATTGATCTTTCGCTTTCTGATAATCAACATGCTCTTTTACGCTGGGCTACTGAAAACGCTAGTCAATTATTTAGCAGAAAAGACGCGATTTCAGCTCTTGGACTTGCAGATAGAACTACCGAGTCGGTTATCAAACGCCTTGTCGAACTCAAAAAACTCCAACGCTTAGGGGTCGGAAGAGCTACTCGCTACAAAGTGATTTCCTAACGCTACAGAAATACTCTGCACAAGAGTCTTTATTCTTTCAATAACGTAGTTTCCTGTAGCCCTACGCGGTGGGCAAACGTCAAGACAGGTCATTTTTCTGTTTTTCATTTATTAAAGCTGAGAGTTCTTGCATTATGTGTGGAAATTCAGTGGTAACGCTGAGCATTTTAGAACTCTGCTCTTCAGATAGTTTTTCCCATTGTTCATCATTCATACTGTCACCTATTAATTTCATCGCCTTTCCATCGCTCAATCCGTCAGGAACCTGAACCACTTTAAGAGGAAGCTTTTGCACCGTAGGCAAATGTCCAACTAAATGAGCCGCGCTTATTCGTTGTATCTGTGTGAATGGTTCTTGAGGCGCTTTTCCATCTAAATTTTTAAATTGTAAAGACTCAGACATTGGATATGTAAGAAATTCCGTAATAAGTTGCCTAAAAATCATAATGCGTTCCCCCTCTCCTTTTGCATCTATTTTTGCCACTTGCCATGCGTTACATAAAATCTGTTCTTTTTCAAACTTCACAACAGCAGAAAGCTTTGCACTGTTTTCTGCAAAATTCCGCAACCATGTCTCTCCAACCTTTTTTAAAAAATCATTTGAGACATAACTCCACTTTTCAGGCCTTTGAGAAAAGGTAGAAAGATCAATCTTCAGCTCTTTTACTAACGCATCAAAAGCAAACTTTACCTGTTGCCCATCAGCTTCAGACAAAACATATCCATTGCTATCAGTATGACTTCCCAAAGGAATACCAAGAATCTCGTTGCCAATTTTTCCAACAAGCTGTTGACCAAGCTGTTGACCAACAGGATCAGCTTGGTCATCCACGAATTCCATCGCAAACTCTGGCGATAATACTTTTCGGATCGCCGTAGCAATTTCTTTATTTGATGATTTGTCACCATCTGGCAACAATGTTATTTGAAATGACTTGTCATCTTTTGGCAACAATCCAGAAACTTCTTTAAATTCTTCAAATTGACTAATGTACGTATCTCGCGCAAAACTTAAAGGCAAAGAAATACCAGAAACTGTCGCAAACAATCGCTCATAAGAATCTTGTACCTGATGAAGAAGTCGATACAACTCGTTTAGATTTTGATCTTGACTATCAAGCACTGTAGTAATTTCTTCAATTGATTTTTTAAATTCTGCAATCGCTCCATTGACATACTGCTTCGATGCAGGATCAAGCCGATTCATAACATCCTTATCTTGCAAAAACACTATTTTATCTTCCATTTGCTTTCGGTAAGCACTCTGCTTTCCTAGAAAAGTAAGAATACTTGTTTTTACCGTTGCAAAATCAGGCACTTGCTTTTGTAACTTTTTAGGAGCCCTTACAAAAAATTGCCTAACTTTATGTTTAAATTGCTTAACTTTATGTTTAATGCGAACGAGTAAGCTTTTCTGCTTTTTAAAAAGTTCTTCTAGAAGTTTTTCAATTGAAGCCTGCATATTTTTTTGAAAGACACCTTCATTTTTTTTCACCACAGCTTTACCTAAATCTTCCTCCTTGCTTTCCTTAGGGCCATAATTCGCAGAAGTTTCCACAGCTTCACGCAAATTGTTCAGTTCATTTTGAAGTTCTTTCATGCGAACAACATCATTACTTTTAATCGCTTGCGCTACTTGCGCCTTTAAAGCAATGAATGTTAAAGCTTGTTCTTCCTCTAATTTTGACATTTTATTAAAAATCATTAAATCAAAATGCTTACAAAATTCTTTAAGCAATGACTTCGTTTTTTCTTTAAAAATTGAATTCTTTATTTTATTTATTTCTTCAGATTCAGAAAATGCCTCAGCCTCATTTCTCAGTACGAGAATCTGTATAAAATTCATAACGTCTAATGCATTTAGTACTTTCACTTTTAAAACAAGAAATTTTCGCTTTATACTCAACATATCAGAAAGCTCACGAACTGAATGCATATTTTTCAGAAAAGGTCCTTCCAACAAATCCAGCTGATTGTTCAGCTTTTCCAGTTGTTTACCAGCAGAATCCGTTGTATTAGCATACAGCTCTACTTTCTCTTTTAACTTAAAGAAAGCAGTAATCTGCTGCCGCTGAGGTATTGATAGCGGTTTAAAAAAATTTTCTATTTTGGTGAAAAGCTCTTTAAATAATTTGTCCATGTTTAGGTCAAAATTTTGAGAAACCACGGCACGTGTTTTTTTGAAAGCCTCAATATAAATACTCAGTTCTTGAACACGAATAAAATCTTTATCTTCAATCGCTTGCTTTACTTGCTCATCTAAAGCAGCGAATCGAGTATTCTGATCGGCCTCCTGTTTAGCATTCTGTTCCTTTAGCGCTGAATCTGAATCTGCTTGCATATGATTAACATCAAAATTTTTTGGTTTTTCAAGAGTGGCAATTGCTTCTCTTTGTTCTGCAGAAAGAGTTTCATTTGAATTTTCTCCTGCAACATCCTCTCTCACAGAGTCTGGCAAAAGCTTTTCCTCTGCCTGATCCGCCACCTGAGAAACAAATACTTTATTTGCTAACCCGCTATCAGGTTTTTTGAGTATCGGAGTTGGCACCTTTGGCGCTAACCATTGTCTCAGCTTTTCCAGAGTTTTTTTTAAATACGTTGTTTTCGTAGCTATCGGTTCTCTAAAAACCTCATCTGGTCCTTTTGCTATAAACGCTATTCCTGTACACAGCAATGCCATAATCACTTTTTTCATACAAACCTCTTCATGCTCTTCAATTTCTACTCATCACGAATTACGATACCACACTCATATTTGCAACATAAAACGTTTTAACAGTTCTCTATTCATCAAGGAGCAAAAACTACTTAATGCTCAATTTAAACGATCTAAAACATCAAACCAACATGCTCTTTTACGATGGGCTACTGAAAACGCTAGTCAATTATTTAGCAGAAAAGACGCGATTGCAGCTCTTGGACTTGCTGATAGAACTACCGAGTCTGTCATCAAACGCCTTGTCGAACTTAAAAAACTTCAACGCTTAGGAGTTGGAAGAGCTACTCGCTACAAAGTATTGCTTTAACCCAATTGTTGCGCTAGAAAAAGGGCCCCTGGTAAAGCACATACCAGGGGCCACGCGATCTTTATAACATTTAATTCTTTATGCTTCAGACCCCAACAGATTATCGTTAGCAACTGTTTCTTCTGCCGGACTATCACTAGCAACTGTTTCTTTAGCCAACAATCGTTCTGCTTCTTCAAGCTGAACAACAACCTTAGAAAAGTCAGAAAGTTTACTCACTATCGCTTTCGCTTGATCCGAAGGAACTTTTACATTACTTCTCGTTTTATAAGCATCAAGAACATACTGCCCCGTTTGTGGTGTTCTCAACACATTAACATACTCAGCAGAAGCACCATTAAACGTTGCAAGCAAACGTAGATTAGAAAGATTTTCTAAAGACATATCCTTCATACCTTTGCCATCTCGAGCTATGCTTTTAAACCAAGTTTTATATAAGTTTTTCAAAACCTCTTCTTGTTCCTTATTATTAAGTTCTGTATTTTTTTCAATATTCTCTATAGCGAGCCCTACATCTTTACTATCAACAGTTTTTAGTAATCCAACAGCTAGCTCTTTATATGGTTTTGCACCAGAAGCCCAGCGCAACCGCCTAAGAAACTCGTCCTCATTAGGTGCTAAATCAAAAGTCTTTAAATATTTTTCAACAGTTTTAAGTGACAATGTGCCCTTTAATGATGCCACTCCTTGAAGCGCAAAAACCTCCTGCGCAACCGTTTGAACGTTACCCATAGCACTTCTTAACGTTGTAAGTGCTTCATCCAACCCTTGAGAACCATTTCCATCAGCTTTTAATTTTTGAAGACTTTTAACTTTTGCTAACGAATCGGTAAAAGTCTTTATGCCTGATTCAACTGTTTCAACGTAACCATCTGTCGCAGCTTTTTTAAAATCAACAAGATTAAGTCCAAAGCCTGCTTTGTTAACAGCAAACTCACTCCTGTATCGTAACTTTCTCGGATCAAGAGTAGCCCTCACAAACAGCCGTTTAAACCGATATTTTACCCGCTCAACAAAACTCTTCTTATTTGTTGTAACACTCGTAAATGATTGAGCCTTTTCTTTTATTTCTCCTAGAAGCTCATTTATTGAATAACGCACATCTTGCAAAAAAGAAGTACCATCAAAAGCTCTCAATGTAGCTTCGTAAAAATCTCTCAGATCATCTTGTAGTTCTTGCATACGAATAACATTGCCATCTTCAATTGCTTGAGTTGCTTGCGCTTTTAAATCAAAAAATTTCGTAACCTTTTGCCGTTGCTCAGGTGTTAATAATGTATTAATACTTCCGTTCAAGCTATCAGAAAGTTCTTTAATTGAAGACAGCAGTTCTTTTTTAGACTTACCATCATAAATTTTCGACACAACTTCGTAAAAATCTCTCAGATCATCTTGTAGTTCTTGCATACGAATAACATTGCCATCTTCAATTGCTTGAGTTGCTTGCGCTTTTAAATCAAAAAATTTCGTAACCTTTTGCCGTTGCTCAGGTGTTAATAATGTATTAATACTTCCGTTCAAGCTATCAGAAAGTTCTTTAATTGAAGACAGCAGTTCTTTTTTAGACTTACCATCATAAATTTTCGACACAGCTTCGCTCAAAGATTTCAATTCATCTTGCAGTTCTTGCATATGAATAACATCATTGGCCTCAATTTGATTTACTTTCAATGTCAAATCAGCAAAATGGATTACTATCCTTGCATTATCAACAGTAGTTTCTAATTGATTAAAACTTTTCTCCATTCCAGGATATTTTTCATCATCGAATTTTAAAAAATTTACTTTTACCTTAAAAGACCCAATCATCAGGTTAATATCAGCAATTTGTGTATCAATTCCTTTCCTGTTAACAATTGAATTTAAAAGCTCTTCAACCATAATATTAATGGTATCTTTTCTCTCATCAAAATAATTTTTCTTTTTTTCAAGATTCATTCCTTCTTGATCTTTTTTAAAGGCTTTATGATCGTTTAATTCTTCTTCCGCCAATTTAGAAACTTTATCTAACCTATTTTTTAAATATGTTGATAAAGCGTCTTTTTTATCTTTTGAAAGAACTTCGTCCCTTTGAATAGAATCCCATTTTCTTTTTAAATCACTTTCAAGTTCTTCCAAATTTTTTAAATTCATGGATTCTAAGCTTGATAATGAAGGCAAATCTAAAACAGTAAAAATTTCCTTTAATTCATTATCTGTAAAAGTAACAGGCGAAGGCTTAGCCTTACAAAATGCCAAAAACTCCTGGCTATTTATAAAAACATCTTTCTGTTGCTGCGCCTTAGAAACTTCACCTAACTTATCTTTTAAATATTTTGATAAAGCTTCTTTTTTATCCCCTATAAGCGGAGCATCAAAAAATTGTGTTCTCTTCATTACAATCGCTTTAGGCCCATGGCCATAAATAATATATCCTTCTTTAATAACACCATCAGGCACCCCATTGCCAACTTCACGATTCACGCTACCATCTTCTTTAACTGAAGCAACAAGTTTAATTTTTGAATTTAAATCTGCCTTAAGGCCTCCTAAATCATAAGGTGTTTTATCTTTCAAATCAGACAATGAAGGCAAATCTAAAACAGTAAAAATTTTTTCTAATTCAGGACCTGTAAAAGTAACAGGCGAAGAGCTATCTTTACAAAATGCCAAAAACTCCTGGCCATTTATCAAAACCTCTTTCTGTTGCTGCAATCTAAAAAGGGCTTCTTCAAGCTCTTGCTTACGGTTAAGATCAAGATCTTCCTTCTGCAATTCATTCGTTATTGCTTCCTGAATCCTTTCATTTTTCTCCAATTCCTCTTTAATCAACTCTAAACTAGAAAGTGGATGTTCTTTTCCTTCAGGCACATCAAAAAATGATCTTGTTTTTTCTGTAGCACTAATAGCTTCTCTTTGTTCCTCAGAAAGAGTTGCAGGATCTTGCTCTCCTACAACTACATCACCCGATGACTGCACAACAACCTTTCCAACAGTGTCTTTATTTCCACCATCAGAGTAATAAACTCCAGTTTCAGTAATTCCTTGTTCTGCTCTTTTCTTCGCTATTTGAGCTCGCCTTGCTGTTTTTCGTGCTACATCTGCAGCTATTTTCTCTTCTAACCTTTTATCTTCCAACTGTTGTTCTTGAGATTTTCCTGAATCAATTCTCGTAGTTATCGGTTCTATAAATACTTCAAAGTCTGGCGCTCTTACTGCAACCACTGTTCCTGCACACAGCACTGTCATAAGTACTTTTTTCATAGGTATCCACTCTGCTTGTTAACTAAAAAAAATCAGCCCCTGTAAAAATTCAGAGGCTGACAATCTTTTGCTTTGTTTTATTTTAATTCTTGCAACAATTGCCCAAAGAACGCTCTACAAAGAACATAACAAGGCTCCCGGCGCCACATATGCCAACAAGATAACGCATCATAAGGTTAAATCGCTTAAGATGCAGCATCATTGCAATATCAACATTGCAGCAAGCTTTTAAACCAACACACACGCAGGCAAGTGCAATGACAAGCCAAGAAATTCTTTTAATAAGACCGTACATACCATCACCTTCTTTCTTTAAAAAACTACTTTTTGCAAGAACCGCAGTCTCCGCAACATGAACGAATCCACGCAAAAAGACTGTAAGCACCACACAACCCAACCACACAGCGTACAGCCATGCTGATACTTGCAAGGTGAAGCATATCTTCTACATTAACGCCCATTGCCCCTAACCCTATACACAATGCCGCAGTTGCAGTTACTAAGCGAACTACAGCCCCGATAATTTTCATTGAGTGTGCATCCATAGCGAACTCCTTTCTATGATAAAAATGTTAAAAACTTATTTGATCCTACACCCCTGGTTACCTCTGTGCCAAGATCTAATGCAATTTGCGATACCATGAACGACCTGGTAGGCTTGTTCATAAGCATTTTTTCAAAAATCTTTAGCTAAAGGTATCTATCTGATGAGTATTAAAGCAGGTTTAGTTGGTCTTCCCAACGTCGGTAAATCAACCCTTTTTAACGCACTGACCAACTCCCAAGTACCCGCAGAAAACTATCCTTTTTGTACTATCGATCCCCATAACGCTATGACCGAAGTTCCCGATCATCGCCTTGATGAAATGGCAAAAGCATACGGATCTCAAAAATTTATACCTGCTACCGTTTCTTTTGTTGATATTGCTGGACTGGTAAAAGGAGCTTCACAAGGAGAAGGTCTTGGCAACCAATTTTTAAGCCATATCCGAGAAGTGGGACTTATTTTACACGTTGTCCGTTGCTTTGAATCTGCAGATGGAGCTGTTGACCCCCTTGACCATTTTGACATCATCGTTTCTGAACTCGGGCTAAAAGACATCGATTCTATTGAAAAACGCCAAGCAAAAATCACCTCTTCATTTAAAGCTGTGCAAAACAAACCTGCTGAAAAAAAAGCTCTTGAAAGAGAACAAGCAGTACTTACCCAAATTTCTGAAGCACTCAACAGACAAGATATCGACAAAATTCGTGAACTCTTTGAAAGCGCAGGAGTAGAAATGCTTCCTCTTTTAACAGCAAAAAAATTCTTAGTTATTGCTAACTTGGCTGAACAGGATTTTATGGAAGACGCTTATCTTAAAAATAGCGCTTATCAAGCGTTGGTAAAAAAATTCGGCCAAGAACGAGTTATCCCTATCTGCGCGCGCACCGAATATGAACTTACTCAACTTGAAAACAGCGAACGCACCGAACTCATGGAAATGCTTGGCATGAAATCACGTGGCCTTGAAACCATTATCGCTCGTGCATACCAAGAACTAAATCTCATTACCTTTTTTACGGTCGGTCCAAAAGAGGCACATGCCTGGCCATTACGTAAAGGTCAAACGGTTCGTCAAGCTGCTGGAGAAATCCACTCTGACCTTGAACGCGGATTCATTTGCGCTGAAATTTTTAATTACAAGGACCTTGCTCAGTATAAAACTGAAGCTGCCATTAAAGATGCAGGCAAAATGCGCACTGAAGGGCAAAGTTACTTAGTACAAGATGGCGATTGGCTCCATATTAAGTTCAACGTTTAAACAAGGAGCTTATTTTTACTCTTAAAAGTTCTTTCTTTTTAGCTTTAGAGGCTGAAATGCTTTGTCAAAAAAACTGTGTTACACTAGAAAACGATGTGTATCGGTAAAAAAGAAAGCACAGAAATGGAACAAGAGGCAGAATTTTTTCCAGGAAAAAGCATGAAACGAAGCAAAGGATTTTTCTCGATATCTGCAGTGGCCAAGATGTTTTCTGTCCACCAACAGACTATTAGGCTCTACGAACGGGAAGGTCTCCTTTCTCCAAAGCGCTCTGAAGGGAATACCCGCCTTTTTTCTGAAGAAGATGTCGATAGGCTTGAACAAATTATCTACCTCACTCATAAGCTTGGCATTAATCTTGCAGGGGTCCAAATGGTCCTCAAGCTCCAAAAACAGATTAAAAAGATGCAAAAAGATATGAATCGCATTTTCGACCAAACAAGTGACGAGCTACAAAAAGAAGAGACTCTGCAGAAAAAAGTTATTCAAGAGAGCGTGCAACAACTTGCGAAAATAAAAACTAAAAGTACACTTTCCTCCCAAGTTAAACCGACTGAAGAGTCAGCAGAAGAACAAACAGAATTTAACTGGGATATAGATTACGAAGAATAACTGATGGTACATTCAGGGAGGAGTAATCGTAAAACCCTGCACCGCCAGAAAAAACATAAGCAAAGCAAAGATGAGGAGGTACTATTATGATAACCAATAACCAACTAACTATTTCTTACGAGCTGCTTTATCTCATGCAATGGCTGTTGGAAAACGAGCCTGAACGACTAAAAAAGCTCATCGTACAAGCCCTGCATAAAGGTCTTAAGGAAGAAATGCAACAAGCTTTAAAAAACAAAGCTCTTACTACCAACGAAGAGTTGCAGTACAGCGTAGTTGATTTCTTAACCCTCCTTGAAAGTTTGTTGCAAGAAGCGATCAATGAACAAGCGCTCAAAAACATCGCCGAAAAAAAATTGATGCCCGCACTCGATCATATCGATGGTAATATATGCGACTCTTCCATGGTACAATCAAGCGTGGAAAGAGCTTCTCATCGCCTTGAATCACATCCGCAGGAAAATCCTCAAGAAGTACTTTTCAAAGAACTTTTAAAAAATTGGAAGCCGCATAAAAAAGCGGCACTTAATTAAAAAAAGGGGTACGTCAGTGCCCCTTTTTTGATTCCCCAAATTTTTATTCTTTTGCGCAAGAGTCTTTTTTTACGGTTAAAGTCTTTTGTGCCCTATGCGGGCAGCACCAAGACGGAGGGATTGCCACGCAAGCTCGCAATGACACATAATGATATAAAAAAGATACCTTATGTCATTTATAAAGAAAAAATCTTTGTCAGAATATCAGCCTGCGAGTGCCGCGTAGTCGGCAAGAGCAAAAGGAAGCTCTTATACTTTCGCTAAAACTTCGAAGGCTTTCCGGGCCATATTCGTATAAAAGCAATCAAACAGCATGTTTGTGCACGGGTTTTTAGGGGGTGTGCAAGCACCCCATAAATGCTCCGCGCACAGCGCACACTTGCGTCGTGTTTCAAAGAACAAGAAAAGATCAAACTCTACAATTTATTATGATTTTTTTTTGTTACGCCTGGGTACCCGTACGTTCACTCCGTCTAGCTAGTGCCGTCCGCCGGCGCTCTTTCAGAGCTATGGCGCGATCTTCGACACTACTGCGACTACCGTTCTCTGGGTATGACGGGACTTTTTATTTACCAAATATTTTTCTCTCTAAGCTAGATACTAAATGCAAAAAAGAACGGTCTTGTTTTCAAATCAATGAATCGAAAAACCAAAGTTTTTCAAGGTCCTCTCTGAGTTCAAACATCGGTAGTCCCATCACAGCACTATACGACCCATCAACCCATTCAAGAAATTGAGTGCCATAAAATTCAACCGCTATCGCACCAGCAGCAGTCATCGCCCACGAATGTTCTAAATACCTATCAACCCATTGATCGGGAACCACAAACCGGCATTGTGATTCAACTACCCTTTCACAACGTTCTACCACTACCCAAACACTCCCATCCCATCTTTTTTTATCAAGACAGTACGCGGTTGCAGTCGTTGATTTTTCTTTCAGTGATTTTATTTTTCGAAGAGCATCTTCACGATCTTTTGGCTTACCATGCACAACTCCTTGCGCATCGTATCCCATAGAATCAGCCGACAGAACAAAAACTTCTTGCCCTTCATGCGTGCCTGGTTGCAACAATGCATGATCCATTTTATCACGCGCAATTTGTTGCAAAAGTTCAAGAAACGGCAATGAACGATCAGCTGCCTCTTCATCAGCACCGTGACCTATGCATTCAAAAGGAATACGAGCTTCTTGCAACAATACTTGGCGCACACGAGAGGTTGAGGCGAGATATAAAATTTTTGACATACAAAATCCTTTTTTAAAAAAACAAAGAACAACCATTGTATCAACAGGCATTTTTAAATCATCCTGATACTTCAAATGTCTCTATTTTAGTAAAAAGGAATCCCCGCATGTCATTAATTCGTAGTACACTTCTCACCCTCATCAGTCTCATCCTAGCACTCTCAATTGCCGGTTACTTGTACCAAGCAATTGGTACGTACCAAGATAAAAAAAATTACCCTGCACCTGGGCAATTAATACCTGTTGATGGACACAAAATGCACATCATACAAAAAGGAAAAGGCTTACCATCGGTTATTCTAGATGCTGGCACCGGTAGTTTTTCTGCCATGTGGTTTACGGTTACTGATGAAACTGCAAAATTTAGTAGCGTTTATGCTTATGATAGAGCTGGACAAGGTTGGAGCGAAGAAAGCCCGCTCCCTCGTACTGCAGTAAACATGGTCCATGAACTTCATACACTCCTTACAAATGCTAATGTTCCAAAACCCTACATCATGGTCGGCCACTCACTTGGCGGAGGCATTGGGCAATTATACGCCAACACGTATCCAGATGATGTTTTTGGATTAGTATTAGTAGATGCGGGACATGCAGACACTACAAAAAAAATAGCTGAACATCACCTTGCATTTAAACGCTGTATGACAGGATTCACCATGATCGACACTACAGAAAAAAACCATCAACCATACGAGCCATTTTTACAACGAGCATTTTTACGACTTACGAATTCTCATCTTGGAGAAAAGATAGCAGAAATAACCGGTCTCCAAAGGCTTTATTTAAGTTCTTTCTATGCGCAAACCGGCAAAGCTCAATATGAAGTAACCCCAGCCATGCTCGCGCGCCTGCTTGCCCCCTCAACCTTCAGAACCACCTCACAAGAAATTGCACATTACGGAGATAGCGGTTCTCAACTTGCAGGATTAGAAAATCATCTTGCAAACAAACCTCTCATTGTTATTGGTAATGGAAGAGGGTTTTTCTATAATCATCTCTGCCATACCCACATGACTCTCCCTGAAATAGAATTTAATAATGAAGTCTGGTTCCCGCTACAAAAAGATTTGGCAACCAAATCAACTAACAGTAAACTTATTATCGCGCAAGAAAGTGGCCATAGAATTCAAGATACCGAACCAGAACTTGTGATAAATGCAATAAAAGAACTAGTTGATCTGTATCGCTCTGCATTCACTGATGAAGGCGCAAACAGTGCATTTAATAACTTGAGATAGGTAGCTAATAACTTATCTGAAAATTAATAGATACATTAAAAAAGTCCCGTCATCCCCAGCGATAGG
>CAZQDJ010000022.1:0-18163 GCA_964592275.1 uncultured Pseudomonadota bacterium | reverse complement strand
TTTCGGATAGGAAGGGTAAAGCGGTGGCTTTTAAGCCACCTGTGAATTACTTTTCCTATCAACAAAAACGACGCATCATTTGTAATGCTATTTGCTTAATATGTCTCATAGATACCATATACGACAATCTATAAGGGGTAATGAGGTACGAGCGTTTTTTTAGTTTTTCAAAATGTGCTGCAAATGCATCTACTATTTCTGGTTTATTACGCACTTGTACCGCTTCTTCATTGCCATAACAACCAGCTGTTGTAAAATTTAATGATCCAAAAGCAACAATGTTTTTGCCTCCACACGTATTTTTAAAAATCATTGTCTTTTGATGCATAATCGTCGGATAGGCGATGCGCATTTCATACTCTTCCCCATTGCGTTGGGATACTGGTGTTAATCCAACTGGTTGATATTGGAATACTGCAATTCCTGCTTCGGATAGCGTAAAGGCTAAGCTGTAAAAGGTTGAAGTCACCGCACCTGGATCAAAGACTATTTCCACCGAAACCCCGCGATTGTGTGCCTCCATTAAATCGGCAGCTATTTCTTTTTCAGTAAAACGAAATGCTGCAACCTTTATACTCCCTTTAGAAGATGTTGCTTGAATAAGACCGCGAAGAATATTTTTGTAGATACGCCCTTCGTCAGGGGCAAAAAGAACTATATCTATAATATCATCTTTTGGTGTGCAATAGTATTGTATTGTTTCTTCTGGCGTTGGTTTTGGGATTATTATTTTATCTTCTTTTTTTGCATGCAGTAGTACAGTGCAACACATAAGTAGTAGTATTTTTTTCATTTTTTTCATTCTCCCTTTTTAGGTTGCCATAGCTTTATGCAACGAGCTTGATTTTAGTTATATTATTTTGAATAACATCGTTCAATGTAACGTGCATTTGATGTGAAAATATATGTTTTATTTTAAACAAACTTCAAAACAAAACATAGGTGCGTATTCAGCATAGAGTTGAAAAGTGGATGCTTATGCAAAAAAATAAAAAGATAATTTTTGAATAAAAAATAAGCTCCTTTTTACAGGAGCTTATTTCTATTAATAAGATTTTTTAAAAAGTCTTACCTCTTATAAGAGTTGAAGTAGCTGCATCAAGAAGTGTTGAGCCAGCATCAAGGAGAAGTTCTCCTACAGGGGCAAGGGTCTCACGGAGCATTTTTCCTGATTGGCTATCTGAGAGGATAATTGGCGTTAAACCTGCTGCAATAACAATCGATTGAAGAATACGAGAGTTACGTTTATTAGCACCACAGGTAGGATTTTTTTTGAGAGCCTTGCTGTCAAGGTAGCCAAGAGTACCCATACCAATACCCATTATGATAGCTGCAGGCACGAATGCTTTTATAGGGATTAAATTGTCATTAGCGCAAGCAGCAACGGTATTGATCAAAAGACTTGCAAGAATGGTTCTTCCTGCTGCTTTTTCAAATTCATTTTGCCCATGCTTAGGCTCTATCGATTGTGTGAGTGGCGAAGAAAGCAAAGCAGTAATAAGAATCAATTTTTTTATTATTTTCATAATAACCTCATAGTTAGTTTGGTTTTAGATATGTATTTTTTTAGAGCGGTTTATTCTTTTTTATGTAATTTTGCAATAACAGCTAAACCTGCAAGACAAGCTATTTTTCGAGGAAGAAAAAATCTTGCAAATGCTTAGATTCTGTAAGAACGAACAATAGGTATTAATCCAGCTGCAAGAACAATTGATTGGAAAATGAAGGAATTGCGCTTATTAGATCCGCATGTAGGATTTTTTTTGAGGGCTTTTTTATCAAGATAATCGAGAGTTTTCATGCCAATACCAATTATAATTGCTACGGGGACAACGGTTTTTATAGGAATAAAATTATCATTGTAACAAGCTACAGCGGTATTGATGAAAAAACTTGTAAGAATTGCTTTTTCTGTTATTCCAGGGCCTTCTTTTGAATCAATTTTAGAGTTCTCTTCAATAGCAGTAGTCTCAGGGAGACAATGAATGAACGGGATTGCAGAAAATAAAGCTGTAATAAGAATTAATTTTTTTATTATTTTCATAATAACCTCATCGTTAGTTAATTGGCTTTAGATGTATTTTTCTTAAATCTGACCATTCTTTTTTGTGTAATTTTGCAATAACAGCTAAACCTGCAAGACAGGCTACTTTTCGAGGAAGAAAAAATCCTGCAAATGGGACGATAGCCATCCATGCTTGTGCAGTTTCTTCGTCTCCGCATGTTTCAATAATTTGGTTTTTGTAGCGGAGTGAAACTGCAGTAAGTGCATAGCCTACAGCAAGGCCGGTAACCATATGTTCTGTGTCACCTAAAATATTCCAAAATTTTGTGATTCCCCAGGTTGGCAGTGCGTATGAAAGAGCAAGGGAAGGTAGTTTAAAGAATTTTAACCAAGTGAGAGCTTTAGAGTATTCTTCTTTTGCTGATTCTTTGAGAGCCTTACCCCAGGTGGCATTAGTAATAGGAGTAGGTTGGGGCGTAATGCTACCGTGTAGGCTTGTAGAAATTACAAGGGTATAAAAAAGAGTAAGCGTCAATGCACGTAAAGAGTAATTTTTCATATGGTATAACCTCTCACACCTTGGCCTTTGTCTTGTATTCGACTTTGACCAGATTTTGAAAATTGTGACTCTTTTTCAGTATAAAGTAATCTTCTGGTCGAGCAAATGGTGGTATTTAAGCTTGATTTGAGCGAAATAAGCTTGTTGGTGCATGAATGAACTAAAATAAGTAAAAAAAATGGGCGCAAAAAAAGGCCATAAGGCCTATATTTTTTTGCTTAATTTGGTTGCGGGGGCTGGATTTGAACCAGCGACCTTTGGGTTATGAGCCCAACGAGCTACCAAGCTGCTCTACCCCGCGATCAATTTTTAAAGAACTGTTCTCATAATACCACCTATTCAGTGCTTGTCAATTATCAATGCGCTCAAAAAACCTCTTAGACTTGAATTAATCGATTAATTCGTATGGCATTAAAGACGTTTTCGTTCAAAATAATGATCAATCGATCGATACATGAGCGCTTCTTGTAAATGAGGTACATCAATTATTTCTGCTCCTGCAAGGTCAGCGATGGTGCGAGCAACCTTTAACATTTTATGGTATCCACGCATGCTCAGGTGTAGTTGATCAAAGACTTTTTTGATCAACACTTCAGCAGGATCAGTGAGCTTGCAGTATTGTTCGATCTGGTCAGGCGTCATCGTTGCATTACGTTGGGTTTCGCCTTGAAATCTTTGGTGTTGGATAGCAATGGCTCGATCTACAAGTTTTTTTAAATCAGCGGATGAGGTCGTTTGTTTTTTATCTTTGACGACATCGTATTCAATGCTTGGTACATGAATTTGAAGATCAATACGATCAAGAAGAGGTCCTGAAATTTTTTCAAGATAGCGATTCACTTGTAGTTGTGAGCAGGTGCATTCTCGTTTTTTATCTCCATAAAATCCGCAGGGGCAGGGATTAAATGCTGCAATCAATAAAAAGGATGCGGGAAACGTAATGGATTGATGTGCGCGTGCAATGCAGACATCTTTGCTTTCAAGAGGTTGGCGCAATGCTTCAAGAGTGGTTCGTTTAAATTCAGTAAGTTCATCAAGAAATAAAATGCCATGGTGGGCAAGGCTGATTTCTCCCGGTTGCGGAAACGATCCTCCACCAACAAGACCAGCTTGGGAAATTGTGTGATGAGGTGCGCGAAAAGGGCGTTCAGAAACGAGTGATTTTCCCTGTAATTTTCCACTGATAGAGTACACTTTGCTGGCAGCAAGTGTTTCGTCAAACGTCATGGCAGGCATGATGGTTGTGAGTCGGCGGGCAAGCATTGTTTTTCCAGCTCCTGGAGAACCGATAAAAAGAATGTTGTGATTGCCAGCTGCAGCAATTAAGAGAGCTCGCTTTGCGTTTTCTTGTCCTTTTACTTGTGAAAAATCGATGTCATGGAGTGATGGTGAAATGGTAGGAATGGTATGTTTTGTGGCGGCAAGTGGTTGTTCATGACGTAAAAAAGCAATGAGTTCAACGAGATTATCAACACCAATAACTTCAATAGATTTGATGAATGCAGCTTCTTTGGCATTTTCTTTGGGGAGAATAATGCGTTTTTTGCCGAGGCGTTGCGCATCATAGGCTATGGCAAGCGCGCCCTTCATTGGTTTAATGCTGCCATCAAGAGAGAGTTCTCCAAGAAAAACGGTATCTTGCAAAAAGTCTACAGAAATAGAAAGAAGCTGCGATGCTTGAAGAATACCAATGGCAATGGGGAGATCGAAAATGGTGCCTTCTTTTTTTAAATCGGCGGGCGCAAGATTGACCGTTATTTTTCTTTCTGGGAAGCGAATACCACAGTTTTTGAGTGCGGTTTGAATACGTTGGCGACTTTCTTTAATTGCTGCATCAGGTAATCCAACAATAAAAAAATTGACCATGCCAAAGGCAATATCAACTTCAACATCGACAATGTATGCATCAACACCAATGGTTGTTGCCGAGAAAATTTTTGTGTGCATGTATCCCCCTAGGTAGCACGGTGATAGTACTATCTATAGCATGGATCGGTTTTGTTGTGAATAGAAAGTGCTGATGTAGAAGGTTTTTCCAGTTGATTTTGAGTAATGGCATTGCTCAACAGGCCTGTTAATCGATTCTAAAGGAAGGTGCTTTAGCCTGACGAAGCCATAGGTGGAGACAGGTGGTAGTTTTTAAAATTTAGCTTATAATTGCTTACCTAAAGTATAAATTTAGGTAAAAAAGTTATTTTTTCTAAAGAATAAGGAGGGCACATGAGAGTGATGGTGCCGGCGATGTTTTTTACATTGCTTATGAGTTTTTCTGCACATGCAACTATTACTTTGCAAGCTAATGGAGCAACTTCAGCAACAACGTTTACAGGAAATAATGTCTTGGCTTATGTAGCTGATAGTAGTGATAGAAGTAGCTCTTTTTATGTGGGGCGTAATGATTCAACACTTTCTACCGGGTACAATGATAGCCTTGCTCAGTATGCTATTTCTGTAGCGCGAGAAGGTGTGGGGACGGTTTTCCCTTATGCTCCTACAACTGTTCGATTAAATGGAGCGGCCAACCAGCCAAGCCCAGTTTCGGGACAAAAGATTTCTCTTCTTGGGTTATATAGTGGTACGTACGGTACAAAGACTCCCTTTGTGGTGACAGCGAGTGCTCCTCAAAATATCTATTGGAATGTTTCAAGGCCTTATGCAGATCCGTTTGATATTTTTTCGATAACTGACATTGCAGACGCTGCTGGAACAGTTACTTCTGGAGTGGTGGCTGCAACTGGGGCTTCTATTAATGAAGTTGCAGGGGGAACACGAATATCTGCAAGTCTTATTTTTGCGGCAGTAAAACCTAATGGCAATGCATTTGGAGGGGTTGGTTCGGGGATTGCGGTAATTGGTCAAGGTGGATCATTTCTTGGGCAAGTACCAGCGGTTATGAATGATCCAGTTGCAAAAGCGGTACCACTTAATGGTGCTCAGCCGTATGTTAAAATTGGTGCTGATGCAACTATTCAAACAACAACACCTGATGTATATTTCGACCCTATTACTCAGCGTGTCTATGGTTCATTTAGTGTAACGGCAAATGGAGTTGGTGGCGGTGCACGTGGAATAGTGATGGGTTATTATAATCCTGTTCGGGTAAATGATACGACACTTCTTTCAAAATTCATTCTTACTGATTTTGCTCCAGCAGCAGCGTATGCTGGGATTGGAACAACAGCTGTTGGTGGTTTAGTTTCAGTTGGTGTTGTTGTCACTGGTACTTATTTAAAATTTTGTTCGATGTATACAA
Organism: uncultured Pseudomonadota bacterium; assembly: GCA_964592275.1. Lineage (GTDB taxonomy): Bacteria > Babelota > Babeliae > Babelales > CAIQNR01 > CANNBR01. The sequence goes on along the minus strand of CAZQDJ010000022.1, from coordinate 12,346 downwards.
CGACAGGGTTAACGTATGGAATCATTGTTGGTTCTAATGGAGCAACAGTTGCAAATAGAACAGTATCAGCGGTGCCTTTGGTAAATAAATCGGTTGACCCTGCTAATACCACATGGCCTACTGATCCTACGCATGGTGCATTGGCAAGTAAAAATGTAAATCCTGGTGTAAACCTAAAAACTTTTTTTAATCCACAATTTCCTTTGTATAATCCGTACTATGGAAGAGGGTTTCAGGTTCCAGCAACAACCCTTGCTGATATGCCCCTTTTTAGTGATGCAGCTGTAACTGTTGGTGGAGGGATTACTCCTGGTACTATTATTGATATTCAAGTTAATAAAGATACGGTATTTGTAGCGACCAATGGAGACGCTGATGCTGCCGGTGTTTTTGCCTCACAAGCATTGTTTGATGGTAATGCTGCTATTAAAGGGTGGACTCCATGGCAACGTGTCGCAACTCCAACGGTTGCAGGGAACACGATCTATGGTATTGGGTTTCAGCCAAGCGTGGGTAAACTGTTTACTATGGAAGGTGCTACCGATAACACGATAGACATGGTGTTGACGACTACGTGGGGGATTCCTAATAAAGATGGACTTCTTGGTGGTACAACAACTGATGCGCAGGTGGGATTCGTAGATCTTATCGATAGTCAATTTTCTAGTGGGAGTAGGGGAGGGATTCAGGCGGCTTTTGATTTTCCGAAAAATACGGCTGGTTTTGGAGCACTTCCAAATAGGTTATCAGCAATGATTTTTACAGGGTACAAGCAAGTGGTCATTGCCCAAACAGGTAGCGATGTTGCGGGAGTGTTTACCCCAGCAGTGGGTGATTTTAGTACAGATATGCAAGTTTCAACTAACGGTGCCATAACTACTCCGGGAGCAGGAGCCTTGATACTTTCAATTACTGGGGGAGCGCTTGATGTTATTGGTGCAGTAACGAGTGCAATGGTGGTGAGTGATGGTGCCGATTTTGGTTACATTGTTGTTGGAGGCGTTGGTGGTATTGCGGTTCTTAAACCAGGCTGGCCAGTAGCTGTTGATGGATTGAAAAATTTGGCCAATCTTCCTGCATCAGCGTTCACCATTATGGGTTCGTATAAAAATGTAAGAAAATTATTGACCGATGATGCTAATTTATACGTCCTTACCAATGATACGTTTGATAGGATTCCTGTAACGCAGTTAGCAGGTACTACGATTACTCCAGTCACTCTTGCAACTCCTGCTATTTTACCACAAAAATATGGGCAATTTTCTGATGTAGTTGTCTCAGCAAAAATTGCATTACTTGCAACAAGCCAAGGGCTTTTGCGTACCGGTAATGGCGCCAATGTTGAGACCGCAGCAAATCCTGCTGCAATGGCATGGACTTTTGTGGAGTTGCCAGAATCGCAAACAGCGGTTACTCGATTGCAGCCACTTTCTCCTGATGGGTTATCAGAAGGTTTTTCTAAAAGAGATCCTGCTGGTAATCCTATTGGTGGAACGGTCTACGCTTTGGCAGGTTCAGTAAATTATGATCTTGCTTCGTTGTATCGTATTGCAGTTTCAAGAACTACTGAGGCTGGCCAGGTTACGGCAACAACGGTGCAGGTGATACCAGATTATTTTGTGCAGGGGACTACGAGTGCTTTTGCAGCACTTGGTGCGTACCGAAACTATGCTCCAACATTTGGAGCACTGATTACTGCTTCAGAATCTTCACCTGATGGCGCAGAACCGATATTTGAAGCATTACCTTCCTATTTACGTACCGGCGTTTTTATTATGCCGAAAACAAATGTACAGATTCAGGCAGGTATTTCTACAGCGGTAACGATTGGTAACCTTCTCAGAAATAGCGGTAGTGGAGCATTAGTGCTTCCCACAAACGATGGAATGAGGATCCTTGAATGATGATGAAAGATATCAGCATGTTAAAAAAACACGTGGCGTTTGGTCTTTGTTTACTTGGTGCAGTGTTGCCAAGCTATGCCATAACGCCGTTTAATATTATCCGTCCATTTGATCCTAATTTTTTCCCCACCCACTGGAAAGGTCAAACAAGGCAATTTACTCCACTCCTTTCTTTTGGTGCTTCAAATCCGCATGGAAGAACCGTTACGGGAGAAACAGTGAATCCTCTTCAAATTCTTTTCCCTACGCAAGATGCGCTTGCAATGTTAAAAGGGTTTGCTCCCACATCACAACAGGCGCAGTTGGGTCAACTTATTAATATTAATGGTGATGATGGAGTTCGCGGGCATTTTAAAGTGACCGGTGATTTGCGGGTTATTTTTTCAGGTGATCTTATCGGGCGATGGAACTGGGATAATGGGGTATGGATAGGTATGGCCTTGCCTATAGCATCGTTAAAAGTTAAGAATGTGGTATGGACTGATCTGACTCAGAATGTGACCCTTGATGATGCATTAACACATGAATATTTAACCGATAACTTTGCAGCGAATGTTGCAATATTAGGTAACGGGCTTTCTATTGGTGATTGGGAAAAATCGGGGGTTGGTGATTTTACGACCTACATCGGATGGCGGCAAAACTTTTTCCAAGAAAAAAAATGGCTCAAAGAAGCTATTGTGAATGTTCGCTTGGGTGTTCAGTTTCCTACCGGGGTAAGACGAAACGAAGATGTCGCTGTATCACTAGCATTTGGTAATGATGGCGCCTACACGGTGCCGTTTGCAGCGGGGCTTGATTTGCGATTTAGGAACATGTTGTGGGCAGGTGTTGATGTAACGTTTATGAAAATGTTTAATCATACGCGCAATCGCCGTATTCAAACGAATGCCACACAGACTGATCTTCTTGCATTAGAAAAAACTCTTGCAGGTAAAGAATATGGGCTAACTCAAATGTTCAATTTGTATGCTGAGCCGATCATCGGTAAAGGGCTTTCTGTTCGTTTTGCTTATGAACATTTTAAGCATGGCGATGATAAAGTTTTTGTGATATCGAATGATTATTCAACATTGGCCGCAAATACTGCTGCTATTTTGAATGAATGGACGACTCATGACCTTTTTATACAACTCAAATATGATTCTGCCAATCCAAAAAGTGAGAATAATCGCTTTAGGCCGCAAATTTCTGTCTTTGGAAAGATGCCTTTTAATGGAAAGTCTTCCTATCAAGTTTCTCTGATTGGTGCTTCTGCAACATTTAGTTTTTAAGTAAAAGTTTTGTTTTCTTTGGCGCAAGAACCTTTATTCTTACAATAACTTAATTTTTTTGTGCACTCCGCGTGCAGCGGCAAAGCGGGTGCTTGTGCACCCCTTTGCAATCCACACACAAACTTGCAGTTTGATGGCTGACGGATGTGACCCGGCAGCGGCAGCATTGCTGCCTTTTACGCCTGCCGACTTCGCGGCACCCGTAGCTGACATCCTGATAAGGTACTTTTTTTATAAAAAACCGTGTCATTGCGAGCTTGCGTGGCAATCCCTTCATGACTTACATCAAAAAATTAACAATGCCTGAAATAAAAGGATTTTTGTGTTTTTAAAGAAGCTTTTGGTGTTCATGCCATGTAATTTTTCAAAAGAAAATTACTGTGCCCGACTTTGCATAAAGCTACGTCGTGGCACCACGCCTTAGCCTCGAAGATCACGACGTAGTTTTAACGAAGTTGGATGGCGACGGCGGGTGGATTGTCACGCAAGCTCGCAATGACACGTATTTTTCAATTTTTAATTACAAGGTAATAGTCTTTATTAGGATATCAGCTGCGTCTGCCGCGAAGCAGGCAGACGTAAAAGGAAGCGGGAGCAACGCTTCCGGGTCATATCCGTCAAGGGGTCCAGCGGAATTGCTGGCACCTGGGTTTTAAGGGTGAGGGCGAACTAACCCTTAATGAACCGCGCATAGCGGATGCTTACGTCTTGTTCAAAAGATGCAATTTAAAATACAATAAAAAAAGTTTTTTACTGTATTTTAAAAAAACCAAAAAGCAGAATAGCGAGGTTCAGGAACCACAACATATTCCACCTCTCTTACATGATGATGCGTATGTGTAACATGCGTATGCTGAGGAGCTGCTGCTTTTGGTGGTACCAAGAAAATGCGTGTTAGATCTCGATCAATCTGTTTCCAATAAGCATCGGAACTATTTGGTTTTGAAGAAAGAGCTGATTTTTTTACCGCATCTAAGGAATAAGAATTTCTCCTTGAAGTCGTAATGCTTGGCTTAAAAACCAATGACTGATTTTCACCTTGTTCTTTTTGTGCAAATGCAATTGCATCTTCAATAACATCATCGTAATCAGAGGCGGTAAATGTTGCTGCGGCGACTGTTTTTGAGCGTTGTTTAATTTTTACGGTGACAGAATAGGTTTCAATATCATCCTGAGTTTCTACATATTTTGGAGCTAATTTTTCAGAAAGCCAGTAGACAAAGGGAATGGTAATGAGGGTTATAAGCCAGGCTTCAGGAGAAATTTCAGGCTCAACATAGTGTCTTGTTTCAGTAGTGACGTAATAAGCTCTAGGTCTAGTTGTTGAGGGAACAAAGAGTGCAAAAAGTCCAAGAAGTTTAATATGCGATTGTAGCGATTTCATAAGGGTATCCTTACGTTAAAATGCTGATTAGTATCTCTAGTAAGGATAATCCGATGTTGAGGCTTTGTAAAATCTTGCTCTTTTTATTTCTTAAACCAAAATGCCAAATGGCCTGAGAACAAAAAGTCCGATTGCTGCTGCGACATACATAAGCCGTCCCTGGTAAGGAACGCTTAGTACTGTTTTTGTTGGAACGATGAGACGATCGGCAAGTTTTGATTCTAGTTTGTGCCAGTACAAAGCATGGCCTATTGTATCTTTTGGTAATCTTGGTTGTGCTACTTTGCGCAAAGCATAGGTTTTTTCGGAATCAACAAGTTTTATGTTCGGTTCAAATGAAATTCCGTGACCAGGAGTTTGTTTTTGTTGCGCATATTCCATTGCTTGGACGATGACTACTTTTGGATCGGTGCCAGTAAAGCTTTGTTTTTGTACCGTTTTGCACTGTTGGCGTACCTTCACCACGATACCGTAAAGTTCGATATCCTCTGCGTCTTCGACAAAGTTTTTTGCAGATGAATGATAACTCAAGCAAAGAAAAGGAATAGAAAGAGCAGCAGTAGAAATGAATGGAATACCGGTTAAAGCAGATACGAAAACCCATGCAAACCCGCTTATGACACCTTCCCTAATACGAGTTGCGTGAATAGTATTGCGGCAAGTAGTTGGTAGTTTAAAATGTGCGGTAAGTTTTCGTTTGAGTGGTTTCCAATGAGCAGATTTTTTCATTGAATAGCCAGGAACCTTACATTTTTTTATTGGAGAGAATGTGTATGTTTTTTCATCAGCTATGAGTTTAAGACTTGGGATAAAAATAGTTGTAATGCTTGGGGTTGCGTATGCTTTTGCCCAGTCTAATGATTTGTTGATAACTGTTTTGTAGTCAGGCTCAGTAAAGGATTGTTCTATGAGTATTTTGGTATTCGGTTGTCTCGTTTTTACGGTGATAGAATAAAATTCTATGTCTTCCTGTTTTTCTACAAAGTTTTCTGCTGCAGCATGTCGAGTGAAAAAAATATAAGGAATAAGGACGAGAGTCAGTGGCACAGCAATAACAGCAGCGACTCCATAAGAGTTAAGCGAATAGGAAAAGGAAAAAGGCTTTGTTTCTGTTGGAACGCTTGCTACGAGCAACAAGCTGATGAGGGTAAAGTTTTTTAGAAATTTCATAAAAATAGCCTAATTGTTAGGAAGTTTAAGGGCGCTTACGAATGACTGCGTAATTATTGCTCCAAAGTAGGCAAGATTAGTTGTGTAGGTGGTATTAGTAGCGGTTTTTTCGGGCACAAAAAAACGTTCATTTAAAGCTATTACAAGCTTTTTCCAGTAAAGAGGGATTCGAAGATTGTTTTTTGGGAGAGTAGGTGCAGTTATTTTTTTGAGTGCATATATTTTCTCATTGGTAAGAAGTTGAATGCGTGATTCAAAAGTAATGGTTCTATCGATGGCGTGCTCTTTTTTAGCATATTCGATTGCCTGACTTATCGTTGTCTGAGGATCAGATCCCTCAAGAATTTTTTCTAAGATTATTTTGTTGTCATGTTTGATTTTTACCGAAATAAAATAAGATTCTATATCTTCAGATCTTCTGACAAAATTTTTTGCAGATGAATAACGAGTACATAATGTGGTAGGGAGAGAGGCAAGAGCGAGGGGCACAGAAATATTGGGTGTTACGTTTCCTGGTGATTGCAAGAATCCATTAGCTATAGTGATGGCAGCTTGATCTTTAGATGTTAAGTTGCTGTCAATGCCAGGTAGTTCGAAGCGTTTTTTAAGTGCCTTTTCCAGCGCTTCAAAGTATTTTTTTAAGAGATGAGGTTTTTTTGGAAGTGTTGATCGAGTGATGATGCGCATTTCGTAGATTTTTTCATTTTCTATGAGCTTGATACTGGGTCTTAGTATTACCTTACTGCGGGGTGTTTGGTTGTCTTCAACCCACGTTAAAACATCATCAATGACTGCACTGTAATCAGATCCAGAGAAAATATTTTCTATTTTTTCTTTGTTTTTAGTTGTTTCTACAGCAATTGAGTACGACTCGATGTCTTCTTGTTTTGTGACAAAATTTTCTGCATATGAATGTCTCGTAAGGAGCGCATAAGGAATATAGATTGCAGCGGCGGGGATTGCTACGAGAGCTGTGATAAAAAGCGCAATGAGCGATGGCTTTGTTTCTGTTGGAACGCTGGCTGCGAGCAATAGACTGATGAGGGTAAAGTTTTTTAGAAATTTCATAGGGAGCCTTACAATAAAAACGGAAGTACGGCGACATACGGTGAAAGCAGCCAAGCGCCACTTTCTAGTCCGAAATAGGCAATACGATTAGCATTGGTGATATTGGCAGATTTATCATTTGGAATAACAAAACTGTTAGAAAGTGAGTTTGCTAAACGTCTCCAATAACGGGCAAGGTGTGTTTGTTTTTTTGGCAATGTTTTCTTGACGATGTTACGCAATGGGTAGACTTGTTCGTCGTCGACCAGGGTGATGCTTGGTTTGAAAACTGTTCTTAAACCAGTAGTTTGTTCTGCGTGAGCGTATAGCAGCGCATCGTTCATGACCGTTTGATAATCAGGGCCAATAAAAGTTTGTTCTTTGATGGTTTTAACATGGCGTTTAATTTTTACAGTAATGGAATACGAAGCAATATCTTCTTGTCGATCGACGAACTTGTGTGCTGAAGAATAATTTGTAAAGAAGAGAGGGATGCTTACAATGGCTGCGGGAATAAGAGCGAAATACCCTAACAACCCAGGAAGCATAAAAGCAGTAAGTCCACCTACGACATATCGCATTGGGCTTGCGTATGTTTTAATTCTCGGGATTCTCAATCGATCAATAAGAGATCTTTCAATTCTTTTATAGTTAAGTGCCAGTTTTTGATTGTCTTGAGTAGTAACAGGAATTCTGTGTGTTGTGCGCATTTTCTTGTAATCAGCAATAAGGATTCTACGCAATGTGCGTGTTGTTTCTTCATCAACAAGGGTGATGCAGGGAGTCAGGTAAAGTTTTTCGGTTCGTGTCAGCTTTGTTGAAAGGAATTCTTCTGTTTGTAAGTGGGCCAGTGTGTCGGTGATAACTTTTTTGTAGTCAGTCTCAGTAAAGGATTTGAGCAATGACATGTTTCCGTTATCCAGTACTTCAAGTGCGATCGTATAAGAGGAGATATCATATTGGTATTTTACAAAATTTTGTGCTGCATCGTGTCTGCTCATGAATAGGTAGGGAACATAAATAAGAGCAGTGTAAAAAACAGCTCCGCCAATGATAATTGAGGTAGCTGAAAAAACAAACCCTGGAACTTCAAGATTGGTATGGCAGGGAACAGGTCTTGTTTCTGTCGAAATACAAGTTGCTAGCAACAAGCTGATGAGGGTAAAGTTTTTTAGAAATTTCATGGTTATAGCCCTTTCTTTTTTTGCGAAGCGAAATGTAACAACACAAGCCCAAGGAGAAAAATAATAAAGCACATAAGAAGTGTTAGTGGAATGGCGCCAAGAGACAGTAATTTTTTTACAACGGTAAGAGTTGGTTTTTGTGCTGGCGATGATACGTAAAAACTATCGATTATTGTTTGTTCTACTTGTTTCCAATAATCAGCTTTTTTACTTTGATCAATAGGGAGCGTTTTTTGTACGAGGTTTCCAAGCGCATAATTATCCCAACTATTAATGAGTCTAATGCTTGGCTTGAACACTGCCTTGAGGCCAGTAGTTTGTTCTTTTTGTGCATAACGTAATGCTTTGGCGATAACTGTTTTATAATCAAACGAGGTAAAAGATTGTTCTTTAATAGTAGTAGCTCGGCGCTTAATTTTTACGGTCAGCTGATATGACTGGATCTCTTCCTGCCGTTGTACGTACGTTTTTGCATTCGCGTGCCAAGTGTTAAATGGATAAGGTAAAGAAGCTAGAGAAATACTAACCGCAGTAAGCGGCTGGATAGCAAAAAATATAAAAAGTAATAGTGGTCTATGTTTTGATTTCATAAGCATAACCTCGCTTAACCATTTCAATAATGCGTATTAAAAGTATAATGCGAGGATTGCTGTTTGTAAAAAGCCTCTAGTGGCTTATTTTTGAAACTTGTGATCGCGTAGACTTGTTACTTTGCTCAATGCCAAAAGAGAGCTGAGCGCTGACAAGAAGCAGTAGAAAGAGAATAAAGCGAAACATGATTTAGGCACTTTTTAATGTTTTTACATTATTTCCAACTTGCCATCGCAAGTTGGAAATGGCGCTAAAATTGATAAGCTACAGATTAAATTCTTTTAAAATTTGGTTAGCATGGTCTTTAACCTTGATGTCTTTAAGGATTTTTACGATCTTATTTTTTTCATCAACTAAAAAAGTAATGCGAGAATTCATAAAAGTTCCTGCGGTGCCATAAAGCTTGGCAACTTCATTTTTAGTATCGCTTAATAAAGTAAAAGGGAGCTTATGATTTTGCGAGAATTTTTTGTGTGATTCAACAGAATCTGCGCTGATCCCAATAACAGTTACACCCTTATTTTTAAGTTCTTGGTGGCCATCCCGTAAACTGCAGGCTTGTTTGGTGCAACCAGGGGTTGAATCCATAGGATAGTAATACAGAACCTTTTTACCGGGGATAGTATGGAAGGTGACTGTTTCTCCTTTTTCATTGGGGAGGGTAAAGTTCGGAGCGATATCTCCTATTTTAAGTTCTGTTGGTTTTTCTTTCTTTGATTTTGCAATGATGGTGGCGCTTGTAAGGAGAGCAAAGCTGGCAAGAGCAATAAGGGTTAGTTTCATAAAAAGACCTTTTTTTTAAGAGGAGTGATTAATTAATTGCACTCTACAATGGATAAAGAAGTTGTCATAATTATGAGTGTAAATAAAATAAGCTCTCAGAATTTCCGAGAGCTTATTTTATGATTTCTGAATGATCGATTAATTAGCAATTTATGCCGCGAAGTTTGTAAATTATAACTTCTCGTTCAGCAGGTCCGCCGAAATATTGATCTCGATAGTAACCTCTTATGTTTACTTCTTTTACTAATTCGATTAATTCATCAAGGTTGCTTGCATAAGATGCTTCTCGTCCATCTGGTTTTTTTGTTACAGGCTTATTTTGATAAAAACAAGATTGAAGCTGACATAATAATGTTACTTCATTTAACTTATCAAGTTTAGGAAACTCTTTTATGCATACTGTTCCTTCTTTAGAAAGTATTACTATAAAAGGCGCAGTAGCTTGTCGAGGAAGACGAGTTTTTAGATTCCATCCTTCTTCTTCAAAGCTAGAAAGATCATTTAAAAAATTTAAAAGCGCCTCTTTCCTATCGATATGTTCCATGGTTTCAGTATCAATTTCGTTAGCTGCCGCTGACTTGAGATTGTTACCTAAGCATAAAATAGTCATTAAAATGATATATTTATTCATTTAAGTATCCTTTAATTAAATAGTTACAATAATAATATTATTATTCATAATAACATTTATTTATTTATGATCAAGCGGTATGTAGAATGGTATTTTGTTTAAATTAATTCTATTAAGTATTATTTATAGCTTATTGCGCACCCATTTTTATTTGGAATAAATTTTTAGGAAAAAAATTATGAAAAAATCGATTGGAATAATAACAGAAGGCTCGTTGGTTGAGGGACTTACCATGAAAGTTGCCCCAGACACTGCTCTTGATACGCTAAAAACAGGGAAATTTGTTTCTATTATTTGTCCAGAAAATACGTTCTTTTGTTTGATGACTGATATTGCCTTGCACGTAAGTAATCCTGATATTCTTTTATATCCACCTACAGAAAAAGAAACATTACTTCTTTCTATTTTAAAACACCGAAATATGTATGCGACTGCCCAACTAAAACCGATGGTGATGTTGCAGAAAAAAAGTGGTGATATTATTCCGGTAAAAACAGTACCAGGTCATTTTGCAAAAGTGTTTGAAGCTACAAACCAAGATATAGCGATGATTTTTGGTGATGAGAATGATAAGTCGGGTAAGTTTTTTACCATTGGCGCTCCACTTGATATGGATGCATCAGTATGTATTGATCTTGAACGATTAACTGAACGCAGCACAGGGATTTTTGGAAAAACAGGAACTGGTAAAACATTTTTGACGCGTCTTATTTTGGCAGGTCTTATTCATAGGCGTAAAGCGGTTACTCTTATTTTTGATATGCATAGTGAGTATGGTTTGCAAGCGCGTAAAGAAGGGCCAGGACATTCATTTATCAAAGGGCTCAAGACGCTGTTTCCTGATCGAGTAGTTATTTTTTCATTAGATCCAGCTTCAACGCGGCGACGCGGTGCAAGTGCTGATGTTGAGATCACATTTTCGTATCAAGATGTGCATGTTGATGATATTATGTCATTACAGCAAGAATTAAATTTGCACAGTACTGCGGTTGAGGCAGCTTATTTGATTAACACAAAATACAAACATCAATGGCTTGAGGTATTACTTGCGCAAACTGATTTAAAAGAATTTGCAGCATCACTTGGTGCTCATCCAGAATCGATTGCCGCGTTATATCGAAAATTAAAACGTATTGAACGGTTTCCTTTTTTTAAAGCTTCAGCAACCCCGTTTGCTGTTCCGGTACAGCGAGCAACATCGGTGATTGATCAAATGATGGAGTATCTCTTGCGCAGTGTAAATGTGTGTGTTGAATTTGGGAATTATACTTCTACGTTTTGCTATTTATTGATCTCAAACATGATTACGCGCCGCATTCATAGTGAATATATTGCACAGACAGAAAAATTTTTAGGATCACAAAACAAGGGGGATGAGCCGACAAAGCTTATGATTTGTATTGAAGAGGCGCACAAATTTTTAAATCCAGCAGCAGCGCGACAAACTATTTTCGGAACGATTGCACGGGAAATGCGTAAATATTATGTATCGCTTTTAGTGGTTGATCAACGACCTTCGGGAATTGATCAAGAAATTATCTCACAACTTGGTACTAAAATTGTTGCTCAATTGAGCGATGAAAACGATATTCAGGCAGTGCTGACAGGTACGGCAAATGCAAGTGCGTTGCGTTCAGTGCTTTCTACTCTTGATACTAAAAAACAGGCGTTAGTTTTGGGGCATGCAGTTGCTATGCCGGTGGTTGTGCAAACGCGAGAGTATGACGAAAAATTCTATCGTGATGTTCAGTCGGTGGTGTTTAAAAATATTGATCAAGTGGTTAAAGAGTTGTTTTGAATAAAAGTAAGGAAACTAGAAATGAAAAAAAATGTGTTCTTAATGTTTTGTTTATTAAAAGTTTCAATGGCATATTGCCCAGTTAAGCATGAATGTTTGGATGTAATATGGCTTTTCTTATCTAGAAATATACAAAGGCCTTCCGCTGATGCTTGGCAAATAATGAACGAAGAGCAAAAAGAGGACTGGTGGTTTTTGTATAAAAATAATCCGACAACTTTAATGGATAGCGAGAAAAACCAACGTTACATCGCTTTATTGCAGAACTTAGAGCAGAGAGTGCTTTCTGCGAGACTAAATTCTTGTATTGCTACAGAAGATCAAAGAGCTGAGTTGCTCAGAAGCGTTCGACAAAGACAAGCATTAGCAGTATTGGTGGCTAGCACATTTCCATTTTAATTTCTATTAGGATATTGACCAGGGGAGGTGAGGTCTGTTAGAGTGAGTAATAAGGATAGGCAGAGAGCTTATTCAAGAAAATGATGCCCTTGATTTGGGTTAACAATGGAGGAAATAGGAATGAAGAAGGTCGATTTACATCTGAAAGTTTCCACTAGCATCGGGATTTAGCTCCAAAGCA
>CAZQDJ010000021.1:0-19072 GCA_964592275.1 uncultured Pseudomonadota bacterium | reverse complement strand
CTCTCGGGGTCCTATTTCACCTTTCCCTCACGGTACTAGTTCACTATCGGTCATCGGTTAGTATTTAGTCTTACCCCATGGTCGGGGCAAATTCTCACGGAATTTCACGTGCTCCATGATACTCGGGTTTGCTTATCACCGCGCCACACAACTTTTCGCCTACAGGACAGTCTCCCTCTATGGTCGTCCTTTCCAGAACGTTCGGCTAAATTACGCTGCTCACGGTCGAGAAATATGTACATTCTCACACAAGCACCCCATGACCCCCTTATTGCAACGCGTACACGCTTGACACAATAAAGGTTTAGACTCTTCCCAGTTCGCTCACCACTACTACGGGAATCACTTTGTTTTCTTTTCCTAGGCTTACTGAGATGTTTCAGTTCAGCCCGTTCGCTTCCTTACTCTATATATTCAAGTAAGGATACTATGGTTTTACCATAGTGGGTTTCCCCATTCGGACATTTCCGGATCAATGCTTGATTGACAGCTCCCCGAAACTTTTAGCAGTCTTCCGCTTCCTTCGTCGCCTTCCGATGCCAAGGCATCCACCAGATACTCTTTTCAATTAATCACAAAACTCATTTTACTGAAATTGTAGTTTATATTTGTCAACAACTTGACTTACAAAAATTTCAAAGATCACAAGAATTTTCTTGCTCTCTCTACACGAGAAACGGGAATTGGTGGAGATGAGCGGATTCGAACCGCTGGCCTTCCGCGTGCAAAGCGGACGCTCTACCAACTGAGCTACATCCCCATGCTCATTTTATAAAACGCAGTCTTTACTAGACCCAAAAAAATTGGTGGGCCTAAGTCGACTCGAACGACTGACCTCTCCGTTATCAGCGGAGTGCTCTAACCAACTGAGCTATAGGCCCAGCACTTTCATAAATTTGTCTTTAAAGCACTCTTTGAAAAAAGAGTGCCCACAGAGGAAACAATGTTTCCCTAACACACCTATCGATCTTGTCATAAATGACAGTCGACTATGATCTCCCTCGAAAGGAGGTGATCCAGCCGCAGGTTCTCCTACAGCTACCTTGTTACGACTTCACCCCAATCACTCCCCATACCTTTGACGCCCGCCTCCCTAAAAGGGTTAGCTAAGACGGCTTTGGGTACAGACAGCTCTCGTGGTGTGACGGGCGGTGTGTACAAGGCCCGAGAACGTATTCACCGCATCGTTCTGATATGCGATTACTAGCGATTTCAACTTCATGAGGTCGAGTTGCAGACCTCAATCCGAACTTAGATTGGTTTTATGGGATTAGCTTACCCTTACGGATTTGCAACCCTCTGTACCAACCATTGTAACACGTGTGTTGCCCTAGACATAAGGACCATGATGACTTGACGTCGTTCCCACCTTCCTCCTGGTTTCCCAGGCAGTCTCGCCAGAGTGCCTGCATAAATGCAGTAGCAACTGACGACAGGAGTTGCGCTCGTTAGAGGACTTAACCAAACATCTCACGACACGAGCTGACGACAGCCATGCAGCACCTGTTCAATTGTCCAAGCAAGCTTGGAAGACTACGTTTCCGTAGCTGTCAAAAGAATGTCAAGCCTAGGTAAGGTTCCTCGCGTAGTGTCGAATTAAACCACATGTTCCACCGCTTGTGCGGACCCCCGTCAATTTCTTTGAGTTTTAGTCTTGCGACCGTACTCCCCAGGCGGATCACTTATCGCGTTAGCTACGACACCGATTTTGCAACGCAAAACCGACGTCTAGTGATCATCGTTTACAGCGTGGACTACCAGGGTATCTAATCCTGTTTGCTCCCCACGCTTTCGTGCCTCAACGTCAGATATGGACCAAGAAGCTGCTTTCGCCATCGGTGTTCCTCTCGAGATCTACGCATTTTACCGCTACTCCGAGAATTCCACTTCTCTCTTCCATCCTCAAGTCTACCAGTATCTCTCGCTGATCCTCAGTTAGGCCGAGGTCTTAAACAAAAGACTTAATAGACCGTCTACGCACCCTTTACGCCCAGTAATTCCGAATAACGCTTGCACCTCTCGTATTACCGCGGCTGCTGGCACGAGATTAGCCGGTGCTTTCTTTAGTGATAACGTCATCTTTCGTCTGTATTAGAGACGACTCTTTCTTTTCACTTAACAGAAGTTTACGATCCTAAAACCTTCATCCTTCACGCGGTGTCGCTGCGTCAGGCTTTCGCCCATTGCGCAATATTCCTCACTGCTGCCTCCCGTAGGAGTCTGGGCCGTATCTCAGTCCCAATGTGGCCGTACACCCTCTCAGGCCGGCTAGCCATCACAGTCTTGGTAGGCTTTTACCCCACCAACTAACTAATAGCGCGTAAGCTCATCCTCAAGCGGCAGCATAAAGCCACCTTTCTCCCGTTAGGGACGTATGCAGTATTAGACTCGATTTCTCGAGGGTATCCTTCACTTAAGGGCAGATTCTCACGTATTACTCACCCGTCCGCCGCTGTACTCATTCCCGAAGGAACTTTCTCGCTCGACTTGCATGTGTTAAGCACACCGCCAGCGTTTATTCTGAGCCAGAATCAAACTCTCCATCGCAAAAATTGCTTTTGTTGGGTATTCCGCTGTTTCATCTGTGGACAAATTTATATAGCGAACTGTAACTAGTACAGCTCATTGCTATAACTTATTATGAGTTTCTCATGTATTTCAAAGAACTTTAAATTTTTCTATCTGTAACTTTGTGCTTATTAGTGTTGTCAATTATACCGTTACTGATCGCAATGTCAAATTTTTTTCTGCATCTTTTTTTATGTTTTTAAGATCATGTTGCAGAGGCTTCGTTTGTTTCAATCGCTTGGTTTTGTTTCAAACCTGAATCAAATTGTAACCTCATTTAGGATAATTGCAAGTTTTTTCTTTTCCCTTAAAAATAAAGTTTAAAAATCTTTATCTTGCAGGCTTGGTCTTTCTTAAAAAATTAATACTAATTTCCTTATTTGCAGCTTTTTAGATGCCATCAATAACAGCTCCTATAAGAGTTTTAAGCTCTCCTATTGCCCTTGCAAAGTCATCATTAACAAACCAATAGGTATAGCTCTTTTCTCTTGCTTCATGTTCAAGTTCTTCTTGAGCTTTTTTGATACGTTGCTCGATATTCTCAGCAGAATCCTTACTTCTTTTTTGTAATCGAACCCTAAGTTCTTGCAAAGAAGGTGGCATTATCCAAATTAAAACTATCCCTTCCAGCTCTTTTATTTTCAAACCTCCTTCTCGATCAATAACTAAACAGTAAGAATCTGTCTTTCGATAAGCAGAATCCAAAACATATGCCGGTGATCCATAATAACTTCCACAAAAAAGACCACTTTCCAAAAAAAAACCCTCACTCTGTTTTTTTTTGAAATCTTCCAAAGAAACAAAATAATAATCTCGTCCATGAACTTCATCTTTTCGAGGAGCACGTGTTGTATAGGTCACTACTTTTTTTAATTGGCACTTGGCACTAGTACCCCAATTTTCCAACAAGGCATTCACTAAGGTTGTTTTGCCTGTTCCTGAAGGAGCAGAAATAATAAATAATTTACCCGCCATCATTTTTCCTTATTCGATAAAAAAAGTGGTTTTTGTGTCAGTGACTCCTTCAATGATAAAGAGATAACCTTACCTTGCAACCCCCACTTTTTTAAGTCTATTTTTAGCCACTATATAATAAGGATAAAGAAATGGCTCTTTACTTGAAGAATTTTGCACAATGAATGATCATAGGTACACTAACAAAACACACTAGCATCCGCATCACGTCTTTGCATAAAACATCTTTTGGATGACGTCACTCATTATAATCGGATCACAAACGTTTTATTTACAAAGGACTGCCATGCTTATCGATATCCTTCATGAACAACTAAAACACCTTGAACCTGATATTTCTGTTATCAAAACTTTTTGGAAAAATGCACAGTTCGATGAACGGATTACTGCACTTGAACTTAAAGGGCAAGATATCGCCGTTTGGCAAGATCCTAAACAAGCACATATCCTTAAAGAATTACAAGCTCTTAAAAACAAACGTGAAACTTATCAAACAATTACAACCAGTTATCAAGAAATGATTGAACTCGTTGATCTTTTTAAAGATGATGAATCAGAGCTTGAAAAACTTATTGACGAGATCAGACAACTTGCTCGCTCCATTCGTTCATTAAAAATTCAATTACTTTTGCACGATGAACAAGACACCTCAAATTGCTTTATCAGTGTCAATGCCGGCGCAGGCGGAACCGAATCTCAAGATTGGGCAGAAATGCTCTTACGTATGTATTGTCGTTTTTGCGAACAGCATGGTCTTGATTTTTCTATTGTTGATTACCAACCAGCAGAAGCTGCTGGCATCAAAGGAGCAACTCTTTTTGTAAAAGGGAAAAATCCTTATGGACTTTTAAAAAGCGAACATGGCATTCATCGCTTAGTGCGTATTTCTCCTTATGATGCAAACAAACGTCGTCACACTTCTTTTGCTGGAGTACATGTCGTTCCAGAAAACCCTAAAGTTGAAATTACCATCGATCCTGAAGATTTGAGAATTGATACGTATCGCTCAGGAGGCGCAGGAGGCCAACACGTAAACAAAACAGAATCTGCTATTCGCATTACCCATTTACCTACAAATATTGTTGTTCAGTGCCAAAACGAACGCTCTCAAGGGCAGAACAAAGACATAGCGATGAAGATGCTCAAAGCAAAACTTGCTCAAAAACAGGAAGAAGACGCTCTTGCAAAAACCGCTTCTTATGAAAAAAAGAAAATTGAATGGGGTTCTCAAATTCGCTCCTATGTTTTACATCCTTATAAAATGGTAAAAGATCATCGAACAGAATTTGAATCACAGCAACCTGACTTGGTACTTGATGGTGATTTAATGGGATTTATTGAAAGCTATCTTTTGCAAAACGCTTCAAACAGTTAACAATCGCTGAGCTTCACGTTTATACAGTTCAACATTAGGTTGATCAAATGGATTAACGTTACATACATGACCAAGATACATCATTTCAATCATTTTAAATTGCAAAAATTGCCCTAAATAAAATTCATTTTTTTCAGGAAGAATAACCGAAACAAAAGGACGATTGTTTTTTAAATACGCCTCTTTCGTTCCTTCAGCAAGTGCATACATAATATCTGAAAATGAACGACCAGCTAAACCTGCTACACCATCAGGAACAGTAATCGTATGAGCGTTTTTTTCTACCGTAACAAAGGTTGTGCATTTGTCACGTGGTCCACCCAAGTACAGTTGCGCAACCGAATGCAAATCAATACTGCCAAGTGAAATAGTGGGGGTAATCCCCATCAAGACTTGCTTCCCTTGTTTATCAAATTCTTTACCAATACTTTCTGCCATCAACTGACGATACCATTTTCCCACTGCTTCCAAGTCTACAGAAAACAAAAAGAGATCATTAATGCTAACCCCTCGTTGATAATGGTAATACTGAATAAGGGCACTCATCATTGCCGGATTATTTTGCATATCAGCATGCAAACAATGAGTTACCATAGAACGAGCACCTGCGCATAACTTTTCTATATCTACTCCAGTCATTACCAGAGGAAACAAACCAACAGGAGAAAACACTGAATATCTCCCGCCAACCATTTTTGGAATCTCTAAGCATGTGAATTTTTCTTGCTGCGCAAAATTCCATAATGGCGAATCTTTATCCGTAGTTACCACCACCAGCTCTGCATAGTCACAAGGGCGATATTTTTTTAGCAGTTCTAAAATCACCTGAAAATTCGCCACAGTCTCGGTTGTTGTTCCTGATTTAGTTACCACATTAATAAGAACATTATTGCCTACAGCAAGCTCTTGTTCAAGTGCCGAAAGAATCGCAAACATACGATCAGCATCAACGGTCTCTGCAAAATAAAGCACAGGAACATCAGACGTTTTTTTTATACGCAATCTTCCAAAAATAGCTTGATGAATTGCTTTTGCGCCAAGACTTGATCCACCAATGCCAACAACCACTAAAATTGTTGGCTTAAGTTCTTTTTTTTGAGTTACAACTTCTAAAACTCTTTGCTGTAAAACTTCGTCAAACGGCACCTCCAATGATGCATAAGAAGTTTGATAACATTTTTTTTTCTGAACTAAGTCAGCAAGATGCAATCGCTCCGCTTCTATATTTTTTTCTAATGCAAGAGCATGCAACTCAGAAAATTCTATTCCACAACTTTTTTTATAAGAAAAAATAATATTATTCATGGCTTATTAAAGCCCCATAAGACTTTAAAAGAGCTATCATACTTTTATAATAACCTTTACAACCACTAGCAATCTCTCTATTTAAAGCCTCTTGTAATGGGAAAATGCCACGTTTATCAGGACAATTAACTGAGGCTCCACGCAAAATTAACATATCGACAATCTCTGTATCATTTAGAGCAATCACATATGTCATAAAGGATCGGCCATTATCATCAACTATACAATTGTAATTAAAATCATAAGGAAATGGAAAAGGCACAGCAGGATTACCACATACCATACTTTCTTGAATCTTTTTTCCTTGCGAAACATAATGCTCACAACACTCTGTTGATTGAAATTTCTGGCGAATTCCAATACACATAAGAGCATAACTCAAGTATAAAGAAATAAGTTCTTGATCAAACTTATCAAATTCATTTATTCTTTTTATTTCTTCAGATCGCTTACAACTCTTTTTTAGCTTTGTTTGAAAAACAATGCCCACATCTTTTATAAAATGCACTCTTTCTGACGTAGTTAGCTCTTGTAATGAAATCATTTCATCAGCGTATTCTACAGTCGTATCATCATCTTCCTTGACAGGTTCCATTACCCGATCTGATAAAATCGCTTTCACAATTTCTTGATGTTCACAAAATGCATCATTACCTTTTTTGCAGATATGATTACAACCTTGCTCGTCCTTCGGCTCATCATGATGTTTTTGCTTTACTACTAAAATTGGCACTGCTACCTCTGCATGCCTCGTACGCTTAGCAATAGACTCATAGTCAGCTGCACATCCATACGAATTCATAGCTAACATGTAGAAACATACTACACTACCTGTATTTCTTTCCATTCATCTTCTCTCTATAAAAAAACAATTATCACTGAAACCATTTTACTTACTCGCTCATGTATTTTTTAGTAAAAAAGCGCCTGAAAAATCATACAGAGCGAATTTGCAGCAAACATCCCAGAACACAATGGTTCATAATCTGTTTCTTTACCAACAAGCGACGATGAAAGCCCCCCAAAAACCAAACCAAGCGTAAGCGAAAGAGGCATCAATAACCCTCCCAAAACAAGCATAGGATTAAAACCAAGCTTTTTCAGAAGTAATCCATAAATCGCTCCACACGCCAGTACATAATAATTAAAACTTGCTGCATCAACTAAAAGCGCCCGTCCTTGTGCTCGTTCTGCAAATAATGTTTCTGAACCTAATTGAAAATGAGTAACCAATAACCACATCACTACACCTACTGTCAACGAACAAACTCCTATACCAAGAAGTTGATAGCGTGTAATTTTTTTTTGATCAAGCCCTGCAAGCATTCCTGCTTTTTTACCAAAAAGCGCATCTGTTGTTACTCCACCGCATGCCTCTACAAATGTTGCTAAAATAGTAATTTGTAAGGGATCAAGACCAAAAATAAGCATCCCTGGCACCATGACAAAGGTTGCAAACCTCCCCAAAGGAGCAAGACCAACTCGTCCTGCAAATACTGCAATTTGATAGGCGCAAATGATTGAAAAAATAATTACGTACATCTGTGACAAAAAGGAAAACTTAAACCACCAAAACATTCCACTCATTATCGCAAAAAGAGGAATAGCTGCATAAAATACTGAATTGTCAGTTCGCATTGTTGCATCTTTTTTCACTGTTTTTTTAATAAACTCAAACAACTGTTTTGGCATAGTAAGAAGACTTGAAACTGCTCCTATCACTACCATTCCACTACAAAAAGCAAATAAAAAAGTAGAAAGTGAAAGTTCAGGAAAATACCATTTGCTCACCAAATCTATAATAAAAATTTTACTCAATGTTCCTATCAACAATGGAACGGTTATCATGCTGCCTGCTATAAATCCAATCGCCCACAACATTGGCATAAGACCCATAGTACATTGCACTGCAGGAAGTGAAATTGGCCCTAACCTATAGGAAGGAGCGAAGGTCACTACCGCAGGAATAAAACGCATTTGAAACCACTGCATTCCTTGCAAAAGGCAATATCCCATTGTTGCAATAAAACCACCTATAAGCTGACGAAGACTCTGTTTACTATCGACTGCGTTCGTAATTTTATAGACCAATACTCCAACGGGAAAGGTAAGCTGTTGTTCTTGCAATAACGTCCGCGCAATAAGTGATGCAACCCATAGCCCTAAAAAACCTGCCGCACAAGCAATAGCTGCAATAGTTCCAATGAAAGCATAAGGCCTTGTAATCCATTCATGAAAAAATGGCTTATTTAAAAAATAAATGGTGGGAAACGAAAAACCAAATGCTGTTGCCATAATGCCGCCAAGCGATCCTGCAACCACCGAATATATAATTTTTTCTGAAGTAAATGAACGAAAAAAACGTGCGAAAAAAACACCAATCAAGGCTAACGTCGGTCCCATCCACGGACCAATTGGAGTTGCTAACGTAATATACGTCAAAACACTTGTTGAAAACATTGAAAAAACAATTGCACATAAAACGGTAATTACAGACATAATCTCATCTTTTAGAGTAAAGCAAACATATTAGATGTCATACTTTATCAGAAAGATAAAAGTAAAAAAGATTACAAAAATTTATTTTGATATTACGAACCTGCCTTAGTTTTTTGCTCATCATCAAGTTCTTTTTGTAAGGCCTTAATTTCTGTTTTTAATAATTGAATTTTTTGCAAAAGAAACGATCGATTCGCTATCACATTTAAGCATTTTTGAATGCTTTGCGAACTTGATAGAAATAAAAAATCAGCTTCAAGATCTTTAAGCGCATTCTTATAACCAGCCAGAAGGAGTGGGGTTTTTTTTATTTTTAAAAAGGTCAAGATAGATGTTATTTTACTTTCCATCATACCCATTTTATTTGAGGCCCAAATACACGCCTCATAATCACTTTCATTTTGCTTTTCTAATGCGCTTTTCATAGCAAGTTGAGTAATCGAATTATCTGTTTGATTTCCTCCACCATCCCCTTCCATTGAACCATCACCTTCTGGAGATAAATTCTCAAACAAAACATTGGTAAAATAATTTTGCGTATAGGAAAGTAATTCATTTTTTATAGTATTTTGAAAAGTATCCATAAATCGAATCCCTTTTCTATCTTGCTGAGCTTTCGCTTTTCCATATTCAACGCGCACCGCAAAACTCATTGTTTTTTCTTTAAATGCATTCAATTGATCAAGAACCTCTTGATATTGACCACTCAGCGCAGACGAACGCTTAAGCATGTCTTCCTTTACTCTGGTCAACACAACGACCATACTTTCTGTATCTTGAAGCTTTTTTAAAACTCCATTTACCATCACCCCTAAAGAAGATTCTTTTAAAGCAGTCCCTGCACGATCAGTAATCTTATCAGTAAGAAAGGATTCAGCTTTGGAAAGACTCTGCTGTATGAATTCTTGCGCTCGATTAATTGCAGCAGAAACATACGTTAAACTTTTTTTAAACTGCTTCGTTTGCAGCAAAACAAGTTCATTTTTTAATTCTTCAGACATTTTTTCTAACCCTACCTGAGCATCAAACAATGTCTGAACAGGTATCCCTTCAGATGAAACTAATTTCGTTACAAGATCAGGAACTATGTCCGGATATTCCATCATAATTTTATTCACAATACCACCTAATTCGCCAGCTTGCTTATTTTGATTTGTTTGCTGCAAAACGTACATCGCTTCATACACATTGTTCAAAAGATTTTTTATAGAGTCTGATTCCTGCCCATATTTTTTAGCTAACTCCTCAATAGTAAGTACTTTTGCATCAATCAAAAACTGATCATAATTGGGTATAAAAAAACTAATCGGCTTAAATAAATGGTGTGCTGTTCCATACTGAAACACAAATTTTTTACTTGGGATAAAAACGTCTGAATATTCTTTTACCAAAGAAGAAAGAATCCTATCAATAGCACCTTTTGAATACACTTGATGACGAAATGGTAACAAAGAACTTTTCTCTTCTAAAATAAATCCTATCTTATCAAGTGCCGCCACCAACGCTTGTACAGAAATAAATTGACCATCTTCTGGTCCTATAAATCTTTGTATATATTTTTTAATATTTGTTGCATACTGAAAACCATTCAAAAACGCTTCATACGAAGCAAAAAATTCCTGCGGATTACTTTGTTTTACAATGCGTTCATTCATTTTCCATACTGCTAATACATGATCTTTATCAACTACAGATGATATCATTGCTTCAGTAAACAAAGGAGATTGTTCACTTAACAAAGTAATCATATGATGATGCTGTTCAACACTCGCCTCCAAGAGATCATTCAGTTTATCGATAGCACTAGAAAGTTCTTCTGCTTCTTGTTCAGTAAATTCTCTTATTACTCCTTGGCCCACAACAAAAAAATCTGCATAGTGTTGGTGTAATGATGTCACCATATCAAAAAGCGCCTGCGCTGATCGTAGTACCGCAGCTCTAGCATTACTGTATATTTCTTTTTTTTCTGGTGAAAATAAAAATTGCTCTCTTTGAGCATCAGACGCTGTTGGTAACTGAGACAAATATTCAGCAAACGAAGGTCCATCAGTTATTGCTACCATCCATTCAACAAGAGATGGATTAATCCCTTTTTGTATAAAAGAAGAACCACTATTCAATACAACCTTCGGGATTGTTATCAATCCTTCTTGATCAAAGCTTTTTTGTATCTGCTCGAGATACTGCGCTCTAATTTGTTGAACAGTTCGACCCACACCCTGCGGAAGTTCAATACCAGATAAAGATTCAGATATCTGGCTATGTTGACTTAAATATGTTTGAACTGATCTTGGCACAGACACAGGCACTGGCAGCACACCTGATGGCCCTTTATCAACAACAGAACCTTGAACCCCCACTACCTGACTAGAATTTCTATAATGCAGCCTTGGAAACATAGGATCTACAAGAATAGGATCCCCGTGAATTGGCTCGATAGGATGAATTGGCTTTAGTGGCTCAATTATTGGATGACTAGGTCTTAGTGGCTCACTTGGGCCAATAGATGGATTATGACGACCCATAGGTGGTGGTTCATAGGGCTCAAAATGAATCGGTTCTTGCTCTCCCGCTCGCACACATCCAATCCAAATAATAATTGTATACTGTAATAACCTCATTAGTCCTGCCCTTTTCCCCGGATCCCCTTAACCCTTCACATGATCGTACAAAATACAAAAAGAAAAAAGCAATCCATCAAACAATTGTAGGCTTATTTAAAAACAATATAAGGTAACTTTTCACCTTAAGAGATTATTCAGATAAAACTTTTCCAGCTAAAAAGTGTAGATGTATATGAAACACAACCTGCCCAACCGACGCACCATTATTGCTGACCAGCCTAAACTCACGAGCCTTTGGATCTTGTTGGGACAACTCTTGAGCCATCATAAGTAAAGATGCCGCAATGTGACGATCATCAGAAGTTAGACAACTCAAATCACGAATATGTTTTTTTGGAATAATAAGGTAATGAAAAAGAGTGCGCGGATTAATATCTTTAATCACGATAACTTCAGTATTTTGAGCTAGTATCTGCGCCGGTAGATCACCAGCAACAATTTTACAGAAGACACATTCGCTACTCACTGCTTCTACTCTCTTTAAGATCGATAAATATCTCACTCATAACCGTTCTGCTATTCACTCTTTATTTTGAAAAAAATGAATAATAAATGGTGCCGGGAGCCGGACTCGAACCGGCATGATATCACTACCGCGGGATTTTGAGTCCCGTGCGTCTACCAATTTCGCCATCCCGGCGCATAAATGAACAGGTAAAAGAATAATGAATAACAGGTAATCCGTCAAACAATAATCTTATTATATCTGAAGATTATTATCGGCACGATGAATATCTGCTCGCGCAATTTCATAAGTAATTGAAAATTCTAAAGCGATGCTTGCTAATTGTGACTTATAAGGTTCTTTTAATCCTTCATTATTTTTAAGATATGCAGATCTAAATGTATTAAGATAAACAAAAGAAAACGCATTTGCCGCTCCCTTTTTTTCAGCAAGAAGCTGTAGTTCCCAATAGCGTGTAGGAATATATGCTGCCCACATTTGGTATTCAGAATAAAAAACATCAGACGATTTGTATGTTCTTGCAAAGGCAGAAAGAAGTGCTTTTAGATCCTTAAGAGAAAGATCACGTAAATTTTTGTCTCCAAAGTTTTTGATAATAAAAGAATCGGCAGGCCCTTTTGCTACCACTGGTTGAGCCTCAACGGAAGAAGAAGATGGCACCATTTGCCCTTCACCAAAATAGTTCAGCAAAGCATTCAGTTCAGAGAGCAACGTATCCAATTCTTGCGAAAGAACAGGTAAGGAAACAGATTCTACACCCTGACACTGCCACACACATACCAAAAAAAACATCGGTATTATTTTTTTCTTCATAAGATTTCCTTTCAAAAAACAAAGCGCTTTTCACCCTACTTAAATAAGAAATTATTCATCAAGGTTTTCGAATCGACCTTATGTAAAAAGTTCAGCCTGAACAGAAACACCAATACTATTACAAAACTGCTCAAGAGTAAGTGCTGCATGAATTTTTATCTTTTTTTTACGAATGATATCACCTGCAATAATTTCAATATCATTCTGAGGAATTTTGAGAAGTTTTGCTAAACATTTTAGCAATTCTCGATTAGCCTGCCCCTTTTCAGGAGCGCTTTTTAAATGACATTTAAGCTCACCATTTTTATCGCGAAAAAAACCAAAGGAACCCGAAGAAGGGATTACTTTTACATCAAAAACCAATGCCATAGCAACTACTCCACATTTTGTTAACGAGAAAACTTGCATTAATAGGTGAATTCCGTATCCTTTTATAACCTTATCAACACCAAATGAAAATACAATAAGGGAGAGGTGGCTGAGCGGTCTAAAGCGCTTGCCTGCTAAGCAAGTTTCTGGCGGAAGCTGGATCACGAGTTCGAATCTCGTCCTCTCCACCATATTTTGCTAAAGCTTCGTATGGGTAGGCCATGGGTCAAAGCGGTAAAAAAATTGAAATATACTGTGCTGTAAAAAAATAGGCGCCCATAGCTCAATTGGATAGAGCGTCAGACTACGGATCTGAAGGTTGTAGGTTCGACTCCTTCTGGGCGCACCATTCATTTTTCAAAGAAATGAACGGCAGGCCTGCATCATCAAGCTCGTAGGAGTTGAAAACGATGGCAATCCTGATAAAATAAAACAGTACACATTCGGGGAGAGATGGCAGAGTGGTCGATTGCGACGGTCTTGAAAACCGTTATCCTTAATCGGATCGTGAGTTCGAATCTCACTCTCTCCTCCAAAATTTTATAAAAATATTTCTTTCTTGTTTCATGCTTCAGGGAATAGTTTGAGCCCAACGGCACAGTCTATAATAGTATTTGTCATTATAAAATTATTTTTCTTTCAAGAAATCATGAAAAAGCGCCACAGGATAGCAAAAAAACCTTTGACGCGGCTGAAAATAGGCATTAGAATATCTATCTCTAGATGTGAGGATCTTTTAAAAAAAACTATAAGCCCTAAGGTGCTAAATACTATGTTCCCAAAATTCGGAAGCCGTTACCCCTTCCTTGTTTCTGTTGCAACCCTTCTTTTTGCCATCTCTTTACCAGCTTCTCTACAAGCGCACGTTAAGGTTGAAAAATCTAAATTGTCCACTTTAAATAAAGCCGTTAAATGTACTCCATCTTTATCTTCTCTTGAACCATTAACTTCAGTTGTAGACTCAGGTAGTAACACTGATTTAGTTTTTGAAAGCATTGCACGAGAAAACCTTAAAACGCTTACTGGCCTTACTCTTGACTCAAAGTCCTTGGAAGATGCGGTAAAAAGGGCACAAAAAAAATGGCACGAAATGCTTATTGACACCCTTAAGCAACAAACCAACCTTAATCACAAAGAAAAACGTCATATTATTTTCATGCTTTTTTCTCAATACGAAAAACAACATCCTTTTGTAATAAATACTGTTCTTGATCAAACATCATGGCAAGATCTTGAGTTACTTTGTGGTCCTAAATCAGATGTAAGCCATTATGTGGCAGCAAAAATTGATCGCACAAAAATAGAATCTGGCAAAGCAATCTTTTTCAAAAAAATCATTGCTCCTACTACAGATAAAGACATTCTTCTGGGTAACCAAGAGATTATACGCGAACTCTGCGATAACGAAACTCTTTTCGAGGAGCTTGAAGTAGAAATAGAACATCTTAGAAAAACAGAAGGAGTTATCCTTTCTTTGTGGAATGAAGATATGTTTTATGACTCTATCAAACAGGACGAGCTTCATATCCCCTATGCAAAAAAAACCTCTCAATATATCAATACCAGTCCTGTATGCGTTGAGATAAATGCATATACACGATTAGCAAGCGCTGTTGCTTCCAATGCTCTTATGGTTGCAACCACCATTGCTGTTCCCCTTGCTGGAATAGAACTCCTTACCAATGCTCAAATTTTTTCAAAAATAGTTTCTCCTGCAAACACTGGTGACGTTAAGAAATTTGTAGGCGGATTAAGCACTGGAGCAAAATTTAGTTTTTTTGGTGGTATTTTTTATCTTATGAAAAAACTTTATACCAATAATCAAAATACTATTACAGGGGTCGAAGGTCTTATTATTGGGCCCTTCACTGGCTACCCAGCTCTCTTTTTTCCAGACTATCTACGCTACATGGTTTCATTTAGAAAATGCTTACAAGTAAAACTCATTTATACTGCTCAATATATTGATGCATTAAAAAAAATAGCTGCAATAACTCAAAATTGTCCTGCACTTAAAAAATATTGCCCTGCTATTTCAAATCTTGAAAATGAACTCAATGCTATGGGTAATGAATCAGCCAATCTTAAACAATTTTTAGGACTTTTAAATAAAGATACCTTTAAAGGAAAAGCTTCATTTTTTTCTTGGTATGGACGCATAAATGTTTGTTACCAACTTCTTCATAAAGTAAAAAACTCCCTTGTTCATCCTATGATGGTTGTTGGAGAACTTGATGCATATATGTCATGTACTCGCCTTATGAAAGAGCTTAATCAAAAAAACATTCCTGTTTGCTTTCCAACCTACATCACCGCTGGAGATAACAAAGGCCCTGCACTAAAAATTACTGATTTTTGGAATCCAAGTCTTGCTGGTCGTAAAGCAATTACCAACTCTTTAACACTTGGTTATGAAAATCCTCAAAACATTATAGTTACTGGGCCTAATGCTGGTGGAAAATCAACAACTATGAAAGGCCTTTTGGTTAACGTAGTACTTGCTCAAACTTTCGGCATTGCAACAGCAAGCTCACTTACTTTTACTCCATTTTCAAAAATCATTACTTATCTTAATATTACTGATGATATTGCTGCGGGAAAGTCACATTTTAAAGCAGGCGCATGTCGAGCACGCGAGTTAATAAAAACAGTGCAATCAACATCTAAGGACGAATATACTCTCACTGCAGTTGACGAAGTTTTTAATGGAACCACCTTTTATGAAGGTCAAGCAGCAGCTTACGCTTTAATTGAACAATTAAGCACTTTTCCTAACAATGTCTGTGTGACCATTACTCACTTTCCGAAAGTGCCATGCCTACAACAAGACTATCCTGCCAGGTTTGCAAACTATAAAGTGACTGTATCATTCAATTCTAATGGCTCAATGAACTATCCGTACAAGTTGGAATGCGGTGTATCACAGCAAAACATTGCACTTGAAATTTTGAAAATAGAAGGGTTTAATGATACCTTTCTTACCAAAGCAACGCAGATTCTTGAACAAAACCATGAAAATATAAGGTAACACATGAAAACAAAACGTTTTTTTCTGAATAAACTCGTCCGCGACAATATTGTTGATCTTTTTACAAAAGAAGGAATTTCAAGCACTTCTTTTGCCCTTGAAGATGATAACGATTACTTAGAAGCTCTTACCCAAAAGCTTATTGAAGAACTTCAAGAAGTGTTTTCAGCTGAAAATACCGAAGAACTTGTAGAAGAGTTAGCTGATATTGAAGATGTTTTAGCTGCATTCAAAGCTCTTTTAAAACTTGATTCGAAAGATATCGAAGCTGCTCGAGAAAAAAAATTAGCCCTTAAAGGCTCATTTTCAAAACGTACTTTTATTGAATACATCGATATTCCTGAATCAAATAAAGAACGTATTGCCTACTTTGAAGAAAAAGCATCACGCACACCTGATCTTAATCTAGATGATCTTGAAGATGACGAAGAAGAAGAATGTGATGAGGATTGCACAGAAGACTGCAAATAAAAACAGTCTTACTTTCTAAGAAAGTTTACAATGAAAGATACGCATTCTTCTCTAGCACCAAATATTACTTATAATATCAAAGAATTCGTATCTTTCTCTTTCTTTAATCTATCTAGGGCACTATTCTTTGCCCTTCTAAAAAAAAATAGTCCCCAAGAAAATTCATTTAAGCGTATTCTTAAAAACGAATTAGTGAATCATGCAGGCAAGGGGAAATTTTATGTTTGAATCGTTCTTTCGAACACTATGTGCCGTCGATGCATTTGTCTGGGATTTTATTGGAGTTCCAGCCATCTTACTCCTTGGAGTTTTCCTTTCTTTTAAAGCACAATGGTTTCAAATTGTTGATTTTAAAAAAATAACCAAACTTTTTTTCTCATTTTTATACAACTCAAATCCGCAGGGTAAAAGAGGACTTCATCCGCTCAAAGTTTTTTTTGCCTCTCTTGGTGGCTGTATTGGTATCGGAAATATTGTGGTCGTCTGTACGGCGGTACAAGTCGGTGGGCCAGGAGCAGTTTTTTGGATGTGGGTTGCTGCACTTATAGGAATGATCGTAAAATATTCTGAAGTTTACCTAGGGATTAAATATCGGATTAAAAACAATGATGACAGCTATGATGGTGGCCCTATGTATTTTCTCAAACACGCAACCTCAAATCCCTGGATTCCGCGCATTGTTTGTATCCTTTTGTGTATCTATGGGGTCGATATGTATCTCTTTAGAATTGTAACTGACACCGTGGTCGAAATGTGGGGATTTAATCATTTTGTCGTTGTCTTTGCTCTGCTTGGAATAGTCATCTATACAACACGACGCGGAATTGAAGGAGTAAGCACCATTGCAAGCATTATCATTCCCGTTTTCCTTGTTATATTTTCAAGCGTTAGTCTCATAATCCTCATCAAAAATATTGCCTACTTACCTGCTGCAATAAAACTTATCTTACGATCAGCATTTACCGGACATGCTGCAGTTGGAGCTTTTACCGGATCGAGTGTATTGATTACCATATCTCAAGGAATGAAACGC
This sequence comes from uncultured Pseudomonadota bacterium, assembly GCA_964592275.1. Taxonomy (GTDB): domain Bacteria; phylum Babelota; class Babeliae; order Babelales; family CAIQNR01; genus CANNBR01. Next base: position 1,546 of record CAZQDJ010000021.1, on the reverse strand, counting down.
GCTTGCTATTCAGGAGATATTGGTATTGGATACGCAGCAGTTATTAATAGTGAAACCGATGAAGCTGATCCTGCAAAACAAGCAGCCTTGAGTATTTTTGGAGTATTTATCGATACCTTTGTGATCTGCACTATGAGCGTTTTCTTAATTCTTATCACCGGACTCTGGAATCAAGGAATTCATGAAGGAAAAATTATTGCTCTTGCCATTGAAGATCATGTCTCATTTATTACCATCTTATGGCCACTTTTTATTTTTTTACTTGGTTATTCAAATATCATCGCAATTTTTTCAGTAGGTGAAAAAGCTGCTCAATTCCTTTCGCCTCGCTACGGTAAAAGATGGTATTTGGCGTATGCTATTCCAGTTTTTCTTTTTTTCTCATTCATTGGAAGTAAACAACAATTACTTACCATCATGTCAATGACAGGAATTTTGCTTCTTTTAATTAACCTTTGGGGTATCTTAAAGCTCTATAAAAATATATCATTCTCACTTTCTGAACCTTCCAACGGCAAAACTAAAGAAGTTTAAACCTAACTATTTTAAAAAAAGGATACGTAAACTATGAAACAGACTGTCTTGATTTTCATAATCACTTTTTCAAGCATATCTCAAGCTTCAGATGATGCTCTTGCTCTTCAACAAGAAAAGTTTGAACAAGAAATTATGTTACGTGGTTGCAAATCGGGAGATAAAAGTTCAGTTAAAAACATGCTCCATGATGGCTTAAACCCAAATTTTCAAGACCCTCTAACCAACCTCACCGCCCTTTCCACAGCGCTCCATCATCATCAAATTGCTATCGCCGAATACCTATTAGGGCATGGTGCTAATCCTTATGCATATCTTTCTGAAACTGAGACTGCTTACTCTCAAAGCTTTAAAGAAGGTAATATTGAAGCCATACATTTTTTCAAAGAACATAAAGTTCCTGCTTATGCTACTGACGATAAAAAAAATCTTACCTCACGCAAAGAACACGATATTATAAGGCTCATCAATGCCAAAAAACTTAATCCTTTAAAACATGCTTTTATGTACCAATTATTAAAAGCTACTGATATAACTCCGCGCACCATTAAACTTGCTCGTAAACTAGCAAAAGAAGACAAAGAGTTTGATTATAAAATTTTGTTATTTCTTAAAAAAAACGCCCACAAAAATACTCTTCTTGCTGCTGCCTCAAAAAAACAACCTCTTGCTGCACCATCAAAAACAAAAACTGAATGTTTAAAATGCACTATTTGCTTAAAAAAGCTCAATAAGCAAAATCCTTGCTATCGTCCCCTTGCTCTTCTTTGTGGGGATGTTTTTCATGAAAAATGCATAAACCAATGGCTTGAGGAACATTCAACGTGCCCTCTTTGCAGAAGAGAACATAATGAACAACCAACAGATTCAGATAAATTTTAAAAAAATAACCGCATACACTTTGTAATCCTTAGGAGAAAACAGAGAATACGCGGTTATTTTTTTTACTTTTTCATTATAAGGTCGATTTACATCTGAAAGTTTCCACTAGCATCGGGATTTAGCTCCAAAG
>CAZQDJ010000020.1:0-19135 GCA_964592275.1 uncultured Pseudomonadota bacterium | reverse complement strand
ATCGCTGGGGATGACGGGACTTTTTTAATGTATCTATTAATTTTCGGATAAGCTCCTATTCCAGGCATTGTTAACTTTTTGACGTAGGCCTTGTGCCCGACTTTGCATGAAGCTACGTCGTGGCACCACGCCTTAGCCATGGCTAAGGCGTGGTGCCACGCAAGCTCGCAATGACAATGGTTTTTATTTTCTCATTAATTTTCTGACAAATTCTTATCAATTTCTGATTGTTTAGGATTCAATGCGCGATACATATAACTACTACACAAGAAAAAAATCGGATAAGTAACAAGAATAAAGACAAAGTTAATAAGAAACGTGCTCATGTCACTGCCAGCAAGAAACAATTTTGTACCCGTCATTCCAACTACAAGCAACATAAATAAAGGACCCATCGCTGCTAAAAAAGTAAATAGCAAAGTCTTAATAATCTGACCGCGATAACCTTTTACCAAAGCAGCGCTCATACGTAACGCTTCCAGTGAACCAATGTAAGGATTATCAAGAATACAAAACCCAAAAAACATATATCCCATCAGCCACACCAATATTGCAAAAAATAAACAAAGGCAAACAGTAACGGAAACCATAGTAATGATTTTTATACCTAGAAAAAGCTTACCAATCATAATTACTGGGACAACTGCAAACACAGCCACTATGCTACCGCCTATCATGCCAAGCCAATACAAAACCGCAGCGCCCACAAAGTGTTTTACCTGATCAAATGAAGATGAAAAAAGAAGTTTTAAAGAACCATGCCCCGTATCTTTCAGTGTCAAACAAATATTCATTAATCCAAATGTCAAAAAGAAAAACAGTGCATAGCCGCACAAAAATACTAAGAGCCATGCAAGATAATACTGTGCTGGAATTGTTTTAAGATTTGCTGCCATCTCAGACCCTACCGATGCAAACCCTGCTGGATGCCCTTGTTTTTTTGCAATAGCTATAATATTTACAGCCTCAGGAATACCCGATTGCCGAGCAATGCGCTCCAATATACCAGAACAGAACCACAATGGTGCGGCCACTATTATTGTTGCCATCACTAAAAGTACAAAATGCTTATAATAGGCAGAAAAAGAAAGATCATATGTTTTTTTAGCCGAAAATTGAGCCATTTTGTGTTCCTATCTTAAAAATTTTATCTGCCGCCAAGATTATCTGATTTATGATTTTAAGAAAAAAAAGAACGCGTAACACTACCAGCTTCTATCCTTCGCTGAAAATTACAGAGGTTCTTGTCAGAGTGATCTTCGAAAATAATGAATAAATAAAAATCCTCGTCGTCCTCAGCGAGGCGAAAGTCGCAGTATTGCATGAAATGCAATGTCTAGACGAAGCGAGCGTAAGGATCCAGAAATAAACCACACCAGAGTCATCTTTATTTACCAAAGAAAGAGTCCCGTTAGTTCAACTTGCCATGATGTAAACTGCTGGTTTTTTAGTTTCCATACTTATTCACTGTAATGATTTTTATGCAATTATTCTGGATCCTTACGCTCACTTCGCTTAGCACTGTACTACGTACACTGCCGCAGCTCTCGTATCGCTGAGGACGACGAGTAGAAGGGCTATGTCAATCTTCACAATAAAACTCAACGAAGAACCGAACCTAATTAAAAAATTAAAATACTCATGATACTAAACCCAAATAACTACGCCTTACGCGTAAGCGAGCGATAGATATAGCTGAAGTAAGGAATCGAAAATGGAGTGGTCAGTAACGTACAGGCAAAACGAGTAACTTCTTGTTTTTCTCCCATAACGCCCACGACGCCGCTCAGAATTACCAACATATTTATGAGGTACCCAACAACCCCTGCGAACAATGCAAAGATCAACAGTGCTACAATAATGCGCGACAAAGAACCTTTAGTAATCTTTGTACTTAATTTTAATGCACTCCATCCCCCCAGTTTTGAATCATCAACAATGCAATAACCGTAAAAAACGTAGGCTGTGAGTCCGTGAATTAAGATAATAATTACTCCACTCAAAAGTAAGTACATACAAGGCAGAAAAACCTCAGCCGATAAATATTTCTTCAGAATGGCCTCAATAATCCTACGCATAAAAAAGAACGCTTTAAATGCCGCAACGGTGTACCAAAAATAAAAAATACAACTAAGAAGAAAGCGCATTATTTGGCGAGCAGAAGGCGCAAAAAAGTCAATTAACGACCCGGCATTTTTATCAACAAGGCTCAGTCCTAAATTCATGCAACCAAGCAGCAAAATAAGAAACCATGCCCACACGAAAAAAGTTACCACTATCAGCACTATGCTCTCTTGAGGTCGAGCAAAAATACTACTGATCATTTCCTCTGCTCTGCATTGCATTCCGCATGCTCTGTATTGCGTAATCGTTGATGGATCAGCTTTTGCTTCGTCGTAAGATATTCCTACAGCATTGATATCCTGATGAATAAGGTGATGCTCGATGCCTAGTTTTTGTGAAACATAGCGAGGCGCAACTGTAGCAAACCATACTGATGCTCCTAGTAATGCCGATGCTGTGAATAAAAGCACAAAGTGTTTTCCGCATGAAGCAAAAGAAAATATAACCGCTTCTTTAATTGAAAATTGAGCCATAGTACTATTCCTTTTTTAAACGATTCATGGGCATCTAACCTTTTGGTCAAATGCCCATGATACTAATGACTTATGCCAAGGATCCCCGTACTACTTGCTATCGCAAGTTGGAGATGGCATACCTCAAACTACCTAACGTTTAGCATTGCTTAATGAGCGATAGATGTAGCTAAAAAATGGCATTGAAAACGGATACGTTACCACCATAACAATAAGAGTCGTTAACATACTTTGTTTTTCAGCAGTACAAGCACAGCCCATCATTACGAGTTTATTTGTAATAAACATAACAATAGACCCAATAGTAAACATCATTAAAATTGCAGAGATAAGACGACCGCGAGAACCATGAGAAATATCTCTACTCATTCTTAACGCCTCACGAGCGCCAAGATTTGGTTTATCAGCAATGCAATAACCATAAAAAATGTAGCTTACCAACCAGCAGAGTACTGTAATCACCAAGACAATCCACAAAATTGCTGAAAGAATCATGGTTACTTTGTCGCCCAAAAGGCCTTTGCAAAGCATAGCAAAAGGAATAGTTAATACTGCAATCCCAATCAATCCACAAACAGCATACAACCCGAGAAGAATTGATGATCCAACAAAACGCATTACTTGGCGAAGAGATGCTGAAAAAAGAATCTCTAATGAACCACTATTTTTATCTTTGATCGCAAGCGCAAGCTTCATAAGTCCAAGCGCCATCATGAGATAAAATCCCCATACCAAAAGAAATACCAAAAGCACTATTCCCAAAAGATGTTTTGGAGCCGTTTGAAGATGAGTAGAAATTTTAGCAGTAACTTCTTGCACTTTTTGCAATACCATTGTTGATTGATCAGTTGCTTGACCCTGAGGTTGTTGCATCATAGCAACCATATTAACATCGAGAACTTGATGTACTCCTAATTTCTCTGCCACAAAACGTGGAGCAACCGTAGCAAGCCAGTAAGAGCCAGCTACCAACGCCGTCGCACTAAGCAACAGTACCAAATGTTTACCATATGCAGAAAGTGAAAATCTCACTCCCTCTTTAACTGAAAATTGAGCCATTGCCCTACTCCTTCGAGATCCATACTTGGATCAATGTTCCCCCTACGCCAAGGCTTCGGAGGACAACCCTCCGTAACTCAAATTTGGCAGCAGTGGAAAGGTTCATCACAAAAAAATTTACCAGAATTTAAGTGCTGATAATGCATTACCTACGTAGGTAGTTAATGAAGGATATCCCATCTTTAAAAGCCCGTAGTTCATAAGTACAAGCGAAACAATAAGCGTTAAAAGACGAACAGTCACCCATCCATTTGCTGCCAATAATAAAAGGCCTAGCCCTATGAGAGCTATTCCCTTTTTTTTCTCACTTGATACAGCCATAACAACATCTCCTTTTTTTTAAAAAAACCTATCCGCAACACTTCTTGTATTTTTTACCAGAACCACAAGGACAGTCATCATTTCTTCCAACGCGCGGTTCTTGGCGAACTTGAGAAGAGCCCTCTTCTTCATCTTGGCTACCAGACAACGTTAATGCATCCAATTCATGTTCACGCTTACGTTCAAGCTCAGTTGTATCAAACTGTTCGAGATTCAAGCTAAAGATACGTGAGATAACTTCCCAACGGACTTCACGCATCATGTCTTCAAACATTGCATATGCTTCTTTTTTGTATTCAATAAGCGGGTTTTTTTGTCCCCAACTTCTAAGCGAAATACCTTCTTTTAAATGATCAAGATTCAACATGTGTTGCTTCCATGCTTGATCAAGTGTTTCGAGCATCATCCATTTTTCTGCATTCGTACGAAGTTCTGTATTTTGAGATCCACGCGACAAACGATACTGCTCAAGTAAGAAATTTATTACATCAGATTGAAAGATATCACTATTTGAGCTACTAAAATTTTGCGCAAGAAAAATTTTCTTATCAAGAAAAGTAACACGAGAAAGAAAGGTTATAATTTCATCTGCTTGTTCTGAAGTAAGAGCTCTTTCAGGAGCAAGACGTACAAAAATATCTTCAACTGCTGCTGCTATCATATCGCGAACTAATTCGTACACAAGCTCTTCACCTTGCAAAATATCATGACGATAAGAGTAAATAACCTTACGATGCTGCGTCATAACGTCATCATACTCAAGAAGATGTTTACGTGATTCAAAATGCTGCTTTTCAACTTTTTCCTGCGAGTTTTCAATAGCACGCGAAACCATAGGAGATTCGATCGTCTCATCATCTGTCATGCCAGACCAACTCTGCATTCGATCACGGAATTGAAACGTATCACCCGCAAACACACGAATTAATTGATCTTCAAGAGAAATATAAAAACGGGATTCCCCTACATCTCCTTGGCGCCCAGCACGTCCTCGCAACTGATTATCAATACGACGACTTTCATGTCGCTCAGTACCAAGAATATACAAACCACCAACAGCTAATGAATCGGGAGTTAATTTTATATCAGTACCACGACCAGCCATGTTAGTAGCGATGGTAATTTTCCCTGGCTGACCAGCGCAAGCAACAATATCAGCTTCCCGTTCATGCTGTTTTGCGTTTAACACATCATGAGGAATGCCTTCTTTACGAAGAACATTACTTAACGCTTCAGATTTTTCAACTGCAATCGTACCAATCAAAACTGGTTGGCCTTTTTTAAAACGTTCTTTAACGTCTTCTACAATTGCACGATATTTTGCAGCTTCAGACAAGAAAATAAGATCATTTTTATCGTCACGAATCATCTTCATGTTGGTAGGAATCGAAATCACATCAAGTTTATAAATATTATGGAATTCTTCAGCTTCAGTCATAGCGGTACCGGTCATCCCAGCAAGCTTGGTAAACAATCTGAAAAGATTTTGCAAGGTGATAGAAGCAAGGGTTTGTGTTTCGCGTTCAAGCTCAACACCCTCTTTTGCTTCCAATGCTTGATGCAAGCCATCACTATATCGCCTTCCTGCAAGAATACGTCCAGTAAATTCGTCAACAATAAGCACTTGATTGTCTTGAACAACATACTCAACATCTTTATGAAATAATGCATGAGCACGTAATGCTTGAGTTACGTGATGCAGCAAGCTCAAATACTCAATAGCGTATAAATTTTTTATTTTGAAAAATGCTTCTATTCTATCATTACCAGATTCTGTTAACTGCACTGAACGTTGCTTTTCATCAACCTCATAATCCTCTCCCTTTTTCAAGAGAGAAATAGCTTTGTTAGCTGCAAAATAAAGCTCGCTACTTTCACCAGATCCTCCTGAAATAATGAGCGGGGTACGCGCTTCATCAATCAAAATTGAGTCAACTTCATCGACAATAGCAAACGTCAAATCACGTTGCGCATAATCTTCTAAACGAAACTTCATGTTATCACGAAGATAATCAAACCCTAATTCATTGTTTGTAATGTATACCACGTCGCATTCATATGCTTTTTTACGGTCTTCATCAGATAAGGAATGCTGAACAATACCTACTGACATGCCAAGCATTTCAAATACTGGCTCCATCCAAGTTGCATCACGGCGCACTAAGTAATCGTTTACGGTAACTAAAAATGAACTTTTCCCTGAAAGGGCATTCAAGTATAATGCTAAGATAGCAGTCAGTGTTTTCCCTTCACCGGTCTTCATTTCAGGGATCTTACCTTGATGAAGAACAATACCACCCATCAACTGAACATCATAGTGACGTTGACCCAATTTTCTTTTTGATGCTTCACGCACTACCGCAAAAGCTTCTGGCAATAAATCATCAAGTGTTTTGCCCTGAGCAAACTGTTCTCTAAATTCAATAGTTTTCTTCGACAATTGTTCATCACTCAAAGCACTTATTTCTGGTTCGAATGCATTGATCAGTTGCACAATCGGATACAGCTTTTTAAGCTCTCGATCGTTGCGTGAACCTATAATTTTTGCAAGTATCGCACTAATCATCTTAGGTCAACCTCTTTTATAAAAAATTTAAAAATAATTATCTAAGTGTAAACTACGACGACCACTATTTCAACGAAACAATCGTAAGCTGACGCAAAGGACTCATTTTATCGCGACGATAAGAACAGTATAATGGCTTGCAGATAGTACATTCAGCATGCAAAAAATTGAAATCACTCTCTACAAAACCTTTCTCAAAAAAAAGAGCTAACAAAAACTTTTTATTATCAAAAAAAAATCGATCGTTTATTTCACTAAGCGCACCATTTAAAAACTTCTCAATAGATGGCCGTACCGCACACGCCTGATCAAAAAAATCTTTCCCCACTTCATAACAACACTTTTGCGCTGAAGGACCTATCAGAAAATTAATATCTCCAAGCCGAGACCCATATTCAAACTGCATACGCTCAACAGTTTTTTCAACCACACCAGCAACAAGTCCTCTCCACCCTGCATGAACAACCCCCACAGCTTTTTTAACAGGATCAACAAGCACAAGTGGCATACAATCAGCAGTTGCAACACCAATCCCAATTCCAGGAACATTGGTCACTAGATAATCACCTTCTTGAGTAAATGCGGGAAATTTACCATTTTCTTGCGTTATAACTGCGCCTTCAACTCCATGCACTTGATGCAAAAAGACATAGGTACTTGGATGTATTAAAAACTTTTTTCCAATACTTCTAAATGGCTCTTGGTCATACAGCTGTTCACTTATTTTACCGCGAACAACATCGGGATATACAGCGGTATTTTTATCACCAAAAAAAATCTTAATGATAGCATCCTGATACAGCTCCATACGTGCCTTTCAAAAGGGTTATTTAATGACAAGGCTAAGTATACAAAAAAAGAAGAGAGTAGTTTTACACCACCCTCTTCTTTTGACAGAAACAAAAAAACTATGGCAAGACTCATTTAAAGACACACACTAAGTCTATTAATGATACATAAGGTAATGCGTCTCGCTTATTCCGCTCTTCGCTCTTTTGCATGCTTTCTCATAAACGCAGGAACATCAAGATCATTGATATCTATTACTTGTGGTGCTGCCTGCTGTTGCAAAGGATTTTCTTTATGTTCTTGAACAACACTTGCAGCTTCCATGTGTTGTTCTGCATCTAATGCCATTGCGGCACTTTCTTGCGCTCTTTCTGCAGCACCTTTCACAAGCGCTGCTTTTCTTGCTAATAACTCAGCTTCTTCACGCAATAACTGTTCAAACTCTTCGTCTTCAGTCATTGGTTTTACCGGACAAGAAAGCTCTTCTCGTTTTTCTATCAAACAAGAAAGTTCTTCAGGAGCAGCTTGACGTATTGATGGAGCAAGAATAATTACTGATTCTTTCTCCTGAACAAGCATCTCTTTTTTTTCAATTTTTGGAGCCAACTGCTCTTGAACCACAGCGATCACTTCTGGTTTAGAGACCATTTGTGGCACTTGTTCCATCGCAAGCTCTTTTTTATTCGCCGCCGCCGAGGCTGAGGCGTAACCTTCTGATTCTGGAATCGGTTGATAAACAGGAGCAGCCTCTTGAACAAAGGGCCTGTGATACGCAGGAGCAGCTTCAAGAACTACTTCTTTTTTTTCATTCTCCGCCGCTGAGGCTAAGGCGTAACCTTCGGTAATTGGCTGCACTACTTCAACTGGTTGCGCATACATTTTTTGAACAAGCGCTTCTGACTGTTGAATCACCTGCGCCGTTGGCTGCAAATGAATTTTTTGAGTTGACGCTTGCTGTTCCTGCATTTTTACTGAAGGAGCAGCAGGAAATCCTGTTGCAATAATAGTAACTGCTACTTCATCACCCATTTTGCTATCGATGACAGATCCAAGAATAATGTTTGCATCTTCATCTGCTTGTTCATAAATAACGGAAGCTGCCTCACTTATTTCTTGCAAGCCCAGGTCGGTACCCCCGGTAATATTTAACAGAACAGAACGGGCTCCAGCGATACTCATATTTTCCAAAAGTGGCGAAGATATCGCTTCTAACGCAGCTTTTTTTGCACGGCCTTGTCCAGAACAACGGGCAGTTCCCATAACAGCAATGCCCTTATCTTTCATAATTTCTCTGACATCAGCAAAGTCGACATTTATGTGACCCGAACGGGTAATGATATCTGAAATACTGCGCACCGATTGATTCAAAACTTCATTGATCATACCAAATGCTTCGATCATAGAAACTTTATCATCGGTAACTTCAAGGAGTTTTTGATTAGGAATAATAAGGAGAGTATCTGCAGTTGCTTTGATCGTTTCTAAGGCTTGCTCGGTAATACGTGCACGACGTTTACCTTCAAATAAAAATGGCTTTGTTATGACAACGATAGTCAAAATGCCTTTTTCTTTGAGAGCTTGCACAATAACAGGAATAGCTCCGGACCCTGTTCCACCACCCATGCCCCCTGTTACAAATACAATGTCAGCATCACTAAGCGCCTGCATTACTTTATCAAGATCTTCTTCTGCTGCGCGCTTACCAATTTCTGGATTTGCCCCAGCGCCAAGACCTTTGGTTGATTTTAAACCAATCTGAATCTTAGTTCCTGCAAGCGATACATGAAGAGCTTGTGCGTCAGTATTCACTGCATAAAATTCAGCACCTTTAAATCCTGATTCTACCATGCAATTAATGGTGTTCCCTCCAGCTCCCCCGACTCCCACTACTTTTATGCAAGCAACGGCACCATGGCCTTTTTCTTCTTGCTCAAGATGTATCATGTGCACTCTCCCCTTATTTTATGACCCTAAAAAAAGTCAGAAACCCACGATTTCATACGCATCAATAAACGGGTTACCCCTTTTTGATCCTCATTAAACAAGCTTGAAGAATGTTCTTTGTCGCCGGCAAGCAACAACAATCCATAGCCTGTGGCATAGATAGGGTTAGAAAGTATTTCAGGATCGCTGTGAACAATGCGTGGCCGCCCAATACGAACAGGTACCCCACACATATCTTCAGCAACCTCTTTGAGTCCTTCAAGCATGCTACCACCACCGGTAATAACCAATCCTGAAACAAGAATATGCGAAAGGTGGCGTGAAAGAATTTCTTCGTGCACCAACGAAAGTAACTCTTGACTGCGAGCCTCGAGTATTTCGGTAATATCTTTCATGTGTATCGTACGCATTGTTTCTCCTTGGACCATCTCCCCTTCTATGATGGTATCATTTTCTAACAAACGAGTACTTGCAAGTCCATAGTCTCGTTTTATCCGTTCCGCATCCTTCGTGGTAATGCGCAATCCGATCGCAAGATCATTAGTAAAATGGTTACCAGCAACAGGAATGACCATCGTATGACAAATGGCTCCTCTCTGGTACACAGCTAAATCGGTAGTTCCTCCTCCGATATCAATCATCCCTACTCCCAAATCACGCTCGTCGTCATTGAGCACAGCTTTAGCAGAAGCTAGTTGTTCCAAAATCACATCGCGCACCACAACGCCTGCTTGTTCGCAGCACGAAACGAGATTATGCACCGAAGTTACTGATCCAGTAATCATATGTATTTGTGCTTCAAGCCGAATACCAAACATGCCTAGCGGATCTTGTACTCGTTCTTGACCATCGATACTAAAATACTGAGGTAAAACATGAAGCACTTGTTGACCTTCTGCAAGCGGTACTGCTTTTGCATTTGCAATTACGTTAGCAATATCTTCTTGAGTTACTCCCTTTTTTCCAATAGGCACCGCACCATACACATTACGAGACTGAATATGGCTACCCGAAACTCCAACAACCGCCGATTCTATTCTAATGTTAGCCATCAATTGTGCTTCTTCCACCGCCTCTTTAATTGAACGAATGGTTTTGGCCATATCAACCACCACCCCTTTGCGCAATCCTTCTGAAGGAACTTTTCCTACCCCCAAAATTTCAACCGAACCTTCGCTCAATTGTTGCCCAATCAACACGCAAATTTTTGTTGTTCCCACATCAATTGCCGTAACTATTTTATCCCCAAACAGTTTTTTCATTTGTGACCCTTCCCCCCGGAAATACAATCATTTGACCGTTAAATCGCCTATCAATATACCAATCACTTTTTTGTCCCTTACAACCAGTTTTTCTTTCTAAAAGCGCAACTGTTACTTCGCGGCATGCTGATTGCAGTATCGTTTCTGCTTTTGTTTGCGCACAACCCAATACCGTAATCTGCGCATGTTGTTTATCGTGAAATTTTATAAGAGAACTATCTACCCATTCAACGTCATAGAATGCATGAACCTTTGGATCAAGCGCACACGCATACTCAATACATTCCTCTGAAATTAATTGAGTATTTTTACCTTGAATTACAGAAAAATGAGGAAGCGTTGCTCTAAGCGACTGCTCAAAATCTACCTGAGCAACCTGAGTTTTTTGATCGGTTATTACCACCTGATTATTAAAAACGAACAGTGGCTGAGCAGACTGCACCATCACTAGTGTTTTTTTTTCACTCTTATAAGAGAAAGTTATCTTTTTTAAAGCGGGAAACTGTTTTTTTAATTCAGCAGAAAAATAATCGGAAGAAAGTTGAGATACCTTATGAACGTTAAAAAAAGTTCGTAAATGTTTTTTACAATCAGCAGAAAGCGATGAAAGATTTGAATGAGAAGAAAGCACAAAAGTATGTGAGGGGGTAGCGTAAAAATTATGAATGCGTAGCACCGCGTACACACTCAGACTTATAAGCACCAAACATACTACTCCAAAAACTTTAAAGTTCTTCACAACTCTAATCCTCTTCAAGGGTTTTTAGCCCGCAGTCCTCCAAAGCCTTGGCGAAGGAGGATGTTCCCACACCCATCACTTATCACCTTTATACGTTTTCCAGAACTTACAAGTCAATAATTATTCTTAAAACCACGATGGGATCGGGCTTTTAAGAATAAAGCTTAAAAGGCATTCTCTTTTACCTTATTATGTCAAAAAAATAAGCTAAGCTACTCGTTTATTGAGAAGTCAGCCCCCTCAAAAGAAGCTCCTAATCTTGCTAAACAACAGTATTTCTATACTATTGTTTACAGATCAATATCTCTAAATGGATGGACCAATTTCATGAAAAACTTACTTATCAGAGTTGTATTTGCCTCTACGCTCCTCATCTCGACTCCAACTAGCGCGACACAATCACTAGTGCAACACTCTCTTGCTCGACAAATTTTTGCCTCAAAAATAGGAGCTCTTATTATTGCTTCCCTTGCTACAAAATATTCTTTCTGTTACTCCGTCAACACTAAAATTCTTACACAAACAAGCAAAACTAAAAGTTCACTCCCTGAACCTCTACAAGAAGAAATAAAAACCTATTTTAAAGAACGCCATGGGATTACAGTTGAACTCAAAGATTCAGAAAAATGCTTCCCTGACACTGGAATTGCATCCCTTCTTTGCGCAGGAAAAAGCAGTAGTCTTTGTAATATCCACTATAAAAAAACAAACTTTATCTTAATTCCCAGCATAGACCGACAAGCTCTTTGCAATGACTATTTTGGGCTTACTAAAGAACATGTTTTTGCGGCACTCGATCACGAAGCAGACCACCTTAAACATAACGATATAGGCATAAAAGCAATAGGCGTCTTACTTACAGACCCATTACCATTCATAACGGCAAAACTGGTCCTTATTCAAGGCCTAAATAAAAAAACCTCCTGTAGTGCTTTTTTACTTACCAGTCTTTTAGCAGGGGCCCTACTTCAAGCAATCAGCAAAAATCAGGAAAAACGATGCGATCTTGCTGCGGCAACTACTCCAGAAAAATGCCGCCATCTTGTTGGTTATTTTCGCTATTATGAACTTGCAGAAACACGAGTAGATCGTTATTTATGTCAACTATTCGGAGAACATCCGCTGCTATCTGTACGTATCGCTTACCTAGAAAAACGAGCTCAAGAACTAGAGCGCGTTCAAGCAGCATAATAACTATCAATACAAAATAAAAGAGCGCCACTTGTAAAAGCAGGCGCTCTTTTTTGTTCTTAGGGCTTGCAAGTCAATAATTATTCTTAAAAGCACGATCAGCACATACTTTTAAGTCCCAGCTTAATTTTAAAAAATTATTCTAAATATTGCATTTTGTTATTCAAATAGAATATTATTTTAATAGATAGGCAAATGTTTGCTGGCGTTCTATCAGAAAGTTGTCGCACTTCATTTTAGACTTGGCCGCTTTAAAATTTAAGGAGAAAAATAATGAAAAATGTTCAAAAAATAGCACTGGCGCTCATCACCTGCATAGCACAAACCGCTTTTTCAGGCAGTTCTGTACAAAAAATGTCACCACAAGAAGCATTGCTACAATCGGTGAATCAAGAAAATCTTGCTGGAGTCAAAACTGCTCTTTAAAATGGAGCAAACATTAACACTCCTGATCAATTTGGCACAACCCCACTCATGTCAGCAAGCTTAATAACCTCTAAAACAATGCCTTCTGTGATTCCTTATCTCGTCTTACAAGGAGCAAGCCTTACCGTAAAAGATCATAATGGTTGCACGCCATTAGATTACGCATTACTTGGATTCACCCCTGCAACAGTAGTCTTTTTAAAAAGCAAAAATGCTCCACAAGGAACCAACACACTCATAAATGCCATTAACCAAAACGATATCCCTGCATTAGAAAAAGCTCTTAAAGATGGTGCCAATCCAAACTTAGCAGTAGACCAAGACCCACTCCTCACCCTACTTACCTGCAGCACTACCGAAAGCAGTCTTCATATAGCAGAACTATTACTAAAAGCTGGAGCAGACGTTAACCTACCGGACGCTTTTGGCCACACACCTCTTATGAATGCAGATCAAGAAAATAACGTAAATATGGCAAAACTTCTTATCGCTCATGGAGCTAATGTAAACATTCAAAATGCCACCGGATTCACATCGCTTATGTATGCAGTTCAAACAGGAAATCTTCCAATAGTAAAGCTACTTCTTGCCCCGCCCATCAATGCCAAAACTACTCCACAAGCAAATCAAGCCCATTATTTAGATACTGCTCTTTTAATAGCTACAAGTGGTCAAACTCTTTCTCTTGATCTTGTAAAAGCGCTTCTTAAAGCCGATGACATCAAAGATAGTATCGACATGCAAGATAACGGTGGATACACAGCGCTTATGTGGACAGTTCAAGCAGGGAATCTTCCAATAATACAACTACTTCTAGCTGCTGGAGCGAGAACTACCCCACAAGCTAACCAAGCTAATGGTTCAGATACCGCTCTAATAGTATCTCTAAATCAACAAACCCCATCTCTTGCTATCGCAAAAGCGCTTCTTGAGGCCCATGACATTAAAGACAGTATTAATATTCAAGATAATACCGGTTCTACAGCTCTTATGTATGCCGTTATGAGTAACAACTTACCATTAACTCTACTTCTTATTGCTGCAGGGGCAAAAACCACCCCACAAGCTAACAAAGCTAATTATTTAGATACCGCTCTACTGGTAGCCATAAACCAACAAACTCTTTCTCTTCCGATCATAGAAGCTTTGCTCAACGCTCCTGACATCAAAGACAGTATTAATTTGCAAGATACTACCGGAATGACCGCTCTCATGTTGGCAGCCAATAGAGGAAACTTACCAATAACAAAAGCTCTTCTTGCTGCCGGAGCAAACCCTGTAATTACGACTTTTCAAGGAAAAACAGCCTGGTCTTTTGCTGCTCCAAATTGTCGATCAATTCTTCAAACTCCTCCCTCTGTCAAAGCAAACAGTGATCTCTTTACCGCTGTTATTAACAATGATCTTCCTGGAGTCAAAAAGGCCCTTGCTGCGGGAGCAAACCCTAGCTATGCAGTAGGAATCTCAGGAACAACTACTACAATGCTTATTTTAGCAATAAGTGAAAATCATACCGCAATTGCAGAAGCGCTTATTGCTGCAAAAGCAAACGTTAATTTCAAAGACGATCGAGACGCCACTGCCCTTATCTACGCAGCATACGACGGGAATCTGGAACTTGTGAATGCTCTTCTTGCTGCAGGAGCTAACCCGAATTTTCAAACAAATGCAGCAAATGGTTCAACTACCGCTCTTATTACTGCAACAGCAGATAATTTTACTTCAGTTGTTGAAGCGCTTGCTAAAGTTCCAACAATCTCACAAAGTATTAATACGCAAGACAATACTGGCGCAACAGCTCTTATCTATGCTGCACAAGCAGGAAACGAAGCTTTAGTTAAAGTTCTTGCAAGCATCAAAGGAATCAATGCAAATCTTCAAGATAATACTGGAATGACTGCCCTAATGTATGCAGCACAAGGCAACTCACTACCTCTCTTGCAACTACTTGTAAAAATTCCTAGAATAAGCCTTAACTTACAAAATATGCAAAATAATAATCAAGTAATGTCTACCGTAGCTGGACCAGGTGCGACTGCTTTTGATTTTGCAACCAATCAAAATTGTATAAATTTCCTGGCAAAGATTGGAGCAATAAGCTCACTGAATCTTCCAATTGCTTCAGGAATTACTGCAGGCAATTAAGCTTTCACATAAATAAAAAAGAGCGTCTCTTTAGAAAAAGTAGGCGCTCTTTTTTTTAACTGGTATTAATTAATCTCTGGATACTCTGAAGGAAACAGGCGCCTCAAAATACTTTTCCCCATTTCAATTCGCTCGTTTTCAGGAAGGCCTTGCGCTACTGCATATTCTTCATGATTATAAACTAAATCACACGCCATATAATGAAGTGTAGAAGATATCTGCTTTGAAAATGAAAGACGTGAAAGAAAATCACCAAACTCACTGTCATCAGGAATGTCTTCTTTTGAACCTTTTATTTTTTTTTCTCTTGCTATAATTTCTTTCATTTCCCTATAACGCTTCTTAAAAAATGGAAGCGCTGAACAATACGTATCAACAACAAGCAGGGGAGAAACTGTTTCCATTTTTTTATTTTTTTTACATAAAGCAAGACGCGTTCTGGTCAACTCTAATGTTTCTTCCATATGCCGCAAGATGTTACCAAAAACTGTCTGCAAAACACGTATTCTTCTTATTTTTTCTTCTTTTAAAGAATCAAGTTCATAAGAAAACGTTGTTTCAGAAGCAGGATGATACACGCAGGGAATGTGAGCACCATAATAAACAAGAGTCCTAATGCCATTTTTAAGGTCATCAATTTTTGCATGATGATTTTGCTCTCTTTTTACTACATTACATCGAGATGAGTAGGTAGTTAAATAAGCTCCAAGAGCAGTCAACTTTCGTTCATCAGCTTTATTTACATCGATACCGCGCGAACAAAGGTAACGTGTATCTTCCTGATTTTTAACAATAAAAAGAGTTGTTCTTCCATATGAATCCCTTTCATTAATATCAATACCTAAGGACAATAAAAAATCTCCCATCTCAGAAAAAGAGGTGAGATAAAATAAGGGAGTTTTACCATAAAGATCTCTTGTTTTAACAAGATCTTTTTTTGCCTCTAAAAGCATCTCTATAACATCTCTGCGAGGAGTTTTATGGTAGGGGGCAATAGCCCAATGAAGAGGGGTCTTTCCCTCTCTATCTAACTCAATAGGAATATGCGCCTCATGTAAAAGATAACGCATAACTTCACTTGCTCCGTAAAAAGCAGCAAAATGTAAACAGGTTCCTCCCGTATGAGGATCCTTAAACAAAGGATTCAAATAACTGTTTCTTAGAAGATAAAGAACAACTTCTTCATCAGGGGAAAAGTCATCACCTTTCATTATTCCCAAAGCAGCCTTCAATAAGATAGTCGCTTGCTTTGAATAATTAGTAGAATCAGCACCACACATTTGATTAATGAGGCCTAGGTAATTTTGCAACCGAAACTCGATAGGTAACTCTGACCCATAACTAGAAAAAAAAATGAAAAATACACAAAAAAAGAATTTTTCTTTATTTTTCATACTAATCACACTCCCCTTTTAAAAAATAATTCTAAATTTTAAGAATTTTTCCGTAGCGAAAAGCAAGAATCAGAAGACCAACAATATGAGGAATGGCAACAAGTACTTGAATAATATCCATCATTTCCCATACAAGCTGCACTCTTACTAATGCTCCACCAAAAATAATAAGAGCAAGTAATGCATAAAACCATTTCACCCCTTTTTCTTTAAAAAATGAAGCATAACTTTGACTTGCATTAAAAGAGTTTCCAATAACAGTTGTTACCACAAACAATGTGATGCTCATAAATAAAACCCACTTACCAAGACCAGGAGAATAGTTTTTAAAAATTTCGTACATCAATGTATTTCGAAATGTTGTAGTAGTGAGCCACAGCCCTGTTGAAAGAACTAAAAGTCCCGAAAGGAATGCTATTGTGGTATCACAAATAATTGAAAACATAGCAAGAATAGCTTGATCAGGAGCCTTATCAGCATCAGTCATTGAATGAGCAATAGACGAAGATCCAAGACCAGCCTCGGTAATATGCATATTGCGTTGAATTCCCACACGCATTGCAGAAAGCAAAGTAGCTCCCAAAAAACCTCCGGTCGCTGCTTGATACGTAAAAGCACTTTTAAACACTAATGCAATCGCAGAAAGCAATGCTGGAATATCGCTTAATAAAATACTGAGAGTAAACCCGACATATAAAACAAACATCAAAGGAACAAGTTTACTTGCAAGTTGACCGATACGTTTAATGCCACCAATTAAAACAATGAAGGTAAATAGGGCAAGAATTCCACCAGTTGCTATCGGAGAGAACCCCTCCATAGAGAAAATACTTGCAAGAGTATTTGACTGCATTCCAGACCACCCAGCAAACAAAAACAGTGTCAATGCCGCATACCAATGAGCAAGCCAAATATGAACATTTTTCAAATACTGAGTTGGACCACCAATAATAGTTCCATCTTGTAAACGAGTGCGCATGTTCACAGCAAATAAAACTTCGGTAAACTTGGTCACTGCTCCAAAAAATGAATAAGCAACCAACCAGAACAGAGCTCCCGGACCACCAGTCATAATAGCAATAGAAGGCCCTACAATATTTCCCATCCCAATGGTTGTTGCCATCGCTGCAAACACTGCCTGAAAAGGATTAATTGTTTTTTCATTCTTTACTTGATGGCTGTGTTTGACTCCTTTTTTAAGAAGCGTCAATAGACGCGGAAAAGCACGAATCTGCACAAAACGAGTTTTTAAAGTTAAAACAATGCCTGATCCTAAAAATACGATCAATGACGGCACAGCCAAAAATTCATTAGTCCAATGACAAACATCAAGCAATGTCATGCTAGATACTCCCTAACGCACAATGCGCGATACAATGACAAAATGCTAAAACAAACAGAGTAAAAAATTATACCCTTTTAGCAAGAAAAGCTAGCGCCTTACGCATCAATAGATCAAATGATACATCGCCTCCCTGTCCTTCTTTTGCAATATGAGACAATGCCTGATCAACTTCTTGACGAGAATAATTAAGCGATACCAAAACCTGCGAAATATTTTTCCATTGCTCAAGAGCTATCATGTCATCAGAACTATCCTCAGACCACCCACGACCAACCAATGCTGTAACTTTGTGTTTTAATTGCATAATCAACTGTTCAGCTTTTTTAGGTCCAATACCACTAATACTGCTTAAAATTTTTATATCGGCTGTTTGAATTGCCTTTAAAAAAGTAGCTGGTGAAAGATTTTGTAGTACAAGAAGAGCAATTTTTGGTCCAATACCAGAACAACTCACTACCAACAAAAAGACCGCTTTTTCATACTCACTTGAAAAACCATAGAATGTTGGACCTTGTTCTTGATTCCATTGCATATGAATAGTCACCGTCATTTCTTTCTCTTTTGGAAAAAGCTCTGGATTAGCAACAAACACACAGAACCCAACACCGTGCACATCAATAGTTACTTGATTTTCTACCACTCCCTTTACTATTCCACGTACGTAGGAAAACATAAAACCCTTTCTTAAACATCTTATTTTGCCTTTACACTACTTGCTTTTGTAGGTTCTATTGAATCGCGAAGATTATCCTAGCCTCTCCCACTCGTCGTACTCAGCGAGGCGAAAGTCGCAGCGATGCATTTTAATGCATCGACCAGACGAAGCAAGCGTAAGGATCCAGTGATAAACTACACCAAAGTCTTTATATTTTTCACTGTAATGATTTTTTCGCAATTATTCTGGATCCTGACGCTTAGTCGCTTATCCGCGCATTCGCACGAGACAACCTCCTATCGCTGAGGACGACGAGTAGAAGAGCCATATTTGATCTTCACCATAACCTCATCAAGCTAAAAAGACACCTTCGAAGCTTACGATCATACAATTTTATATGATTGTTTCGTTGACAAATGATGATGGTATGATACCTTTACCCTTATGTTTGCGGGAATAGCTCAACTGGTAGAGCGTTGCCTTGCCATGGCAAAGGTCGCGGGTTCGAATCCCGTTTCCCGCTCCAGAACCTCCTTAAAACCTCTCCTCTTTCCACTATTTACTATTGCAAGGGCCTTTTGGTATACTACATAGTATCGTTGTAAGATTTAAGGCTCCAGAACGTTCTTGTCGAGCCATACTCCTTAAAGAAAGGTTACCTAATACAATGAAATCATTAGTCGAAGAAGCTTCTTCCGTAGT
>CAZQDJ010000019.1:0-21649 GCA_964592275.1 uncultured Pseudomonadota bacterium | reverse complement strand
ATCTTCGAGGCTAAGGCGTGGTGCCACGCTGAAGCTTTAGCGAAAGAGGGCACGTAACAAGACAAAGTCTTTATAATTTTTTACTATAATGATTTTGTGCAATTATTCTGGATCCTTACGCTTACTCCGTCTAGCCAGTGCTACGCCCTGCTGCGACTACCGTATCGCTGAGGACGACGAGTGGGAGGTTTATGCGCAACAAAGCCTACAGTATGTCAGTTTGTGGATTTAATGGTTGTTGATGGTTTGATTTTTTCATTACTCCTTTGTACGTCAGGTAAACAGTAATACCAAAAATGGCTGTTCGTAAGGGCGCTATAAGCCAGTATTTTTTGAGCCAATCTTTCCAGTGCATGTTAGCATTGATTTCATTTTCATTAAGAAATAGGGGTAATTCTTCTACGAGAATATCAAGGAGATTGAGAATATCTTCTAAGGGCATTTCATTAAGTTGATCAAGAGGTAGTAATCCTTTTTTTGTAGAGTGGGTTGTGTTGTGAATAAGATGAATAATGAATTGTGCAAATTCACTACAAAGGTCTTCATCTTGAATGTATTTGTAGTGGCTAATTCCATTCCAGAGAGTAAAAATAGGTTTGAAAGTATCTGTTCGATAGATATCGTGGATCATGGTGATAATCGGCTCTTTACTTAAAGATAATTTTTTTAAACAAGGATCATTTTTATCGATAATAGTAGTGCAATTAAGGTGTAGTAGATTATTTGCATAGAGCATATTGATTTTAGTCATAATGGGATTAAGTCGTTTTATGACATAAAAGCGTGAAATTATTTTATCGATTTCAATAGTTTGCTTAAAGTCATCTATAAGCATTGACTGTTCATTTGAAAGAGACTTTTCTAATACAGAAAACAGTTTTGGTTTTGATAAAAAAAATTGAAGCGCATGTGTGTAGTGATGATTAGGATGGTGATATAATAATGTTTGGGAAAGAGTATAAATTTCTTTTGTAAAATCAATAATTAATTGTTGGTCGCAGACATCTTTATAAGCTATAAAATCTTCCCAAGCCATAGTAAATGGTTTCAAGAATAAGCTTGTTTTTGTTGGTGTAAATTGTTTCTGGATAGTAAGCTTTAAAAGAGTTTTTACTACCGACTGAAGCCTTTTTATATAATAGTATCGATGAAAAATAAGATTGGTAAAAGTATGAGGAGAAACTCCATATTCATACTCAATAAGAGTGGGGAGAGAACTGTCTTTTTGGATTATTGGTTTTGAAGAAAAAAATTTTGCCACATATTTTTCATTAATGTTATCTATGAGAAAAAGAAGTTGTTCAAGAGATAGTTCATGTAGTTTCTCAGTAATTTCTGGCAATCGAGATGTAAGGTTATTTTCTAAAAGCAGGTCTTTGTACACAATGCAAAGAAGGACTAAAAATTCTTTTACAAATGTAGCATTTTTTATGAAATCAAAACTTTGAAATTGTTTCATGAGTTGTATAAAAGGAGTGAGCTGTTTTTCTTCTTGTAAAAGATCAAAATAGGTGGCAATAACCTGATCATCAAAAATAATATCCTCTTTTTTAAAGCCAAGGTATTCAATTCCTTGAGTAAAAAGTGGGATCTTTTTTTTATGAAAAGAGGTAAATAAAGAGAAGGTTATTTTTAGTCGTTCGTTGAGATAATAGCGAAGAGCAAGGCTTGCACAAAATTCGTGAACATTTGAATTTTTCGGTGATGGAGTGATTGTTTTTGTTTGTATCAAAGGTTTTCTTAGAAAATAAAAAAATGAATAACTTTCCATTGTTTCAAATACTTCGTCAATTTGTTCGAATGAATTAAGATCTTCTGGGGAAATGCAAGGAAGTGGAGAAGCGTTTTTTTGGTTGAGTGTTACAAGAGTAAATTGATAGGCAACAAGGCAAAGTTTTGAAAAATCTAAAAGAAGATTTTTTTCTTGTGGATTGATTCCGTATTTAAATTGCTTTATCCGATCCCATACGATAAGGAGAGGCGAAAGTGAGTGTTGTTCTGTGATGTGCAAGAATACAGTTTTCATTTTTTCGCTTTTTAAAAGGGCAGTTCCAGAAAAAAGAGAGACAATGCGATAAGCACATTGTTCATCTATTTTTTTAGATTGTAAGGTCATTTTTTTAATGAAAGTAAGGGCTGGCTCAAGATGTTCTGTTATATAAAAAAGTCGCAAAATAGAACGAGAAGTAGAGGAAAGTGGAAGTTCTTGAGTAGAATGTGCCGCAGCAAGTGAGGCAATAAGGGAGTTTTTGGGACTTGGAGGGACTGTGCAGTTTAAAAAATTAAAGAAGGCAACGACATAACTAAGAAATAGAAAATGTTTTTTATGCATGAGTGGCTCCAAAGAATAAATTTTTAAATAGTGGATTTATAAATAGTGGATTTAGGTATAAAAAACTGATCCTTTTTTGTGCAAGTGTATTGAGAGAAAGTGCGCTATTTGACCGCATTTTATACAGGTGTTACTCTGGCAAAACATTGATATACGGGGGTAAAAGGAATTGGGTATGACAAAAAAAGTGGTATTGGTTGTTGCCAGCAAAGGGTACCAACAAGAAGAATATAATGAAACGCACAAAGTTTTGCTTAAAGCAGGTGTTAGTATAACAATAGCAAGCGATAAACTCGGTCAAGCGGTTGCTCATGATGGTTCAACAGTTCATGTTGATGTCGCTCTTGATGTACTGCATATTACTAATTTTGATGGAATATTCTTGATTGGTGGGCGCGGGGCAATGAAAAATAAATGTTTAGATACTCCTGTGATGTATCGAATTCTTAATGAAGCGTTTGCGTTAGGAAAGGCATACGGAGCTATTTGTGTGTCTCCTCGTATTCTTGCGCATGCACACGTATTGCGTGGCAAAAAAGCAACTGGTTGGGATGATGATGGAGGAGTACAAGAAGTGTTTGATGCGGCGGGTGCAACATTTGTTCATGAGCCAGTTGTTGTTGATGGAAAAGTTGTTACGGCAAATGGTCCTTTGGCTGCAGCAGCATTTGGACAAGCTATTTTAACAGTATTGTGATTTTTTATGCAGTCGGTACAAGGGCTTAAATATCTTTGGAAAAAGCCTCATGCTCAGTTGGTTTTAAAAGGGACTGTCATTGAGGTTGCAGCAAAATATAATATTGCCATTCCTCTTGCTCAAACATTATTGGCTCGTGGGTATTCAACAGATGATGCTATTACGAGTTTTTTATTTAGTTCATTTGAAAAAGATGTTGCTTCTTCTTCATTGTTAAAAGATGCAGAAAAGGCAGTTGAACGTATTTTGTATGCCATTGATCATAAGGAAAAAATTCTTATTTTTGGCGATTATGATGTTGATGGTATTACCTCATCGTCTTTGATGATGGCATGTCTTCTTCCTCTTGGAGCACAGGTTAATTTTTACCTGCCTCATCGAGCAAAAGAAGGATATGGTCTTTCGACAAAAGTGGTACATCGAGCTGCAGATAATGGGTATAAAGTTATTATTACGGTTGATAATGGCACAACAGCTTTTGAACCAGCGCTTGTGGCCAAAGAACGTGGAATAGATCTTATTATTACTGATCATCACCGCCCGCATGAACAT
Source organism: uncultured Pseudomonadota bacterium (assembly GCA_964592275.1). Lineage (GTDB taxonomy): Bacteria > Babelota > Babeliae > Babelales > CAIQNR01 > CANNBR01. Next base: position 18,068 of record CAZQDJ010000019.1, on the reverse strand, counting down.
CTTCCAGAAGCATTTGCTTTGGTTAATCCGCATCAGTCGGATTGTTTATATCCATTTAAAGATTTTGCGGGTGTTGGAGTTTCTTTTAAAATTTTGACTTTGCTGTATGAAAAAAAAGGTCTGCCTCTTCCTGAAAAGGCGTATGAATTATTGTTGCTTGGCACAATTGCTGACGTAGTTCCATTACTTGGTGAAAATCGTTTTTGGGTGCGTCATGGGTTACGTTGGATTTATGAAAAAAATACGTTATCGCTTTCTGTTTTAAAAGCAAACGCAAAACTTACAAAAGCAAAACTTTCTGCTACTGATATTGGCTTTCGTATTACTCCGCAGATTAATGCACTGGGTCGCTTGGAAGATGCGCGTCAGGGAGTTAAGTTTTTATTAGGTTCAGATCTTGGTGAAACAGAAGCGGTGGGGCGAATTTTATTTGAACTTAATGAAGCTCGTAAATTGATTGAGCGTTCAATTTTTGAAGATGTACAAGGATGCGTTGCCCAAGGAACGATTGATGTTTCAAAAGAAATGGTGGTGATGGCAGGGGGTAAAAACTGGGCCCCAGGGGTTATTGGTCTTGTTGCTTCGCGTATTGTTGGTGCTTATGGTAGGCCGGTTCTTTTATTTCATTTGACCGATAAAGGGAAAGCAAAAGGCTCATGTCGATCAGTTGAAGGGCTTAATATGTTTGATGCGCTGCAAGCGCATTCACATTTGCTAGATCAATTTGGGGGGCATGCAATGGCAGCTGGTCTTGCGCTTGATCAAGATAAATTGCCAGCACTTAAAGAAGGATTGGAAGCGTATGTAGCTGCCCGTTTAACACCAGAAGATTTGAAACAGAAAATTAAATGTGATGCGGAAATAACATTGTCTGAAGTAAATAAAAAACTGATTCAAGATATGGAGCTTTTTGAGCCATTTGGTGCGCAAAATGCTCAACCTTTGTTTCATCTGAAGCAAGTAACCCTTGCTCAACCTGCGCAGCTTTTAAAAGATGAACATGTAAAATGTCTTTTATTTTCTGAAGGAGTTATTAAGCCAGTTATTTTTTTCAATAGGCCTGATATCTATGAAGCACTGCAATTGCATGCAGATAAACCATTTGATGTGGCAGTGCAGGTGACAGAAAATGAATGGCAAGGTCGTTCAAATGTAGAACTTTTAGGACTTGATATTGCTTTGTAGCATAAGAAAGGATGCGCGTGATTATTACCATTGATGGACCAACGGCAAGTGGCAAATCGACAGTGGCTGCATGTATTGCAAAAAAATTGGGCTTTTTTCATTTGAATACTGGTTATTTGTATCGTTCTCTTGCGTATCTTCTTGTGACTGTTCGTGACTATTCAGAACATGCTTTGGAGTGTGTGCAGCAAGATGATATTGCTGAATGCGTACGTTCTGATTTTTTTTCTTATTCCTATGATGCACAGAAAGATGTGCGCATTTTTTATAAAGACAATGATATCACTACGTTTCTAAAAGACTCTTCTGTAGATCGATATGTAGCACTTATTAGTTCGCAAAAAGTGGTACGGGAGGCTATGGTTGAGCAGCAAAGAGATTTGGCAAAAAAATATAACTTAGTGATTGATGGGCGTGATGTTGGATCACTTGTGTTTCCTCAGGCAAATTTTAAATTTTATCTAACCGCCTCTTTGCCTGTTCGAGCAGCTCGATGGCAAAAAGATCAGAAGGTGCGAGGAAATGTTTTTACGTTAGAAGAAGCGCAGGCATTGGTGTATGACCGTGATGTGAAAGATATGAATAGAGAGATATCTCCTCTTGCAGTTCCTCAAGGTGGTATTGAAATTGACAACAGTGATCTTACGTTTGATGAAACGGTACAAAAACTTTTATCGTATATTATTAAGCCGTGTTGCTGATAGTGGATCTGCTTAAAAAAAATAATGAATAAATAAAAAATCAATGTCATTCCCAACGAGCGAGAAGCCAGGTTCGTATGGACGAGTGGCGTACGAGTAAGAGCCTGGGAATCCAGACGTTAACGGAAAAAAGTCGTAATTTTAATAAAAGCAAAAAGGGGAAGCGAACTTCCCCCCTGTTTTAGTTGGCGAGTATTAAAGTAAAATATCGTCTGCTGCTTCAAGTTCTAGATATGAGTGGTAGGCAGATTTTTTTTCACACATTTTGCCATTGCACATTTTGTTTTTGTGGCATTTTTTGCATGCAAGGCATTTTTCCATTTTGCAGCAAGATTTGCCTTCGCAGCATTTTTCTTTTTTCATAGATGTTTCTGATGATTTAGCGCATTCCTTTTTTTTGCAGCACCCAGGGAGTGCTAACAAAAGAGCTACTGCTGAAAGAGTTGCAAGAGCCATTTTTTTCATACGAGTCCTTTCTTATTTTTAAACATGACTGGTTTCGATGGTATAAAAGTAGTGGGCAATTTTGCAAGTTATTCATGAGTCTCTATATGAACAGGTTCTTCAGTTTGTTTTAAAAAACCATTTCTAGCTTTAACTTCACGAGGGAGAGTTGTGTCATTGGGGTCTTCTCTATGCTCAAAAAGTGTTTCTGTAATGGGTGCTTCTTGGGTTTCAAGTAATTGATCTTTTTCTTTTTTGGTACCGCAACCAGACAAGGTTGCAAGTGAAAGAATGAGGAGGGTGATAAGATGTTTCATACAAATCCTTTTTTTAACAAACTTTTCCAAACTTATGATGATGGTTGTGAAAAAGCAAGAAGGGATTTACAATAAAAAATATTTTAAAATTATAAAGTCTTATAATAATTCGTGAAAATTCTTTCTCAATCAGCGTTTCTAGGAAAAATATGATCAAGTATGTCTTTGTTACCGGTGGGGTTATTAGTTCTGTTGGTAAAGGTGTTGTTGCAGCATCTTTGGGAAGGATTTTGCAAGAAAATGGGATTCGTATTGGTATACAAAAACTTGATCCTTACATAAATGTTGATCCTGGCACAATGTCTCCCTATCAGCATGGAGAAGTGTTTGTCACGAATGATGGAGCAGAAACAGATCTTGATCTTGGCCATTACGAACGATTTTTAGGAATTAATTTACAACGTTCATGCAGTGTGACGTCGGGACAAATTTATGCTCGTGTTATTGATCGTGAGCGTAAAGGTGAATATTTAGGAAGAACTATTCAAGTTATTCCTCATATTACTCAAGAGATTAAAGTAGCGATTAAACATGCGGCAAAAACAATGGAATGTGATGTTCTGATTGTAGAAGTTGGTGGAACGGTAGGCGATGTTGAAGAGGGGCCATTTCTTGAAGCGTTGCGTGAAATGAGATTTGACCTGGGAAAAGAAAATACATTGTTTGTGCATGTTACCTGGCTTCCGTATGTGCAGGTAACAGAAGAATTAAAAACTAAGCCATCACAACATTCATTACGCGCATTGCGTTCAATTGGTATTATTCCTGATGTGGTTATTGCGCGAGCTGATCATGATATTGATCGTTCATTGTGTGAAAAGTTGGCTCATGCTGAAAGTATTTCTCCCTCGAATGTGTTTCCTCTTTCAACGGAAAAAATCGCTTATAAAGTTCCGTTGATTCTTGAAAAAGAAGGTTTGGGAGCGTGCGTTATGAAGCAGTTACAACTTTCTGAAAAAGGGAAAACTCCTGATTGGTCAGTCTGGCAGGATCTTATTGCGCGCATCGAAGCTCCGGCAGAAAAAGCATTGACGATTGCACTTGTTGGTAAGTATGTGGAGCTGCATGATTCGTATATCAGTGTTATGGAAGCATTGAATCACGCTGCTCGTTATGCGCGTGCAAAAGTGACCATTAAATGGATTCATGCAGAACAAGTGACCGAAGAGACTGTTGATCAATTTCTTTCAGGATGTGATGGGGTTGTGGTTCCTGGAGGCTTTGGTGCACGAGCAGTTGAAGGGAAAATTTGTGCTGCGCGTTGGGCCCGAATCAATAATAAACCTTATCTTGGGTTGTGTTTGGGGATGCAAGTGCTTTGTATAGAATTAGCTCGTGCAGTGCTTGGTGCTGATGCAAATTCATGTGAAGTGAACGAAGAAACTTCTATTCCTGTAGTGAGCATGATGAATGAGCAAAAAGAAGTGACTCGTAAAGGGGGCACAATGCGCCTTGGGGTTTATCCGTGCAAGATTGTACTGGGTACCAAAACTGCTGCTGCGTATGGAGTTTGCGATCTTGAACATGACGTGGTGCAAGAGCGTCATCGCCACCGTTATGAATTTAATAATGTTTATCGTAAATCTCTTGAAGATGCTGGACTTGTTATTTCGGGACAATCTCCTGATGGTTCATTGGTTGAAATTGTAGAGCTTAAAAATCATCCCTTTATGGTTGCTAGCCAGTTTCATCCTGAATTCTTATCCCGCCCTTATAAACCGCACCCTTTATTTCAAGGTTTTATTGACGCTTGTTGTAAAAAGTCTTTCTAGGGAAAATAATGTTGAAAGCCTGTTTAGAGTTATTTTTTTATTCAATTTGTCTTTTTATTCATTATTCTGTATAATTCAATAAGAAATGTTGCGTTTTTGATTGAATAAAGGAAATGATATGAAGAAAATTTTTTTAATAAGTTTAGCATTAGCGTGCGCAGGAGTATTGCAAGCGGCCGAAAAGCCTAAGCGAGTTCAACAGGAAATACCGAATGCGGTAGTTCATGGTTTCTGGACATATGATATAACCGCGTTAGCGGGACCTACTCAATTAGCATATCAAAGGATTTTGCGAAGAGATGAAAAACAGAGAGAAGAAGCTTTAAATAGTTTTTTTGAAAGCATTAGGGAAAATACTCCTGATGCAGTTAGACAGACGAAAGAGCAAAAACAACAACAAGAGATGGAAGAAGTGGTGGCGTGCCTTTGTGAGATAGAACGTCAAGAAGAAGCAGATCGTCAAAAAATAGAGCAAGAAGAAGCTAAGAAAAGAAGAAAAGCTGAAGAAGATTTTGAGAGCGCTATTCGGGAATGTGTGCAAAAAGGCAAAATGGAATATGACAAAGCATGGAATTTTGTTCTTGATGCGCAACAGTATGATGCTGCAAGGGATGCAGAAGATGCAGCAAAACGTCTTCAAGTTTCTGCGCAAGACATCCAACCACAAAGACCTGTAGCAATTCAGCCAGCAGCAGCTGCTCGTATTGAAACGCAAGCAGATCGTTGTGCTCGGGGAGTACACGGGGCATGCAATTGTTTAGAAAGATTCCAACCTGAAGAACAAGAGCCATTTCATTGTGGAATATGCTGGGAAGGTGAAAATGGCTTGCCATTGAAATCAACAATATGTGCGCATGTATTTCACGAAGAATGTTTAAATACAGCTTTAAAAATGAATCGAATTTGTCCTCAATGTAAAATAGCGCAAGATGTATCAGTACCAAATGCGCTAAGCGTTGAGCAAGACGAGTGTGATCAAGATGAAGAGCTAGCAAGAGCAATGGCACTTTCTTTATCAGCGGGTGATGTTTTGCCAGAAGTAATACAGGCACAGAGAGATTTATTGGCAGCTGATGAAGCGCTTGCAAGGGCATTGCAAGCAGAGATTAATGGAGAAACAGCGCAGCAAGTGCCGGTAGAGCCAGAAGAATTTGAGCGATTGAGACCAGAAGCACAAGAAATAGAGCAAGATAAAAATGAAGAAAAGCGCAGTAAGAATGAGCAGCGACGTAGAATAGTAGGTATTTTACTTGCAAGGCCTACTGACGCAAGATTTGTAAATGAAAACACTGTGCTTGAAAAACTTCAAATGCATAAAGCGCTGTTAGCTTCAGAAGGTAAGATGCCTGAAACCATCAAAGAAAAAATAAGGGCTATTTTGAATAGTAAGCATGGTATTGCAGTAGCTCAAGTCATTCAATCATTTGGGAATAATAGAAATTCAATACGTACTGCCGTGCAAGCGTTATCGCTTAAAACAACAGAAGAGATAAAGAATGCTCTGATTGAATTTTTGACCGAAATGATTTAGAGTTTTTCTGAGTTTTAAATCTTACTATCGATGGATGGACAACAATTGCGTTGTCCATCCATTATTTTTTACTTGTTTTTAAGCTTAGTGGTAATAAGTTGTTGCGTTCTTTTAAAATAGTAATTAAAATTTCAATTAGAAATATAATAAATAAGGTTATAAAAAAGAGGATGGAAAATGAAGAAACATTTTTTAGTGACACTGCTTGTGGCTGGAGCCATTACAGGCCAAGTGCAAGGAGCAGCTACCGGTATAAGTCAGGTACCAGGTCTTGAGCGTGATGCTTCTATCTCTTCTTTAGAAGCGTATTTAAATTTTGTTGAAGGTGAAAATATTACTCCTTTGCTTTCTGAAGCGCAGCAGGTTAATCGTAATTGGCTGAATACAGCTTTTAGAAAATTAAAAGAAGGCTCTCTTGAAGCAGATGGAACAGCCGTATTGGTGGCAAATTTAGAGGATTTTTCAAACGTTGTTAAAGATATGTTAGATAAACAAGCAAAAACAATAAGAACTGTTGGTACGTTATCTGTAAACCAACAAAAAGAAAAAGCTGCTGCAGAAAAACTTGCTTCTGATTTTGAACGACTTGCTCGAGAAGCAAAAGATGCGCTTGAAGGTAAAAAGGCTCCTAAAAAAACACCACCATCTGTTGCTCCTAAAAAATCCGCTGCTCAAGTAGAGGCTGAAAAGGCAGAACTTGCAAGACAACAAACAGAACTTAAAAGAGCGCAAGAAGCAGAAGCTCGAAAAATAGCTGAGGAACAAAAAAAGGCTGAAGTGTTACGGCAAGAACAATTACGAGTAGAACAAGAAAGAGCTGTTGAACTTGAAAAACTTGCTCAGTTGGAAAGACAACGGTTAGCCAAGGTTGAAGCAGAAAGAGTAGCAGCAGAAAGACTTGTTATTGAACAAATGCAAAAACAACAAACAATACAAGAAGCAGCAGCAATAAAAGCGCGTAGGCTTGAGGCGGTACAACAGGCGCAAGCTAATAGATTTAAAGGCCTTTATTTGAGTTGTGCTAATTGTCCAAATGCAAAAAATCAAGAGGATTGTCAAGCCTTTAAAAAAGATTCTTTTAATCGTATGTCGCTGAGATTTGAAAATGGTGATCTTTATTCAAAAGATCAAACTATTGGGGCATATGTTTCGAATTATTATTATTCTTATGATTTTGCTAATGCTAAGTATCCACTTGATTTTGCGGATACATTTTATTTGTGGAAAGCTGGATTTGGGGCATCTTCTGATCCTGTAGATGTTGTTGCTACTGACGGAGAGTTTTCTCCGCTGTTTAGACTTTTGTACGATTGCGCGAGAGGATTTTACGAAGATCCAGAATTAATTAAATGGCCCGCTGTAGTAGAAAGAAAAACTGCTTATTTTAAAGCTGCTGGTATAACAAACAGGCAGGAAAAATTACAGTCATGGGCGGAAAAATTACCTCTATTGATAGGGGAATTGAGTAAGATAAAGAAAACATTTTTTAGTATAAGTGGCAATAATACTTTGATTTTTAATCATAATTCTTTAATACAAAAAAGTTTTGGTGATTCAGAAGTTCAATCTGCTATTCATTATGCTATTGGAGGTGAGCTTGCTCGGTATTTTAAAACCAGTGGAACGGCGTATGAAAAGGAAATGTTTGATAATAGAAGTAGTAATATTTACTTGTATATGGCAATTCTAAACAGAGAAAGTCTTGGAATGACAGTTATTGGCAAGGCTGCGTTAGCAGGAATTGATGCTGCTGAAGAGCTAGAAAGAGCCCAACAGTCTGGTGTGCAAGCGGGACAGGTACAGCAACAAAAGGCTCTGCAAGCAGAACAAGTGCGGCAGATGCAGATAGTGGCTGCTGAAAAAGCTCAACAACAAGCATTGAAAGCTAAAAAAGAACAAGAAAAAACACGATTAGCTTTTGAAGCAATGATAAGACAGGCAGAAGATAAGCAACTACTTGCAGATGCTGAGAGAGAAGAAATGGAATTGCTTGAGCAAGAGGAAAGAGAAGCGGAAATAAAACTACGTGCAGATGCTGAGCGAGAAGAAGCGGAATTGCTTGAGCAAGAGGAAAGAGAGGCAGAAATAAAACTGGCTGAACAAATGATTGTCCCTCAAGCAATTGAGGGAGTTACTTTAATGGATAGAGTAAGAGCGAATATTGTTGAAAAATTGGATATAGCTGCAGCGGTAGGCGTGCAAGAACAAGCTCTTGTGGTGCAAGATATTCCAGGATTTAGTGATCTTTCTCCAGCGCAGAAATATCTTTTAACCCCATCATGGTGGCCAGAAGAGTCTCCATTTTATTCGATTGCATTGATTGCTACGCAACAGGTTATAAATTATGTGCAGGGTATAGAATCGGGAAAATTAGGGGATCCTAAGTTTGATGGAGAGATGCTTGTAAGTGACCATTTTAAAGAAATGTTGGAATTAATGGTGAATGCTAAGCAAATAGCTCCTTTAACACTCAGCGATAAAGTAAATAAAGAAATACAAAGTGCTATTAATGCCATTGTTCAGTTGAATAAAAATTTCAGAGCTGCTACTGTGGGTGGAGCGCAAGCAAATGATGTTCTTCTAGATTTTGGAGATCATCACCAAATTGGCCGTGGAGCTGCTATGGCTGAAGTTCTGCAGTTGGCGCCGGGGAACCATGATCAACAAACTATTAGTTTTATTCGAGAATTTGTTAGGTATTATCAGATGTTGCTTGGTGAAAGAACTGATGCAGAGCCTATACTGCGGCAAGAATTGATAACTGCTTTGCGTGCAAACCAACAACTTAGAAGTTTGGGATGGGCAGAGTTTGAAAAAATTCTTACAAGCTTGAATCTGCGACCTATAATTATTGATTGGGAAATCGTGCAATTTGATGAAAAGAGAAGAGCCAATATCTTTGACGTGTTTGAAGACTTGGTAAAGGGTAAGTAAACAATAATAAAATTATAGTAATAAAAAAAAGAGGCGCTCAAAAAGTGCCTCTTTTTTTTATTTGTGCAATAAAGCAAAAATTGCTTACTTAGCTTCTTCTTCAACAGGAGTAGCTTGTGTTGCTTCTTCAACAGCAACTACTTCTTCTGCAACAGGAGTTGTTTCAACAGTTGTTACTTCTTCAGCAACAACAGCTTTTTTTTCGCCGCAGCCTGGAAGTGTTGAAAGTGCTGAAACAGATAAAAGTGCAACTAAGAGGGTTTTTTTCATGTCAGGATCTCCTGTTGTTCGCCAAGTATAATAGTAAGACGAACGGGTTATTAATATTTTTAAAATAAAGAACGAAGTATACACCAAATAGAAAAATAGTCTTCTCGTTTTTTAACTCGTTCGTTTGCGTGGTTTTTTAGCAGCAACTTTCTTTGGTGGTTGTAAAACAGCACGTACTTTTTTGTGATCAAAAGGGTTGTTTTTAAGTACTAATTTTAACACTTCATCCATGGTTGAAACGAATGCAATTTCGCAATCAAACGCTTTTCCTAAATCTTTGACTGCTTCTTTAACATCGTCTTCATTTTCTTTAGGAACAATGACCAACTTCATGCCATGTTGTTTTGCAGCAAGCAATTTTTCTTTTACTCCACCAATACCAATCACTCGTCCGCGCAAGGTTATTTCACCTGTCATGGCAACATGAGGATTGATAGGATTTTTTGTAAGAGCAGAAACAAGTGCGGCACACATAGTAATACCAGCTGAAGGGCCGTCTTTAGGAGTTGCTCCTTCAGGAAAGTGAATATGCATATCCTTTGTGTTATTAAATTTGCTTGAAATGTTAAGTTCGCTTGTTTTACTGCGAATGTAACTTAAAGCTGCTTGTGCAGATTCTTGCATTACATCACCAAGTTGTCCGGTAAGGGTTAATGTACCTTTGCCAGGAACAACAGAAACTTCAGTTTCAAGAACATCGCCACCCATTTCTGTCCACGCAAGTCCGGTAGCAAGGCCAATTTTTTCTTCTGTTTCAAGTTGTTGGCGTTTAAAGATCGGATGACCGAGCCATTCACGCAACAGTTCTGGAGTGACGGTGATACTTTTAACTGTTTTTTCTTTCAAAAGGATCTGGATTCCCTTACGCATTATTTTTGCAATAACTCGTTCTAATTGACGAACACCAGCTTCTTTTGTGTAGTCGTTGATGATTGTTTCAAGTATTTCAAGTGATACTTTAAATTGTGTGGCGGTAAGGCTGTATTCTTTAAGGTTTTTTGGTAGTAAAAATTTACTTGCAATAGAAAGTTTTTCTGGTGTGGTGTAGCCAGCAAGGGAAATGATTTCCATGCGATCAAACAGTGGATAGGGAATTCCATCAATGTGGTTTGCCGTAGCAATAAACATGACATGAGAAAGATCATATTCAAGATCCAAGAAATGGTCTACGAATCCTTTGTTTTGTTCTGGATCAAGCACTTCAAGGAGCGCTGATGCAGGGTCTCCATGATTGTCCATTGCCATTTTGTCAATTTCATCAAGCAAGATAACCGGATTAACGGTGCTTGCCTTTTTCATTGATTGAATGATTTTCCCAGGAAGCGCACCAATATAGGTTCTGCGATGTCCACGTATCTCAGCTTCATCTTTTATACCGCCAAGAGCGATACGAACAAATTCACGACCAAGTGAATCGGCAATAGATTTTGCAAGAGATGTTTTGCCAACTCCAGGAGGCCCTACAAGACAAATGATTGGAGAACGGTCGAGTGTTTTTGAAAACTTTTTTGCTGCCAAAAATTCGATAATTCGATCTTTTGCTTTTTTAAGACCAGCATGGTGGGAATTGAGAATTTTTTCCGCTTGCTCAAGGCTGATGCGGTCTTTGCTTTGTTTTGACCAAGGTAGTGATGCAATCCAATCGATATAGTGTCGACTAACGACCGCTTCAGAAGAAAGAGGAGGCATTTGCTCAAGCCGCTTCATTTCTTTATCAACTTTTTCCAACGCTTCTTTTGTTGGCTTTAATGACTTAATTTTTTCACGAAGTTGAGCAAGTTCACCATGTTGGTCTTCTCGTCCAAGCTCTTTTTGAATCGCTTTAATTTGCTCATTCAAATAGTATTCGCGTTGATTTTTATCAACTTGTGTTTGAATATGTCCACGAATACGTTGTTCTGTTTCAAGAATTTCAATCTCTTTTTTAAGAGCAGTACTGATTTTTAGCAAACGTTTTTTAAGGTCAAGTAATTCTAAAATGCCTTGACGTTCCTCAAACGAAAGGTTCAAATGTACTGCGGTAGTATCAACGATATAGTCGATATCTTCGAGCGACTTTCCAAGATTGAGAAGGTCCTGAGGGGCTTTTTCATTCAGCTTAGTATAGGTTTCGTACATGGAATAAAAGGTGCGCCAAGCAGCTTCAAAATCGACGGTACGAGACACTTCTGGTGTGGCAAGATCGTGTGCAATAACTTGATAATAGCCTTCAGGCATTTGTTCAAAATCGGTCATTTTGCCACGAGAAAGCCCTTCAACGAGAATTTTTAATGATCCGTTAGACATCTTCATGGTTTGAAGAATAAGAGCCCGTGTACCGTGAAGATACAGATCTTTTTCTGTTGGGTTTTCAATTGCGGGATCTTTTTGAGCAGTAACAAAAACAATTTTTGTACCTTTTGAGGCAGCTTCAACAGCTTTTATGGATGAAGCTCTGCCAACGATAACAGGCAAGATGCTTTTAGGCAAAAGTACAACATTTTTAAGGGGAAGAAGAGGGAGCGTATCGTCTATTTCGATCTCCACTTCAGGAATTATTTTTTCTACTTTAAATTTGTTTTGTACTGTCATAATGATAAGCCTATTTAGAGAGTCCACATACTTCCTGTAAAAAGTAATCAATGGTGCGCCTGGAAGTATTGTAAGCGTTTTTTAAAGAGTAACAGAGAGATCCTGTTTAGTAAACGAGTAAAGGACTTAAGCTGGCCTGCTCGGCGAAAGTAGCATCGAATCAAAAAAGTGAGTATACTTCACCTTTTCTCCGATGAAAATAACTCTCAAAGAGGGACAACGTGAGAAAATAATTCAACTTAGAAAGGTTCATGTAATGCTTGAAAGGGTAAAATCGTTTTTTGGGGGCTTGCTGCATAAGGAGGAACGTAAAAAGTTTTTTCTTTTGTCGGTGATATTCGGTATAACGATTGGCGTCTACTGGCTTCTTCGCCCTATCAAGGACAGTATTTTCCTTAACATGGTAGGTACTAATTATGTTCCTTTAGCAAAAATGCTTTCAGTTATTGTTGTGATTCCAGTGGTAATGATTTACTCAAGGCTCGTTGATCGTTTTCCGCGCCATGTTGTTCTGTACATTCTTTCTATTTTTTATGCAGTGTGTGCTATTGTTTTTGCGATTCTTATTTTGAATCCAGTGATAGGCATTGCCAATACGGTAGCAGATCCGTCTCGAGCATTGGGCTGGGCGTTTTACTTATATGTTGAAACCTTTGGAACCATTATGGCAGCTCTTTTTTGGGCATTCGTTTCTGATACCACTACGCCTGATGCTGCAAAGCGTGGGTACAGTGTGATTGTTATGGGAGCGCAAACGGGTGCTGTATGCCTTCCTCTTATTTCGAAGGCAATTATTGTTTCTTGCGGTACAGGTGGTACCGGGTATGCATTGCTTTTTGGGGTATTCGTTCTTTGTTTCTTGCCACCTATGGTCTTTTATTACATGCGCCATGTTCCTCGTTCTCAGATGGAAGGGTTTGTTGCTGACGAGCGTTCTCCGCTTGAAGGTAAGCATAAAAAAGCAGGATTTTTTGAAGGGTTACGGTTGCTTTTGAGCAAGCCTTATCTGCTTGGTATTTTTGCAATTGTTGGTTTTTACGAAGTGATTAATGGAGTACTTGATTTTCAATTTAAAGGACTTGCAAAAGCTTCTTATTCTGGGGATGCCTTAACTATTTTTTTAAATGACTTTGCAGCGGTTACCAATTTTATTGCATTGGCATGTGTGTTGGTAGGTATCGATCGCTTAGGAAGGTCATTGGGTTTTGGTAAAACGCTTATTTTGCTACCATTATTGGTGGGGGTATGTGTGGTTGGTATGAGTTTTTATCCAGTGCTTATTGTTGCATTTGCTATCCAAGCTATTCAAAAATCATTTAATTATTCGCTCATTCAGCCGGTAAAAGAACAGCTGTATATTCCAACAACAAAAGATACTAAGTATAAGGCAAAAGCGTGGATTGATATGTTCGGTTCACGTTTATCAAAGGGAGGTGCATCCGTCATTAATAGCACAAGAGGTATTCTCGGGGCCGAGGGATTTATCGTCTTTAGTTTATTAGTGTCGTTTGGTCTTATTGGTGTATGGATGTTTGCAGCATTGTTTGTAAGTAAAGTGCATGCTCAAGCGCTGCGTGAAGATCGAGTAGTGTGTTAATTAGTTGTTTGTAAAAGAAAGAAAGGTATTTCTTTATGTTAAGTGCGATCAAATCGTTTTTTAGTGGTGGGGCAGTGCAAAGTCCCGAAGAACGTAAAAAGTTTTCAATTCTTGCGGTATTGTTTGGTATCACCATTGGTGTGTATTGGCTTTTGCGTCCTTTAAAAGATGGCGTTTTTTTGACAATGGTTGGTATCGATTATCAACCGATGGTAAAAATGCTTTCTGTAGCGGTTATTGTTCCATTGGTTATGATCTACTCTAAATTAGTTGATCGTTTTTCTCGTCATACGTTGATGTATGGTTTTTCGCTTTTTTATGCTATTAGCTCTGTTATTTTTGCGATTCTCATTCTTAATCCATCAACAGGTATTTCAAATGCTGTTGCAGATCCAAGTCGTTGGCTTGGTTGGGCTTTCTATATCTTTGTAGAAAGTTTTGGATCAATCATGGTTGCGTTGTTTTGGTCTTTTGTATCTGATACAACATCTCCAGAAGCTGCAAAACGTGGTTACCCTACCGTTGTTTTAGGTGCTCAAATTGGTGGGATAGCAGGGCCTCTTGCAGGTTCATATATTATCCCATTCTTTGGTGATAATGGTACGTCATATGCAATCTTTTTCAGTGTAGCTGTTTTGTGCATGCTTCCTGTAATTGTGTATTACTACATGCATAATGTGTCTCATGATCAAATGGCTGGATTCCATGGTGAATCAAAGAAGCCACTTGAAGGTAAAAAACCAAGCACAGGATTCATGGAAGGATTCCGTCTTTTAGTAACTAAGCCTTACTTGCTTGGAATTTTCATTGTTGTTTCATTCTATGAAATTATCGTTACTGTTCTTGATTTCCAATTTAAAGGATTGGCATCAGCATCATATAGCGGTAACGCTCTAGGTGCATATCTTTCAAACTATGCAATTTGGACCAACGTTGTTGCTCTTATTTGTGTAGTAGTTGGTGTAAATAGTATTGGACGTAAACTTGGTCTTGGAAGAACACTTATGTTGCTTCCTGTGATTGTTGGTATTGCGATGGTTGTTCTCTCTGCTCATGCTATTTTGCCTGTTGCATTCGCTATCATGGTATTTTCAAAAGGTATCAACTACGCGCTTAACCAACCAGCAAAAGAACAGCTTTATATTCCAACAACTAAAGAAACTAAATACAAAGCTAAAGCTTGGATTGATATGTTTGGTTCACGTTCTTCAAAGGGTGTTGGTTCTCTTATCAATAGCTCTAAAAAAGCGTTGGGAACAGAAGGATTCATTTGGTTTAGCTTACTTACCTCTCTTGGCTTAATTGCTGTTTGGATGGCTGCTGCAGCTTTCTTAGGCAAAACTCATGCTAAAGCGATCAAAGAAGATCGTCCAGTTTGTTAAGTTAGAACATTTTCGGCCAAAAATAAGAATGGGTATCTGTAAAAAGGTACTCATTTTTATTACTCTAAATGATCTATTCAGAGCTTTTAGAGTGTGTTAGAATAAGCTTTTGTAAATGCTTTTTCTGAAAGGTATTGTTATACGTATGTTACGAGAATTCAAATCATTTTTTTCTGGATCTTTCGAGAGTTCTGAAGAACGCAAAAAATTTTCAACGCTTGCGGTTCTTTTTGGTATCACTATCGGTGTGTATTGGTTGTTAAGGCCGATAAAAGATAGTGTGTTTATGACAATGGTTGGTATTGATTACCAGCCAGTAGTCAAGATGTTGTCAGCGCTTGTCATGGTCCCTTTGATTATGATCTATTCCAAGTTGGTAGATCTTTTATCGCCACATAGACTTTTGTATGGATTAACATTGTTCTATGCAATTGTTGCTGTTATTTTTGCAATTCTTATTTTGAATCCTCTTACAGGCATCGATAACACTGTTGCTGATCCAATGCGATTTTTAGGGTGGGCATTTTACCTGTTCGTGGAAAGCTTTGGGGTTATCATGATTACTTTGTTTTGGTCATTCGTTTCAGATACCACTACACCAGAAGCTGCAAAACGTGGATATGCAACAATTATTATTGGCGCCCAAAGTGGTGGGATAGCGGGGCCTTTGTTAGGTAAGTATATGACAAAGTGGGTCGGAACTTCTTATGCAATTATGGCTGGTGTTGCAGTTTTATGTTTGCTTCCATTTTTTATTTATTACTACATGCATCATACGTCACAGGCGCAAATGAAGGGGTTTCATGGAGAAGCAAAAAAACCTCTTGAAGGAAAAGTTAAAACAGGTTTTATGGAGGGGTTTCGGTTATTAATTACTAAGCCTTATTTGCTTGGTATTCTTGCTGTTGTTGCATTCTATAACGTTACGATTACTATTTTGGATTTTCAATTTAAAGCATTAGCAAGCGCGTCATACACTGGCCATGCATTGGGTGTTTATTTGAGTGATTATGCTATTTGGACCAATGTTATTGCGCTCATAGCAGTTGTTTTTGGCATTGATAGAATTGGAAGAGCTCTTGGTCTTGGTAAAACTCTTATGCTTCTTCCACTTATGATAGGAATAGCTTTAGTTGCATTGGCATTTAACCCGCTTCTTTCGGTTGGGTTTGGGGTTATGGTTTTTTGTAAGGGGATTAATTATGCACTTAATCAACCAGCAAAAGAACAACTTTATATTCCTACTACTAAAGAGACAAAGTATAAGGGAAAGGCGTGGATTGAAATTTTTGGAAATCGCGCGTCAAAGGGGCTCGGCTCGCTTATAAATAGTTCTAGAAAAACTCTTGGAGCAGAAGGGTTTATTTGGTTTAGTTTACTCACCTCTCTTGGGCTTATTTCGGTATGGCTGGCAGCGGCGCTCTTTTTGGGTAAAACTCATGCAAAGGCAATTCAAGAAGATCGTCCAGTTTGTTGAAAATCCCTCTGTTCAGAGTTCTAAGACTATGTTAGAATGGCTGTTATAAAGGCTTTTTTAGAAGTTAGGCAAAAAGAAGCAATGAATTACCCTATGTTTGATTTTAAAAAAATATATGAATATGAGAAGGCCGTAAGGTTGTGTATTTTCACGTCCCTTCTTATTTACTGCAGTAGGCCTAGAGAGTGTCACGTAATAAATTTTAACCTCTTGGATTAATTTCCAGAGGTTTTTTTTGTGGTTTTTTGAGAGTTGAAAATTAGTTCTAAGAAAGAGGCTTTTATGCAAAAAGCGATGGATGTGCAAAGGGATGTTACTCATTATGAGCGCTTAAAGGTTCTTTTTTTAAGTGGGGTTTTTTTCTCTATTATTGCGTCGTACACCATCATTAAAGAATTAAAAGATTCCCTCTTTATAGACATTGTGGGGGGCAGGGAATATGTTCCCTTTGCTAAACTTTTTATGATTGTTGGTCTTATTCCTATTGTCCTTTTTTATTCAAAGTTGGTTGATACGGTAAGACGGTATCAGTTACTTTGTTTTTTTGCTTATCTTTATAGCATTGTTGGTTTTATTTGTGCCGCAGTTGTTGCTTATTATGGAGTAGGAGCAGAAAATACTTCTAACTCACTGCTCTATTGGTTTTTTGGATGGCTTTATTTTTTCTACGTTGAAAGTTTTTCTCCCTTTATTTTGGGTGTGTTTTGGGCTTTTTTGAGTTCTATTACATCTCCTGATGGTGCAAAAAAGAATTATGGAACTCTTATTTCTTGGTCAAAAATTGGAGGTATGATGACCTCTGGTCTTGCGTGGGTTTTGTTAGCGCACAATAATGGCCATTATGGTTTGGGTATGTCTGATACAGCGATCCATTTTTTGTTGATGGTGTTATCAGCATCTCTTTTATTGGCGATTCCTTTGATTATTACCGTGATGATGAAGAAGGTTCCTGGACGTTATTTACATGGGTACGAGGCTGCTTATCAGTTTGAAAAGCATCAAAGTAAATTGGGGGAAGAGGCAGAAGCAGGTATGTGGACGGGGCTTAAATTTTTGATAAAAAACCCTTATGCGTTTGGAATTTTTGCATCGGTATTTTTCTACGAAGTGGTGAGTGCTGTGCTCAGTTATATGCGTTTGGGAATTGCTCAAGATAGCTCTGGCGGTACGGTTTCTGGTGCAAGTTGTTTTCTTTTTAAAGTTGTTTTTATTACTCATTTTGTTGGGTTTGTTATTTCGTGGTTTGGGACGAGTGCAATTGTGACTCGATTGGGAGAGCGCCTTTCGTTGATGGTGATGCCATTAGTTATCGGGATTTTGTTACTATATCTTGTCTTTAGTTCTTCTCCTAATGCATTGATCGCAAGTTTTGTTGTGCTGCGGGCAGTTTATTATGCGTTTAGTCAGCCGGTGACAGAGTCGTTGTATATTCCAACGGTCAAAACAATGAAGTTTAAATCAAAGGCATGGATTGACACCTTTGGTAAAAAATTTGCTCGTGGATTTGGGTCTACTTTTAATATTATGATTGCTCATTTGGCAGGAGCAGGATTGATCTTATTTCAGGGTATTTTCTTTTCAAGTATTATTGGTATCTGGCTGGTTGTTTCGTATTTTCTTGGTAGACGTTATCAATGGGCTGTCAGACGAGGTGAAGTTATAGGATCTCGTGATGTTGAAAAGGCCGCTCACATTGCAAAATCCTAAGAGTCTGATACGATTAGCAGCATTATAAAAGCCTATTTTCTTAAGTCAGGGTGGCCTCCAGCTTAAAGCTGAGCCAGAAAATAGTCGTATAACCCTGTAGGAAGGATCTCATGATAGATTTTCGTGCGTTAGTAAAAGCGGGTGTTCACTTTGGTCATCAGGCTTCACGTTGGAACCCTC
>CAZQDJ010000018.1:0-22229 GCA_964592275.1 uncultured Pseudomonadota bacterium | reverse complement strand
CATTCTTGCACTTTCAATTCTTTCATTGGTATAACCAATTTGTTGAAAAAGCACTACAGTTCGAGGAATTACTATGAAACAATTCTCTTTTTTCTTGTCCATTCTTCTTTTTAGCGCTCTCATTCTACCAATAGAACCCACAATTTCTTTACAAGCATCGCTAGAAGAACAAATAATAGAAAAAGTAGAAGAAGTAATGAAAAAAAAGACGAAACCCTGTCTTGTTACCATATTCATTCATGGAACTTTAAAACCAGTTCAAGTTTCACTTTCCACTATCAATGAAATAATGCGTAACAACGTTAAGAATACTCTTTACTCTATAACGCTTGAATATATGCGCGCAAATACGTACTTCCATCAAAACACAGCCACTCAAGGACTTGGCCTTGCTTACATCAACCCTTTTAATAAAGTCTGTAAATCAGGGGCGCAAACAATGCGAAGCCTCTTTGAATTAACCTATAATTTTTATAAAACAAAACAACCAGTTGATCATCGTTATTATACGTTTGGATGGAATGGCCTTTTAAACATGAAAGAACGCTATATTGAAGCAAAAAAACTTTATCATGAACTTGAAAAGGAAGTAGCTCTTTTAAGGTCAAAAGGACTCGAACCATACATTAACCTTATTGCATACAGTCATGGAGGAAATATTGCTCTTAACTTGGCAAAAATAAAACAAGAAAATATTAGTCAACCTCATTTTGTAATAGAACAGCTCGTTCTTCTTGCAACACCTATCCAAAAAGAAACTGATTATCTTGTTGGAGATACCGCATTCTTTAAAAAAGCCTACTTGTTCTATTCAACTGAAGATCACGTACAAACTTCAGATTTTTTTTCTACACAAAAAGAACTCTTCTCTCGCAGAATATTTACTAGCAGAGCCAATTTTAAAGTACCTGACACTCTTACTCAAGTAAGAATACGACTTACCAAACGAATAAATCGCTCTCACCTTATAAATGATGAAGATGCTACCATAGAAGCTATTCTTGCTGAACCTAACATTCGCTGTCTGCATATGGATCCAAGTCACACAGAATTTTGGAACCTTAAATGGGGGAATTCATGGTATCGAAAATCACTTCCTATTGCACCACTTCCCGTTATTGCATTCGTTCCAACAATCACTCACTTGCTTGAATATTTTGCACCTAATGCACATTCCATTACTTTTGATTACTGCCCTTCTGTTGGAGGGGCTCGCTTAATCACCAAAAATCATAAAATCGCTACTGTTGTTCCCGTTCTTAACGATACTATCATTGTTCGAATGGACGAACTCGTAGATCAATGCACACCAGAAGACTTTTCACTTGAAGAACAGAATAGACAAGAACAACTCGCTCTCAAACAGGCCTACGAAACACTTAAAAAAGATAAAAAAACTCTTAAAAGAAAATCACGTAGAAAACTCATGACATCGTATTTTGATCTATCGCGTAAAATGTGGCCGCACCAATTCCCACAATTTTAAAAAATCGGCCATCGACATTTGCTGAGAACGTAAATCTAAAATATCATCGGAAAATGTTTCCAGAGGAACATGCGTTTGCGCAAGATTATTCCTTAGTGTCCGACGAGGATACGCAAAACAAAATCGAATAAATTCCCAAAAATCTTTTTCCTGAGGAATTCCGCTCACTCCTTTTTTACGAGTGAAAGAAATCAATCGTGAAAAAACTTTTGGTTCTGGATAAAAACAATGCGGCGCAACCTTAGAAAGAAGCTTCCAGTCAAAATAATATTGAAAAAACAAGGCAACATACCCATAACCCTTACCACGAGTCTGAATAAGTTTTTGAGCAACTTCCTCCTGTATCATAAAAACACCCGAAGGTATAAGATCTCCAAATTCTTTTATTTTATGCAAAATAGGAAAAGTTACATGATACGGTAAATTAGAAAGGACAATCCAACGAGTATCAGCAGAAAGCATTTCCGGCTGTACTTGTAAAAAATCGGTCACATGCATAGTTAACCGCTGGTTAGCGTACGTATTTGAAACATGAGTTGCCCAAGAAGGATCAATCTCAAACACAAACAAACGCTTAGGCTTTTGTGCTAAAATAGATTTCGTTAAAAATCCATCACCACAACCAATTTCAAATACCGAAGCATCTTTTACATCAACTGCAGCAAGCATATCTGTAGTAACTTGAGCGTCGCGCAAGAAATACTGCCCATATTTTTTTTGAAGAGGAATCCCACCCGAAGATGGGTATTTTGATTTTTTTGATTTCATAAACTACGACATCAACACTTCACGGAAATTATCAAGCTCATCAAGCACCTTGCCTGCTCCTTTAACCACACAGAACAAAGGATCATCGGCAACTTTTACCGGCAACCCAGTTTCTTTTGAAAGAAGAGGGGCAAGCCCTTTGAGCAATGATCCACCACCGGCCATCACGATTCCGCGATCAACCAAGTCAGCACATAATTCAGGTGGAGTGCTTTCAAGAGCAAGATGAACAACATCAACAATACTTGCCACTGTTTCAAGCAACGCTTCATGCACTTCAGGAGCTGTCATGCTAATAACTTTTGGAACACCTGTTACAAGATCACGACCTTTTACGCCTCGAGCTGTATTTTCTAACTCAGCATCAAGCATTGCAGCGCCAATTTCCATTTTTAAAATTTCTGCTGTGCGTTCACCAATAAGAAGATTGTATTTACGCTTCACATACTGAACAATAGCACGATCCATCTCATCACCACCAACTCGAATAGATTGGCAAAATACCACCCCCTTCAAAGTAATAACAGCAACTTCAGTAGTACCACCACCAATATCAACAATCATACTTGCTTCAGGGTCTTGCACCGAAAGACCAGCGCCAATAGCGGCAGCCATTGGTTCCATAATTGGATAGACTTCACGAGCGCCAGCTTGACGAGCAGATTCTTCAATTGCTCGTTTTTCAACTTGAGTAATACCAGAAGGAACCCCAATAACCATGCGTGGACTAATAATAGTTCTTCGATTATTGTGCACAGCACGAATAAAATGACGAAGCATGCTTTCAGTTAATTCAAAATTTGCAATCACACCATCGCGCATTGGACGACATGCAATAATGCTTTCAGGAGTTTTCCCCAACATCTCTTTTGCTTTTTTACCAGCAGCAAGTACTTCGTTAGTTCCTGCACGCACTGCAACCACTGTTGGCTCATTCAAAACGATACCGCGTCCAGGCACATACACTACTGTATTAGCCGTTCCTAAATCGATAGCCATATCTGTTGAAAAAAAATTAAAAAGACGACTGGCGGAGAAAAAATTTTTTATTTTATTAGCGCTCATGTTTTAACACTCATTATTTTTAAAAATGGAACGAAAGCCCCAATGAAATTATATTTGTTTTGCTTACTCTTTCTGATACAAGAAAGTGAATGGGAACATCCCACTGAAATACTATATGTGGCCGAATACCCTCATCTTTTGTTACTTTATCAGGATCATAAAAAATCGTCGCAACAATATATTCTGCTCCCCACTGTGATGTTTCATACACCCCTTTAATAAGGTATCCACCACTACCAGCTCCTTTTAATCCATTCAATGTTGTTGGAATAGTTTGATCAACTCGCCTATCAGTCCAGACGTCACCACCGTGAACAGCTAAACAATACTGAATTCCCGCACCAAAACCATCTCTCAAATCATGCATTGTAAAAGCTGGCGTAAAAAGAAAAGAAGCACCCGGATCTATACGAACAGGACCCTCAATGGCACCCCATAAAAGAGATTCATAATTAATTGACATCCGTTCTCTTTGAGTTTTTGCGAGCCGTTTACTGACTTGCAAACGAATACTCAATTCCCAATCTTCTTTCAATTCAAACATCCCTTCAGCACCACAGTAAAAACCTGTGTGACCATTTCCACCAAAAGGAACTGACGCTGGATTATTTGGCTGACGTTTAATACCAGAAGGAACGAGCACTCCTGCAAATGCACCAATATCAACTTTGCGGCATTTCATACGATACTCATCAAGCACTCCATATCGCACATGAAATTCAGTATCTGTAAACCCGGTCGCTGACCATTGAGCATCGGTAAAACCAAGCATCTCTTGCATCTGACGACGTTCAGCATCCAATTGTTCTTGTTGGCTCGGCGTTAATCCCAAATCTCTTAAAGGATCACTATTATAAAGGCTGCCCTGCTTGATCCCTGCAGGAATAGTAAAACGTTGATCGGAAGTCAGATGCATAATTGAAGTAGTAACTCCAGCAGAAAATCCATTTTTTGTTCCATACTCTATCTGAAGATACGCCCCTTGTCCTTCCATTTTTCCTTTAACGTCCCACGCAATAGAACGTTGCAATTGCCATTGTGCAAGAAGCGGTGTTTGTTTACCAAGAATGCCAAGTGCATCACTTAATTGTTTTTGATCATAGACGCCCCAGATTTCTGGAATACTTATGCGTTCAATTGATTCGTTACCACGAGCACTACTTGCTGTAACAAAAAACGCACCTACATCAAATATCGAACGTTTTTGCAATGTACGTTCGTACATATGAGGATACCACGGAAAGTAACGACTATCAGCAACACTTGCTTCAAGCCCTGCTACCCTCGTTAGTAGCACGAAAAGACCGAGAAGTTGTTTTTTTGTCATAGTAACCTGCGATGATAAACCTATTTCTTAAACTATAGGATCATAAGATTAGTGGCTTACGCCGCTTAGTCAAGCTCAACACACCAGCTTCACACAATCTAAACCTTCTATCTCATCTCCACAACGCACTTAACATAAAAATGGTTCAAAAAATCAGTTATTTTTTTGGTCGTCGAATAGCGTCACATCTTTTAATCGGACGCTTCACATTCAAAGTAGCCGCAGCCTGATTTGCTTTAGAAAGAGTCTCTTCACAGATTCCTAAAGCAGCACGTCTTTGTTCACTATCACCAGAAGCTTTTGCAGCCGCCAAAATAGCTACAGCCAGCATTGCCTCATCTTTCAACTCTTCTGAAACAGCACTATGAGGAACGTCGAACCGTGTTTCTTTCTGTTTTTTTCTTGTCTTGGCGTAATGTCATAAACTGTGTCTTCCTGTGCAAATCTAACGACCTTTTTTAGCGGCTTACCTACACCCGGAGTCCCCACTCTTTCTATTTTTGAAAGATTTATTTTTTTCACATTATGGCCCATTTTCAGTGATTGAGCAGCAGTCACACTTTGCACACCACTTATCAACATCACACCCACTAAAAAAATACAAAAAATATTCATATGCTTCTCTCTCATTCTTACTCTAAAAACTAAACATTTTTTTAAAAAACCATATTGTATTATTTTTAGGCAACACAATACTGGTTATTCAAGAAAATACAAGAGAGTCTTCGTTTTTAACAAGATCAAGACAATTATAATAAAATTCGGTAATTATTTATTCGGACGTCCGCGCAAAGCTGACCAGGTACCATCAATAGCAACTTGAGAAACTGCATCAAGATTGATGGTGCCTAACGCTTGCCACACGAGCTCACGTTTCAAGTCACTCACAATTTTACCGGTTAATTTTGGATAACTTGCCCAGAAAAGGCAATCATACTTACCAGCGCCTTCTACACTTTGAAGAAGCGTAATAAGCTCATCGTACGAAGTCGCAAAAATTTGGACATAGTCGTAAGCATACGCGGCACCTTCTTGTGTCTGCGCAGGAGTTGTATCGTATTTAAATCCTTCAAGCATAGCTATAAATGCTTCAGGAGCATTAACAATGAGTGCCTTATGGCCGGCACTGAGCCTTAATTTTTTGAGTACCGATGCTGCATTCATGCTTAAAACCCTTCTAATTCGTTATTTTCATACTCTAGAAGTATACCCGAATCACATATTTTTGTATTCCGGAAATGTAGCAGAAAACAGCTCCCAATCCTATTTAGTTAAGGCGCAAAGAATAGTATACTTTGTACGCCACTGCGAAAGCAGTTTTCACCCTCACAATTAAAAAAACCAGTAAAACAAACAAGCGTTAGTAACGGAATATTTTTTAGTTTCATAACGAACTCACTAATTCCGAATATTCTTTTTCAAGTACTACAAGATAGGGATCAAATCGATACAATTTATTACGTTTCAAACGAGTGCTTTCAGAGATAAGTCCTAATTCCAAAAATGCCTTAAAAATAGCACTGACCGTATTATACGACCTTCCTACGGCCTCACTCATTTCAGAAATACCGGTTACCGGTTGTGTAAAAAGACCCGCAAGAATAAGCATTGCCGTATCTTTCGTTTTTAAAAAACGTTGCTCAGTTTGTATGAGGTCTCTTAATCGCTGCTCTAACCCTTCAATTTCTTTGGCCCTTGCGTAAGCATCCAAAGCACTCTCTTTGATAGCTTGTAAATAATAAAAAATCCACCCCTCAAAATCACCGTGAGTACGTACTAAATCAAGTCTTCGATAATATTCAGCGTGATGTTTTTTAAAATAATACGAAGGATACAAAATCGGCATATCTAAACTGCCACCTTCAATGAGCATGAGCACAATGAGCAATCTACCAATACGACCATTTCCATCTAAAAAGGGATGTATTGTTTCAAATTGAAGATGTGCAAGACCTGCTCTAATAAGTACAGGAAGCTCTTCTGTCGGCTCGTTAATATAACGTTCAAGTTCACTCATGAGGCGAGGAATTTCTGGCGCCGGCGGTGGCACTAATTCACCAACACGCACTGTCTGTTTACGATACGATCCAGGATGTGCCTTATCTCCTTCGCCACCTGAAAGTAACGCTTCATGCGCTTGTAAAATAACACGCGATACCAATGGTAAACCATCACCTTGTGTCATCTTTAACGCACCATCCAAAGCTTCGGTATAATTCAAAACAAGTTGCGTATCTTTACTCGGTTTCGATTCACCTAACGAGTATGTAAAAACATCAATAAGAGTCGTATGAATTCCCTCGATCGCCGAAGAAAGCAACGCCTCTTTGATAACATAAGCCTTAATGAAGCGCTTTGGATCAGGCAATTTAAGACTCATTTCATTAAGCTTTCCCAAAGCAAAACTGGCTTCTCCGTACAGAGACATCATCTCAGGAGTAAGCATAAGAGGAGGATTCACTGGTGGTAACGAATGAGGAATAAAGTAACGGAGCTTATCCATCACTTGGTAGATACCGGTTTCACGCATGGCAATCCTTTCTTATTTCATTTTGAGGGGTAAAACTGAAATAATGATGCCATTTTTTGATTCTTATTTCAATCTAGACCCTCAAAATAAAATAATAAAACCATTTTTCAGAACGTTATTTCAGTCTGACACTTAAGCTTATTTTTTATTTTTTAAGCGGATTATACCCAAGCATTCCTTGCGCAATAATCTCGAATGACTCTTTATCTATTTGCAGAAAGCCAAATCTAAATACATATCCCCATGATTTTTTATTCTTGATGAAAGGTAAAGCGTCGACAAGCGGCTTGATATCCAGCTCATTGACTTTGAAATACTCAACGCTTCTCCTGAATGGCTTAAACCCTGGCATCATCTCAACCTGATACGGCTCATCATCGGTCACAATTCCAAGAGCAGTAAATTTCTGGCATAACTCTACCCCTTCCATTGTCACCTTCGATGAATAGTAGATGACAAAATCTCCCTTGGAAAGGCGTTTTGCGGGGGCCGATTTACCATGACAAAACTGACAAATGCCAAGTTCAACACCACACATAACATGTTCTTTGCTTGCAACACCAATCCAATATCTTTGTGGTTTACTTTCCATCAGAACTTCCTACTAATCTATTTAATACCTGAATAAGTGACTGTTGTTCAGTTGCTGATACTGTTCCAAAAAATTGTTCATCTATGTGCTCAACCATTGGAACTAGCTTATGAATAAGCGCTTTTCCCTTAGAAGTTAAAGTGACCGATTTTGCACGCGTATCCCTGGTGTGTTCAACGCGCGTCACTAAACCTTCTGTTGCAAGTTTTTTAAGCGATACCGAAACGGTCATTTTATCAAGTTTGGACCACTGCGCTATTTCAATTTGCGTCGTATCGTAACCCTGTTTTTCAAACCACATGAGTAATGCCATAACCACAAACTGCGCATGAGAAATATCAAATGGCTCTAGTGCTTTTTTAATAAGCCGTTGCCATGTCATGGTTGTCTGCCACAGTAAAAATCCGGGGCTATCTTCCGGCTTTTCAAAACCAAAGGGAAGATGATTAGACATGTTTATTCCTTACGAGAGCAATAAGCGTATCCATTTCTTCTGACACCGAATCAGCCACATGTTGTGCCACCAATTTTATCCACACCCATGAAAGAATGCCGGTCACCACCAACGTACTCGTAATCCTGAGACCCTCAGGAGTTTCTTCCAACACAAACGTATGCGGCATCTTGGCACCAAAGAAACTGGTGCAATCAGTAAACTGCTTTTCCGGCTGAACATCAGTTAAAACAATCTTTACCGCACTCATCCCTTTTGGTTTCAACATAAAATGATTGCCTACCTTAAATGAACCTTCCATGATGCAAGAATCAAGATCCCCATGCCACGTAGCCCAGTTATTAACATCGGTTAAAACTCGCCAAACCGCTTCTTTTGTCACTTCGGTATACAATTTACTGTGTGTTCTTTTCCACATACGGACCTCATTGATAATAAATAGTAAATAAATATATTGTATGCGAATTTACAAAATAAGAAAAGGGGGTACAATTTTCAAAACATAGCATGGTTGTAAGGTGTCATTTTTTGTCACCTAAAAGACATGCCATGTTTTTAAAAATTATTTTAGCGTTACTTAAATTTAAGCTCAACAAAAAGCCTGTTGTGTGTCTAATGTTACGAAAAACATAATATTAGACACACAACAGGCTCAATAAATTGCTTTATTTTATTTTTGGCCTATCATGTTGATATTATTACTGAATAACTAATATTAAGGACATGATGAGTTTAATAAACTATCTAAAAGATATCCGAAAAAAAGGAAACCGCTCTTTTACGCTTGAGCAAGTTATGCAGGATCTTAATGTATCTAAAAATTCAGCTCTCGTTGCAATACATCACCTAAAAAAACAAGGCGAAATTATCAGTCCCGCTAGAGGTCTTTATGTTATTGTGCCTCCTGAATATCAGCTTCAGGGTTCAATCCCACCAGAAGAACTTATTCCAATCCTGATGAAATACCTTAACGCGGATTATTACGTCTCCTTGCTTACTGCAGGACTTTTCCATGGAGCATCACATCAAAGGCCTCACCGATTTCAGGTAATTTCCACTAAGCGCACCCAACATCCACTGGAATTTGGTTACATCAAAATCGAATTCATCTATAAAAAATCAATTGCAGGACTACCTATCAACGATGTTGTTGTAAAAACTGGATACCTTAAAGTTGCAACTCCAGAACTTACTGCCATGGATCTTCTACTTTATCGATCGAAAAGCGGTGGTCTTAATCATATTGCAACAGTACTAGCGGAACTTGTTGAAGTAATTGATGCCGACAAACTCATTAAACTCGCACATGTTTCTGACCAAATTGCCTGGGTACAACGACTTGGCTACATCTTGGAAAAAATAGAAACTATGGAAGAGAAAAAAAAGAAAAACATCATTGACAAGCTTGCACTCTATTTAAAAAACAAAATGACTAAATTTGTGCCTCTTGCTCCCCAACTATCAAGAACTCATTTTCCTCGTTCAAAAAAATGGATGATCATTGAAAACACTACTATCGAAAGCGACCTATGATACCCGAAAAATTCATTGAAGATTGGCGTTCTCAAGCCAGATGGAAAGAGCTCGTCATGATTGAACAAGACCTCATAATCAGTCGTGCACTTGTATGCCTTTACAACGATCCTCATATTCAAAAAAGTCTTGTGTTTCGCGGAGGAACCGCGCTTAACAAACTATTTCTCAAGCCACCTACTCGTTACAGTGAAGACATTGATTTTGTACAACTCACTGCAGAACCAATTGGAGAAACTATCGATGCTATTCGAGAAGTTTTAAAAAATTGGCTTGGAGAACCAAAACGAAAGCTCACCGAACGCAGCGCCAAACTGATCTATCAATACGAAGGAATTAATGGTCTGCCTACAAAGTTAAAAATCGAAATCAATACCACCGAACATTTTCAAGTATTACCTCTTCGCTACGAGCACTTTTCTGTAGATTCAGAATGGTTCAAAGGTTCCTGTGAAATTCCTACCTATGAACTCGAAGAACTAATGGCAACCAAACTCAGAGCTCTCTATCAAAGAAAAAAAGGAAGGGACTTATTTGATGCATGGCATGTTTTTAGCAACAATCTCGTAAACATTGAACAAACAGTTGAAATTTTTCGAAAGTATTGCACACATAACAATACTTCAATTTCCAGAGAATTATTTCAAAAAAATATGGACCTCAAGCGACTTGATACCGACTTTCAACTTGATATGCATCCCCTTCTCCCGCATAAAGCGCATTGGAATTTTGATGAAGCTTTTGAGTTCGTCCAAAAACAAGTCATCAGCAATCTTCCGTAACACACTCAATAATCCGCTCTACCACCTCATAGTTTCCCAATAAAAATAGCGCCTAATAAATGTAATTTTTTAAAAATAGACTACACTATTTCACCTTTAAACCATTCTCTTTACCAAACCAAAAAGGCTCTCATGCTATCTCGAAAAATCTTTATTTTATTGCTTTGCACAACCACAGTAACAAATGTAACCCTCTACAGCGCAGAAGAACTCACATCTGGCTACCAAAAAAACCCGGCTTTATCTGCCCTTGCACTTACTGGAAGTGGCATTTGTATAGCTGCAGCCGGAGTAGGTTTAGGAATAGCTGACTATACAGCAAGAGAAATACGATGCGCAGATAAAAACTATGCACTTCGCGCTTCTGAATGCAATGACGAAAACAGTGGGGAAGAAATCTTCCAAGTAACCGCAAGCCTCGTCTATTCTGGAGCACTTATGGCTGCAGCTGGAACCTCTTGGCTTGCATGGGAAGGGCTCAAAACCGCTTCCTCCTACAGCTGGAAAACATGTAAAACTATCAACGATCTCACCTCTCGCGCCTTTTACACAACAACAAAAAATGCTTGTTCTCCCGCGCGCACTCAGATGAATAGTAAAAATTAAACCACGACCAAAACCCCTATTTTCTTTACACTCGAAAAAACGCCTTCAAAAAAGAAATTATGCCATGAATGAATTTGAAAAAAATATGATCACAAGGTATGGCGATCATGGCAAAAAATGGCTTGCCGATGTGCCAATGTTTATTCAAAACCTGGCAGACCAATGGGGACTATCTGATCTTAAGCCTGTTGAAAATCTCACGTATAATTATGTTCTTTCCGGTGTATGTGGAATACAACCAATTATTTTAAAAATAGGGCTTGATCACAAAGAACTAGAACAAGAGATCAAAGCATTAGAATTTTTCAAAGGCAAGTATGCCACTTCAATTTTACACTACCAAATGGGAGCAGTGCTCCTAGAGCAAGCAGCTCCAGGAAACTCTTTACACCCTTTTTTTCCTGAAAAGGATAGTGAATCTCTTGAAATTGCATGCAAACTCATGCAACAGTTGCATCGCATACCAGCTCCTGCAGAAGGAACTTTCACTTCGCTTGCACAACGAGTTGTGTTACTTGATAAAAACTGGAATATTCCCGACACCTACTTAGAAAAAGCCCGTAACTTAAAAACACAGCTCCTTGCAACAGCGCCACCATCAGTTTTACTCCATGGAGACTTTCACCATGGCAACATTCTTCAGCATGCTGACTCTTGGATCGTTATTGATCCGCAAGCGGTGATGGGAGAACCTGCTTATGAAATAGCCATTTTTATGTGCAACCCTTTCCAAAAACTTATCGAATCTCCCGATGCACACATGATTATCGAGCGACGCATTGCTCTTGCTGCAAAAAAACTCAGTATCGACCCTGCACGAATTTACGGCTGGACTTTTGTACAGAGCGTACTTGCCTGGGCTTGGTCGCTCGAAGATGGACGCCATATCAAAGAATTTGAACGACTTACAGAAATTTTTATCACTCTACAAAATCAAATATCAGTACGGAAGTAAAATAGACCTCAACAAAACCCTTAAAGCTTATGCAGATGGGCAAATTTTACTTGATGTTATTTCTTGACCAATACAATTCTAAACACAGCTCTCTCATTATATAATCAATCGAAAAAAAGATTGGAAATACTGCTCTATTTTGTGTTGGCCAAGTCTAAAACGCCACTCTTTTTTAATTTATTAATATAAAATTATTGCAATTTGAAAATTCTTATTGTTATTATGAAATTGTAATTTATCTTATATAAAATAAAGAAGATTGGAGACAAAATGAAACTAAAAAACAGATTATTAATTAGTCTTTTACTGATTTCGCAAGTAAATAACCAAGCAAGTGCCGAAGAAAAGATCGACAAACCACTAACTCAAAAACAATTAAATATGGCTTATCAAGCCTTTGTAAAGAATACAATGCCATATAGTCCACAACTGCAAATAGCTTGGCTACAAGACTTAAGGAAAGAAGGTCATAATATGTGGGCTGACTCTTTCGAAAGAAGGACCGAAATAATGCCTAAGCATAAATGGGAAACCCAATACTACGAACAATTTAATTTCAGAAGAAATCTTGAAATACAAGGTCAAAACAGAACCCTAACTCCAGCAGAACAACTAGAACTAGCATATGAAAACTATTTGTTAAACAACTTAGAAACACCAAAAATAGAAATTTTAAGCAAAGCTGAATGGTTAAATAGATACAATCAACAATTGAAGGCTAAAAATCGTCTTGAAACACTAGAACAACACAGAAAACTAACTCCAGCAGAACAACAAGCACTAGCATTTGAAAACTACTTACTAAATAACTCAGAATCATCAGAACAAATTTTAAACGAAGCCGAATGGGTAAAGGGATACAACCAACAATTGAAGGCTAAAAATCGTCTTGAAGCACTAGAACAACACAGAAAACTAACTCCAGCAGAACAACAAGCACTAGCATTTGAAAACTACTTACTAAATAACTCAGAATCATCAGAACAAATTTTAAATGAAGCCGAATGGGTGAAAAACGGCAAGCCGCAATCCTAACCTTTTAGCAAAAATCTAAACAAATAAAAGAACCTTCTTATTTCTCACGTGAGAAATAAGAAGGTTCTTTTATTTGTTAGAGCTTATCCGAAAATTACTTCAAACCATCTTTTAAGTTTGTTTTTTTACTGTCATCCCCAGAGAACGAGGTCACGGCGAAACATAAAATGTTTCGTTAGACTGAGTGAACGGTACGGGGATCCAGTCGCCAACGCTCAGTCATACGCCACTCGTCCATTCGGACGTGGCTACTCCACCCGCCGTCGCACTATGTGCTAAGGCGTGGTGCCACGCTGAAGCTTTATGCGAAAGAGGGCATCGCTGAGGATGACGGGATTTTTTTAATGTATCTATTAATTTTCGGATAAGCTCTTATTCAAAGAGTTTAAAATTATCACAAGTAGTCAGATCAAAGAACTTTTTTGCCTTCAACCGAGTACCAACGCGCAACTTTGTGCTGCATGGGTAAAAGAAGGTTTTTTAGAAATTGCTGACCCTCAAATAGAGGTAGAAAATATAAACTTTCTAAACAATACGAAGACATCATTTTGGGAAAAATTTAAGCTTATTTCAGAATTAGGAGTTGTGTTATCCGCGGTCCATTTGCATAATTAATAAATCATGATCGCAGACAATCCGCATACAAACCGCAGATAAGGAGCAAAAATGCCGATAAAATTTGAACCACGGTACACGATTACACCAAAAATCATGAACAGCCTAACACGTATTGAAGCTGCAAAAGAACGTGTTGTACATCTACCAGTAACTCCCATCGTCTTGGCATCGTTACGAGAAAGCGCTCGGCTTTATACGACTCATTATTCTACATTGATTGAAGGCAATGCTCTTTCTCCTGAACAAATAGAACAAGTTATCAAACATAAAGGACATTTTCCTGGACGTGAACGTGATGAGCATGAAGTCAAAGGTTATTATGCAGCGCTCACTCAGGTTGAACAATGGGCAGCTGCTAGCGCCCCGGTTACTGAAAAAATGATTCAAACCATCCATGCGCTTGTAATGTCGGATGGTAAAGTAAAAATAAAACCAACAGTCTACCGTGATGGTCAAAATGTCATTCAAGACTCAAGAACAAAAACTATTGTGTACATGCCACCAGAAGCAAAAGATGTCTCTGCCCTCATGACAGGTATGGTCAACTGGATTAATAAAAAAGACGAAACCCCTTGTACCATTATCGCAAGTATTGCACATTACCAATTTGCAACTATTCATCCGTATTATGATGGCAATGGCAGAACTGCTCGATTGTTAACAACCTTACTGTTGCATCTCGGAGGTTATGACCTCAAAGGACTTTACTCATTAGAAGAATATTACGCTCGTAACCTTGGAGCGTATTATGATTCTATAAGCATCGGTGAATCTCATAACTATTACCTAGGACGTATTCACGCAAACATCACACCGTGGATTGAGTACTTTGTAGAAGGTATGGCTGTCGCATTTGAAAATGTAATTAAACAAATGACCAAAGCTCATGCGCAAGGCTCACCTGATCAAAGCAGACAAATTCGCAAACTCGACCCACGCCAACGCAAAGTGCTTGAGCTCTTTCAAGAATTTGAAACCATTACAAGCGGTCAAATCAGAGAACTTTTCGGTCTTAAGCCACGTACCAGCGCAGAACTTTGTGCTGCATGGGTAAAAGAAGGTTTTTTAGAAATTGCTGATCCCTCAAATAGAGGTAGAAAATATAAACTTTCCAAACAATACGAAGACATTGTCGTGGAGCAATTAAAATAACAAGGATTTTTCTTCGCTCATTTATTTTTAGTAATTCATGAACAATCGTATTCCATTGCATGCCCTTAGACCTTTATGCATACTTGTGCTACCATTTTGCGTATCTCCACAAAAAGTCTAAAGAGGAGAATCTCATGACTCTTAAAAGTGTACAAGCGGTTATTCTTGCCGCAGGCAAATCATCCCGGTTTAAAACAGGTAAAACAAAACTCGTTGAAAAAATTTGCGGGCAAGAAATGATCCTCTATCCAGTAAGCCTTTTAGTAGAACTCAAACTTCCCGTTACCGTGGTTGTTGGTTTTCAAAAGGAACTTGTTGAAAAAACTGTTGCACGACAATTTCCTCATGATGTTACTTTTATACATCAAACAGAACAACTAGGAACAGGGCATGCTATTGCTTGCTCGCAAAGCACTTGGACCCGTGACCACATTTTGATTATGAATGGAGACATGCCTCTTGTTAATGCTGATATCATCAAAAAATTATACGAACGTCACGTTCATAAAGATGCTGCCATTAGTTTTGTCACTGCACACAATTGCGATTCTGGCGCTTCTGGTTACGGTCGCGTTATTAAGGAAAGTGATTCTATAGAAATTATCGAAGCTAAAGAATTCAAAGGCGACACCTCCGAAAGCTGCTGTATCAATGCTGGTATTTATTTAGTGAAACGCACATTCTTAGAAGAAAACATTCAAGATCTTCAACAAAGTACCATTGCACACGAATGGTACATCACCGACCTTATAAAAATAGCCAGTGATAAAAAACTAGGGGTTGAAACTATCTCGGCCGCATTTGATTGCATCCGAGGAATTAATAATTTTAAAGAACTCTGGGCCGCCGAACAAATCAAAAAATCTGAAATCATTAGATACTGGATGGACCATGGGGTTCATTTTTCAATTGCCCACAATATCGAAATCGATCTAAACGTCACCATCGGTACTGGTACTTTTATCGGTTCAGCAGCACACCTTCTTGCCGGAACTAAAGTCGGAAAAAATTGCACCATTGATGCTTTTTCAATTTTAAAAAATAGCATAATAAAAGATGGAGCATCAGTTCTTTCTCATTGCGTTATTAGTAATGCAACTATTGAAGAATCTGCATCCGTTGGACCATTTGCTCATATTCATGAAAAATCTGTTATTCAAGAAAAAGCTGTCATTGGTAACTTTGTTGAAGTCAAAAAGTGTACCGTTGGTCAAGAAAGCAAAGCAAAACACCTTTCCTACCTTGGAGATGCCAAGATTGGAAAACGAGTTAACATTGGTGCTGGCACTATCACCTGTAATTACAACGGAACTGACAAATTCAAAACAATTGTGGAAGATGATGTTTTTATCGGCAGCAATAATACCCTTATTGCACCAGTCACCATAAAAAAACATGCTTTTTGTGCAGCAGGTTCAACCATCACTAAAGATGTTCCTGAACATGCACTTGCCATTGCACGCGAACGCCAAATTAATAAAGAAGGCTATGCGCGCAATTTGCGTAAACCAAAAGCAGCAAAAGAGTCTGACGATAGCGAAACTACCCAGCCTTTTTTTGCAGCATTTAAGTCAAACGATTTTACGAGTAATTCTGAAACGAGCTTATGATTACTTTTGTACACACAGCAGACATACATTTTGGTGTTGAAAACTACGGTAAATTAGATCAGAAGACGGGGATCCACTCCCGTCTTCTGGATTTTGAAAAAGCACTCAACCTCTGCATCGATTATGCGATCGATAACAAAGTCGACTTCTTTTTATTTGCAGGAGATGCGTACAAAACAGCAAACCCAAGTCCAACACAACAAAAATTACTTATGCGTTGTTTTTTACGATTACATACTGCAAACATTCCGGTTGTTATTGTTGTTGGCAATCATGATAATCCGCTCAGTTTTGGTAAAGCAAACAGCCTTGAAATTTTTGGAGACATGCCCCTTGAAGGATTTCATGTCATGGCAAAACCAGAACTTCTGGTGCTGCAAACTAAAAATGGCCCTGTTCAAATTGTCGGTATTCCCTGGCCAACACGTAACACCATCAGCCTCAATAAAAAACACCTTTCAGAATCTTTTGATCACATTACCCGCTACATTGCAGAGTCGGTCAGTGCAATTGTTACCCATTACGCGCAGCAATGCGATCCAACTATACCTTCTGTACTTACCGGTCATTTGACTGTTGCTTCTGGTGTTTTTTCTGGCTCTGAAAAACGTGCAATTTACGGCAACGACCCAACACTTTTCACCTCCCAGCTTGCCATTGAACCGTTCGATTACGTTGCCCTTGGCCATTTACATCGCTATCAAGATTTAAATCCTCATGGATACCCAGCAGTGGTGTATTCAGGATCAATTGAACGAGTAGATTTTGGCGAACGAAAAGAAGAAAAAGGGTTTTGCGTAGTACGTCTTGAACGAAAAAAAACGATACATGAATTTAGAGAATTGCCAACGCGCCCTTTTATCCAAGTAGAAGTAACGCTAAGCGAAGATACAGAAAAACATACCGAACAACTGCTTGCAAAATTACATGAACAACCGATCGATGGCGCGGTAGTAAAGATCATCTACCACGTTCCAGCTGGAGTTAAAGATTGCGTCGATATTGCAGCCATTGAACGAGCATGTGCATGCACACAATATCTCGTTGGTATTTTACCAATTCATGAAGTTACTACTCGACAAAAACGACGCGGCATGAAAGTAGAAACTGATCTTGCTACTTTACTTGATTCTTACTTTGAAGAACGAACAGATACCTCAACAAAAAAGAACCTTCTTATTCAGAAGGCTCTTGAACTTTATGCAGAGGCCGATTGCTGTGAAGAAAACGAAAGTTAATTTTTTTATTTTCTACTTACGATCACGTAATTGTGCTTTTTTTGATTTATGATTTTCAAGCAATTGTTTTAGATACAAAATTCGAAATGCATCAAAGCCTATTGTAGCTTGTTTAAGTTCAGCTTCTGTTGCAGCTATCGTTTGATCAAATCGCTTAACCTTTTCAGAAACATCTTCGTAATGCTCCCACACCAGTACGTCTTGAGGACTACTACTAGCTTTTACAGCACCCGATACTAATCCAAGAACAATTACCATCTTTTTCATCATTTTACCTTTCAAAATACGAGGAACAAATAATACTAAAATTATCTATGCTTTCTCCCTTTATTCTCGTTCATGACCTCGAATAAAACGAGCAATACGTGGATACTTTTCAGAATCTTGCCAATAATCATGAAAATGAGCTGATTGCACAATCGCTCCTTTATCCATCAAATGAATAGTACAGGGAAGCTTTTCTATCAATAAAGTATCGTGCGTAGTAACAAGAATGGTGTAGCCATCATGCGCTAACTGTGCAATATTTTGTGCAACTTGCAAAGTAAGTACTGGATCAAGCGCTGATGTTGGTTCATCAAAACAAATAACTTCCGGTTTTAATGCAAGGGTACGAATCAATGCAAGGCGCTGTTTTTGTCCACCAGAAAGTTTTTTCACGCATAAGGTCGCTTTATCTGCCAAATCATATTTATGTAAAAATTCGAGTGCCAATAATTGTGCTGTTTTTGGCGAATATCCCAAAGCTTTTTCAAGAGGAAAGGTGATATTGGTTATTACATTCATATTTGAAAACAAATTCATATGCTGAAATACCATACCAATGCTGTGACTCTTTCGCGTCAAAGGTATTTCATCAAGCGCCATCATTCCCCGATCAACTGTTTCAAGACCACAAAGTACACGTAGCAATGTTGATTTACCAACACCAGAAGAACCAATAAGAAGAGCTATTTCACCCTTTTTAACTTCAAGGTTAACCCCATCAAGAACATTTTTTTCATGAAATTTTTTTGTAAGGTTTTCAAGCTTTAACATGTGCGCTCCCAACTTTTTTCATACTGTCGCAATAGCAATGTCACGCTATACGTTAACACCAAGTAAAAAAGGGTAACTGCTACATAAACAGTGATTACGTCATACGTAACATTCATTAAATTACGACTCTCTTTAAACAGTTCATGAACCCCAATAATATAAGCCAAACTAGAATCTTTAATAAGAGTTACAAATTCATTACCTAATGAAGGGAAAATAGAACGGAAAGCTTGAGGCAAAATAATATAACGCATGATATCACGTCGCTTTATTCCCATGACAATAGCGGCTTCAATTTCGCCTTTGGCAACTGAATTAATCCCAGTTTTAATTGTTTGACTCACATACGCGCTACTATTTAAACCAATAGCCATAATGGCAACCACAATCGGAGAAAATGGAAGATTTAAGCCATAATAAAGAAACGCAATCTGAACAATCATAGGAGTACCACGAACAACCGTTACATAGAATGCTGCTACCAAACGTAACAAACGAATGTGGCTTTGCTCTGCCAAGGCGATCGCGGTCCCGCCGCACAATCCAATCAAAGTAGAAAAAAAAGCAATAACCAAAGTGTTTACCGATGCTTTTGCAAGTAACGGTAGTGCACTATTCATGAGATCAAAATCTATCATACTAATCCCCATTTTCTTTTAAGGTCATCTAATGTTCCATCTTCATGTAATTCCGCTAACGTCGCTTCTATTTTTTCAAACAATTCTGGATATTTTTTCGAAACTGCAAGAGCATATTTTTCAGTAATATCTGCAAGAGGATGTGATTTAAATTGATCATGCCCCTTTGTTTTTAAAAACGGCTGATAGGCGCTTTGTGCAACAACGTACACATCTGCTTTATAACGTTCTAACGCAAGCAATGCCTCTGCCACTGTTTCCCGTTTTTCAAGCACTATTCCAGATTGTGCGGACATATAAAAATCGGCCGTATACCCCTCATTAACCACCACTATTTTACCTTGCATAGCAGCAAGATCACAAACAACAGGATCAGTTGCCCTTGTTACTGCAAGAAGTGGATCAGCAGTTATATACGGTGAACTAAAAGAAACTCTCAATGCTCGTTCTTGGGTAGGAGTAAGACCAGCGGCAATGACTTGAATAGTTCCTCGTTGTAATTCAAGTAAAAGGATATCAAACGACATCACCTTAAGTTCTAGCTGACAAGTCATACGCCGAGCAATCTCATTAACTAAGTCAATATCAAAACCCACAACTTTGCCATTCTGTGAAAATGTATAGGGAGGATAATCATCAGATGTACCAACCACTAAAACATTTTTTGCTAATTGCGGAGCAAGAGTATTTTTTTTAATTAAATATCTAGCACTTACCAAAAACAGCATGCCCATCACAAAACAGGCAACAAGAACTCTTTTCATCGACAGAACCACTTTTTAAACATTACTAAACTATCGTTACCGTATCATGAACCTAGTATAAGTAAAAGGGAATAAAATAAAAAAGAGCGGCTAATCGCCACCCTTTTTCAATTACCTTGCATGACAATATTATTATTTTGGTACTCCAAGTTTATCAAAAACTTCATTAGTAATGGTAATACCTGTTTGGAGATAATTAAGACCAATCCGAACCGTTTGTAAGTATCCTAGTATCGTAACAATAGAAAGATCTCGTGTGTGCTCAGGGAGTTCAATCTCTATTTGTGCCAAAACATCATACAAATAAGGATTTACAAAATAAGTAAAAATATGTTCTGGAAGATCTAATGGATTTTCTAAATAAATACTTTTTCCATGTTTTTCAAAATAAGGATCTTCTAATTTTACTTTCAAAAGTGTTTCAGCATACAACTGACTATCAATATTTTTCCCTTGTTTAGTTGCAATTGCATCAAAAGCCGATTTTGCTTCATTTACAAGAAAAGATCTTACCTGAGCCATAAATGCTTGGTTAAAATCTCCTCCTGCAGCAAAAGCTTTTTCAACTAACTGCTGATTCATACGTTTTTGAGCTCCTCGCTGAGGAACTGGATTAAACAAATGAAAAACAACTCCATACGTGTCAATTGCAGACGCACCTGCTAAAGCTTCTGTCTGTAAAACACATACAAATAACAGAGCTAACGAATATTTTTGCACAATCTTCATAAAGGGAACTCCTTAATAAGGGATTTAAAAATTTACCCCAAAGAAAGCATGCCCTCTGAATAATATGCAAGACTTTTAATAATGAATGTCTTTTAACTAAGGCATTAACGGCGCAGGAACAATCTGCCGATCGCGCCAATACTGGGTACCATAATAAGTCAAAAGTTGCTGCCCACGATAAATATCTTTTTGAGCCACATAAATCACATGCCAAAAGTTATTGGCAGGAACAATGTGAATCCCCACATTTTGATATTTACGATGCGTATGATTAATAAATCGTGAATAATTACCAGACTTTTCTGCATCAATACAGTATTTAATTTTTTTCTTACGCTTTTTTTCAGGAACTTCAACATACTTGATAGTCGGGTAATCCCATACATAAGGATTATCGTTATTTGCGTCATCATGGCCTAACATACCTGTATACTCCGCAACCATATCCCCACGACGTATATCAGCTTCTGCAAATACCCCATACTCAACCATTTTATTAACCCAGGTGATATACATCGGAGCAGCGTACCCTTCTGCGATCAATGCTCCATATTTTTCGGTAAGTTTTTCGTTAAGACGAGGATTAATGGTGTATTCTTTATCTTGCGTAATGTCCCACGAAAAAAGC
Source organism: uncultured Pseudomonadota bacterium (assembly GCA_964592275.1). Classification (GTDB taxonomy): domain Bacteria; phylum Babelota; class Babeliae; order Babelales; family CAIQNR01; genus CANNBR01. The sequence goes on along the minus strand of CAZQDJ010000018.1, from coordinate 681 downwards.
TCTGGCGCCATCACCTTATTATGAGAATGATAGGCAATGCCAAACTGCTCTTTAAAGTCTTCTTTGTAGAATTTTTTTGTACGCGAATTTTTCTTCATACACCCGATCCTTACTTGTGAGAAAACGTTTCTTTACTTAAGAGCTACCAACATTTTCTGTTTAGTCAAAAACTAGTCAATTTAATTGTCTTATTTTCTCTCTACAATATATAGGTGATTGAGAGACTACAAGACGCTCCTGGCGGTTGTTGTATTTTGTTAAAATTTATCCGGCACTAGATACGGAAAAACTGAAGCCATGGTTTCCGTAAAAATTACAGATTAAGAAGCAAGATGAGCTTATTTGCTTCTAATAAGTATGCATAATGGTAAATGGATTGGTAATAGTCATATTTTCAATGGCATGCTGATGATGCATGTCTTCTGAATACAAAATGGAACAATTGCTCACAAGAGCGGAGGAAATCATAAGACTATCAAAGTATGAATACGAATATCTCACAGCAATAGCAATAGCTTTTTCAATGATAGTTTGGTCAATTATTTCCACCACAAAGTTTTTGTACATTTCATCGATAGCCAAGACAACTTGGGAATAGTTCAATTTTTTCTTTTTTATCATGACGTTAGTAATTCACAGGTGGCTTAAAAGCCACCGCTTTACCCTTCCTATCCGAAACTT
>CAZQDJ010000017.1:0-22529 GCA_964592275.1 uncultured Pseudomonadota bacterium | reverse complement strand
TGAGGCTAGAATTCGAGAGTACATTCAAAATCAATAAAAGTTTCGGATAGGAAGGATAAAGCGGTGGCTTTTAAGCCACCTGTGAATTACTATGTTTCATTTTTTCAGAAAAGAAAAATTTAAAATTCTCTGAGTTTTTAGAAATGTTTACTTGTCCATTTCCAGAGGGTACTGAAGATCCAATCGTTTCTTATCTTGAATCAGGATTTGATTATCCGGTTCTTAGTGAATGCTGTAAAAAGTTTTTTAAGTATAAGGTTTTATAAGAAGGCTGAGACTAATTTTTTATAAACGTTTCCACGTTCTTCGTAATTCTTAAAAAGGTCATAACTTGCTCCGGCAGGGGAGAATAAAACAGCGTCTCCTGCCTGGGCATTTTTTTTACATTTTTCCCAAGCGTTTTCTAGTGTCGAGTGTGCACTACTTTGTAAGCCATTCTCTTTGCAAAGAATATGAATAGCTTCAGCTTCTTTCCCAAAACAAAATACATGGATAACATTTTTTGGTAGTTGTGCGATTGAAAGCGCGCGATCGACTCCTTTGCACAGTCCGCCCAAAAAGAGAATAATTGGTTGATTTTTAAGACGCCTAACAGATTCAAGCATTGATTCGGCAATAGTAGCTTTTGAATCGTTATAAAAAGTAATGCCCTTGTATGTGCCGACTCGTTCAAAGCGATGTTCTGGGATAGCTAATGCGTTACAGTGAGTAAGTGCTGTTTCTGATTCAATGCCATAATGTTCAAGTATTGCAAAAATAAGGCGCCAATTTTGCACAAAGGTAATGTCTAATAATTTCGTGGAAATGAGTTCTTGATACGCATCTTCAGCAAGCCAAAGTACTTTTTGGTGAGCGGTGTAGGGAATAAAAGCTTCAAGGAATTCAAAAGGAATTATGGCCCAATCACTTTCCTTTTGATGAACAAGAAGTTGCCCTTTTGCTTGTGCATAGTCTGCAATGTCTCCATGGCGATCGAGATGGTTAGGGAAAAGGTTGGTGATTGTAGCAATTGATGGTGCAAAGGAGTGAGAGAGTTCAAGCTGGAAGCTTGAAAGTTCAAGGACAATAACGAGGTACTTTTCTTGTTGAGCAATCAGATCAAGCATTGGAGTGCCAATGTTGCCGCCTGCAATGGCCCGAATACCGCAACGATTCAAAAGCTCTGTGAGCAAGGTGACGATAGAAGTTTTTCCAACTGAGCCGGTAATGGCTATTGTTTTAACAGTAACGTTGTCTGCAAAAATATCGAGTTCACTCACCCATTTTTCTGACCATTGCGCGTAGGGTCTTAGATCAATTCCCGGGCTTGGAATGATGATGTCGTTAAGTTCAAAGAATTGGTCAAGGTATCCCTGGGGAACAAGTAAAGCATTATGTTTTTTTAAAAGATTGAGTTGTTCTTGAGAAAGAGGAGCTGATTCAAAAACAGTAACTTTTTCAGCGTGCGGAGCAATAAAAGCAAGAATACTTTGTCCTGTTTTTCCAAACCCCCAAATGCCCACTTTTTTCTGTACATACAAACGGTGCGCTGATTGTTGAACCATTAAGACCCTTTCGGTCTGTTTTTTTACGAGAATTGTTGGGCTGAAATTGTAGAGGAAAGCGCTCTTTCTGTCCATTGAGTAGAGGATGACAAAATTATTGCGGGAATGGTGTGATAATAAAAAAGAGTCCTAGTTGCCTTATGAATAGCAATCCGTCCAGCGTTGAGGAGAGGTTTCAGGGAAAGATACCGTAGCGTACTCGTTTTGCATGATGAGGTGTTTCTGCTTGATTTTCATGAGGAATTATTATGGCACCAAGTTTAACAAGTTTGACAATCTCTTTAGGCGTGGCTTCTGTGGTTGCATCAATTTTTGCATTTTTAAAAGATGTTCCTTCTAAAATGTGTACACCTGTAAAACGTGTGTTGCGCAAGTCAACTTCATCAAAATTTACATGTAAAAGTTTTGACTTCCGAAAGTCAGCGTGTTGTAAGGTTGTTGAGTGAGCAAAGGTGACGTTTGTTAAGGTTGCCTTAAAAAAGCGAGGGTTGTGCATTATGGTATGGGAAAAGTCTAAGTTTTTTAAATGAGTCCGACTGAATCGGCAATCGATAAAAGAGGCATTGGTGAAATTGACAGTTTGTATGGTTGATCTCAAAAAATCGCATTTGGTAAAAGTTGCTCCTTCTACTGTTGAGTTTTTAATTGAGCCAAAGCTGATATCGCTTTTTAAAAACGATGCTTTTGTAAAATTACAATGGTTGTCAATTTCTACTTCAAAGAGGTTTGCCCTTGAAAAAATACAATGATTAAATGATGAATCAAATAATTTAGAAGTAGGCATTTCTGTCTCTTGAAAAGTAGACCCGTTTAGGGTTGACTTCTCAATGCATGCGTTGGCAAGTCCTGCGCGTAGAAAATTATAAGAAGAAAGTTGTGAATTTTGTATGTGAAGTGAAAGAAGATGAAAGTTGCTAAAGGAGCCATATAAATCTGATTTGTTAATTATGGTAGGGGTAGTTTCTTGCATGGTGATAACTGACCCTTCTTCTTCATGATCAGAAAAATCAACATTAGAAAGATTAAAAAGATTATGTGGTGCAGCAGCAGGAACGGTTGCTACAAAACAAAAAATGAGGACTAGAAATGGTACATTAAAAAAATTCATATCCTGGTCTCTTAGCTCCTTACAATTTGTTGTCGTTTAGCCTTTGATTCTGTTTCTTCTGCCGTTGTCTCTTCTACTCCGTTTCTTTCTTGCCAGAGCCTTAAGAACTGTTCTTTGGTAGCTTGTGCTCGTTCTTCTTCATTGAGACCGGGGCCTACTTGAGGTAGAAAGACATCATTATCATCTTTTTCTAGAGCAATTATATATTTGCCAGAAGATTTTTCTTTATAGCGTATACCACGTAAGCCTATAAAGAATTCAGCTATTTTTTCTTGTGCGTATTCTTTACTTTCTTCAAGCGATAAGTCGTATTTTTTACGATCGAGTATAAAAAGAAGGTCTCTCTCTAAGCTTTTAACCCATTTTGTATCAATGCTGTCATCTTCTAGGTAACCACGAAATAGGAGAAGATTTGGATGACTTTCAATTATTGTGTCGGTTGCCTCGCATAATTCCTTAACAGTGGTAACTTTTTCAAAAAAATGAGCGCATGTAGTAGCAATCCAGCATGCTTCTCTATCAAGATAGTTTTTTGTGTGGTCGGCTGCTTTATTAAGAGATGGAGTGCCAAAAAAGCTTGTAAAAAAAATGACTAAAAAAATATTTTTCATTAAAAGTACCTTGTTTAGAGCGATCTTTGATTTTTTATAAAATATTACAAATGAGACTATAGATGATCTTAAAGTTTTGTCCAATTGATGGTGACATATTTTTGAAATTAAGAGGAAAAACGTTCTTTTTTTAATAATGGGGGCCTCTAAAATTACCTTTAAATAAGCTTAAAGTCTTCATTTTCATTCTATATTTTGATTGAGAAATCGGGGTAAAGGAGTATAATCGGTTTCTCTACAAAGAAAAAAAGGTTCGATTCTTACCGTATAATAAAGGGCTTTCTATGGCGGAAATAAAAGACCAGACCAATGGAACAGTGCAGTACAAAGACACTCTCAACTTACCGCAGACCGATTTTCCGATTCGTCCGAATGCGGCATTAGATGATGCTACCCTTATTAGTCGTTGGGAACAAGAAAAATTATATGATAAGGCCTTTGTAAAAAATGAAGGTGCTACAAAATTTATTTTGCATGATGGGCCTCCGTACGCTAACGCAAATATTCATTTAGGGACTGCTTACAATAAAATTCTTAAAGATATGGTAACCAAATCTCAACGTATGTCTGGTAAGCATGTGCCGGTAACTCCAGGTTGGGATTGCCATGGGCTTCCTATAGAATTGCGCGTTACCGCGCTTCATCCTGAAGCTAAAGGTGCAGAACTTAAAAAAGAATGTCGCGCTTATGCTCGTCATTGGATTGGAGTTCAGAAGGAAGAATTTAAGCGTCTTGGTGTGGTTATGGATTGGAACCATCCGTATGAAACAATGGCTCCTGAGTATGAAGCTGCAACGGTAGAGGCGTTTGGTAAGTTTGTAATAGCTGGGTATATCTCTCGTAAAAACAAAACTGTTGCCTGGTGTGCCGAGTGTCAGACTGTTTTGGCTGCGGCTGAAATTGAGCGCTATGATCGTAAAGATCCTTCCATTTATGTGCAGTTTCCTTTGGTCTCGCATCCATTTAAAGGTTTAAACCAAGATGTTTCTCTTTTGGTCTGGACAACAACTCCGTGGACATTGCCCCTTAATCGTGCGGTGTTTTTAAAAGCGAACGCTGAGTATGTTGTTTTGAATGTTAATGGTCAAGCGATGGTGGTAGCTGCTGCTCTTGCCGATAAAATCTGCGCATTGCTTCAAATACCAAAAGAGATTTTAGCCACTTGTAAAGCTCAAGAGCTTGCAGGGTTTAAAGCACATCATCCCTTTATTGAAGGGTTACAAGTTCCCGTATGTGCTGATGCGCAGTTTGTAGGGCTTGATGATGGTACGGCATGCGTGCATTGTGCTCCTGGTTGTGGACCTGAAGATTATGAAGTTGGTTTAAAAAATGGTCTTGAAGTCTTTTCTCCATTGAGCCCTGATGGTAAATATACCGAAGGTATTCAACCTCGAGAACTCGAAGGTATGTCGATTAAAGATGCTCTCGGTTGGGTGATGACTAAACTGCAAGAACATAAACGACTTATTTATAAAACGTCGATTAATCATGCGTATCCGCATTGCTGGCGTTGTAGAAATGGCCTTATGTTCAGGGCAACACGGCAGTGGTTTTGTGAATTATATCACAATGGATTACAACAAAAATCATTAGCAGCAGTGGAAACATTAAAAATGCTTCCAGAAGCAATGCGTAATCATTTGCGAGCTTCAGTTGGTGGGCGCCTTGAATGGTGTTTGTCTCGTCAACGTACGTGGGGAACTCCCATTGTAGCCTTGCTTTGTACTGAGTGCGACAAAGAAGTTGTGCATCCAATAATGCTTGAAAAAGTGATTGTTGGAATCGCTAAAGAGGGCATTGAATACTGGGATCGTGTGGCGCTTTCTGAATTAGTACAACAGGGTATGAAATGTTCTGATTGTGGTGCTAGTACCTTTAAAAAAGAACAAGCAATTTTGGATGTATGGTTTGATTCAGGGGTAAGTCACTATGCAGTGCTTTCTCAAAATCAAACTCTTGCGTATCCAGCAGATATGTACCTTGAAGGTATTGATCAACATCGTGGGTGGTTCCAAAGTTCATTGCTGACGAGCATGGTGCTGGAAGGTTCGCCGTGCATGAAAGAGATTGTTACGCATGGATACACCGTTGATGACAAAGGGCGCAAAATGTCCAAGTCGATCGGTAACGTGACTGCTCCGCAAGAAATTATTGATCGCATGGGAACGGATGGACTTCGTTTGTGGGTAGCAAGTATTGAAATGCAAGGGGATGTGGTTGTTTCAAATACGCTTCTTACCAACGTGCAGGAATCGTACAGAAAAATTCGTAATACGTGCCGTTTCTTGCTTCAAAACTTATATGACTATAAGCATGAAAAAGATGCGCTTTCGTATGATGAATTGCTTGCGCTTGATCAGTATGCATTGCATGAGTTGGCACTGTTTTCTGAACGTGTTCAAAGTGCCTATCAACAAACAAATTTTACTGGTGTTTATCACGCATTCGTTGATTATAGCACCGGAGAACTCAGTTCATTTTATTTAGATATTATTAAAGATCGTTTGTATACCGATAAAGCAGATGGTCGCGAACGCCGGTCAGCACAAACCGTGTGTTGGATTATTTTGGATACCATGACTCGATTGATGGCGCCAATTTTATCATTCACCGCTGAGCAGTTATCTGATTTTTATCAAACAAATAAAAAAGATTCGATTCATCTTCAGGATTTTGCACACATGGCATTTGCTTGGGGGCAAGCGAGCGATCAAGGAGATCGAGCAAAAAGGGAAGTACAGTGGGGAGCGCTGCGTACGGTACGATCAGGTGTTTTAAAAGCACTTGAACAGTTGCGGCAAAAGGGAACAGTTAAACATTCATTAGAGGCGAAGGTAATACTCATCATGAATACCAACATGGAACCGATGACTCTGGTAAAGGAGCTTCTGTCAGACATTAAAAAATCAGGTCAGTCACGAGAACAGTTCTTGAAAGAATTTTTCATTGTGTCAGATTGCGATATTATTGACACAGAAGAAGAGTATGAAAACGTAGAAGATGAAGAAGACGGAGAAATTGCATATTTTACTGATGATGCAACAGGACTTCAAGTTAAAGCGAATCATGCGCCGGGAACGAAATGTCCTCGTTGTTGGCAATGGGAAGTGACCGATCATCAGCATGGATTGTGTACTCGCTGCCAAAAAGTAGTTGCGGCATTGCGGAATTAAGAAAATCAATGTGTCAAGTTTAAAGGGGATCATATTGATCCCCTTTATTTTTTCTCTATTTGTCAGAATTTATGAACGTGTTGGTGGAGATATTTGGTCTTCTATCTTTGCAAAATGCTTTTTGAATTCATCGATAGATCTTTTGGCTTCATCAAGAGCTGTTTGTGTGTCTTGTATAAAGGGTCCTACCATCGGAGCCAAAGTTACAAATTTTTCGTTTATAGCTATTACTTCATTAAGATCAGCGGCAAAAGCATCTTTGAGAGTTTTCTTAATTTTTGCTATGAGTGCTGGATTTTTTTCTTTGTAGTCTTTTTTCAATTTAGTAAGGTAGCCAGTAATCTCTTTATCAGTATCAGAAAGCTTTTCTGTAAGGCTCATTAAGACGTTTCGATCTTCTAGAAGTGGTTTTGTTCCTGCCGTCATTGCATCAATAATTCTATTAAGAGCTTCTTTGTTTTGAGCTACCTGAACATTAACTGACCTGAGATCTTTTGTTATTTTTGCAAGTGATTCTTCAGGAGTCAAAGGTACTTCTGCAAAATCTTCGTCCTTCTTTCCACGCGTTTTACTGTCAGCGTCTTTTCCTTTTTCTCCAGGTTTATCAGTTGCTTTAGCTTTATCGCCAGCTTTTGGTTGTTGTTGTTGCTGCGCACCAGTAGGTCGTTGTGGTTGTCCCATACCACCTTGTTGTCCTGATGAATAACCACCTCGAGCACCACCGCCTTGATTATATGATCCGCTGCCAGTGTGTTGTTTTATTGGTTGATTAGTGACTTTAGGGATTGGTGCAAAACGGCCAGTATTTGTTACAGAGAGTTTTTTTACCTGTTCTTTTGCATTCTTTTGTTGTTCTTCGATCTGTTTTTTTAGAGTAAGAGCTTCTTGGTCATGTTTTTTAAACAGATTTTCGATATCAGTAATGATGGTATCGGAACTGAAAGCCTGTGACATGTATGATTTAAATTCTTTTAAAACTGAGGTTGCTTGTTGTACTTGCGCTCCATAAGAATCCTTTTTGGTGTCAGTGGGCTTTCGTAACGTAAGTTCTGGGACAACAAGATTATTATCAAATTCTTCGAGCATAGAAGACATTTTGCGTAGTTTTGTTTTAAGACCAGCAAATTCTTTTTCGGCAAGATATTTTAAGTGGCGTTCATAATCAAATCGATTTACATACGCAGTTAAAAGATCCAGTTCTTGTTGCAATGGCGCAAGGTGAGGGTGTAGCGTTTCGTCGCTGGCAGCCTTTTGACGGATAGAAGCGAGTGATTCTGAAAGCACTTTGACTATGCGAAGCAATGAATCTTTTTCTTTTTTGGATGTTTCATCAACAATCGGTTTTTGTTTTTCTGGTTTTGTTGTTTTAGGTCCTGCTTCCGGTTGTTTAACGGGTTGTGTTGGAGCCGGACCTTGAGCTGGGAAGGTTTTTGCAATTTCATCAAGATCATAACCGCTTTGCTTGAACATTTGTTTGCCAAGGTCTTCGTAATATTTGATTTCTTCAGGAGACATTTTTGCAAGATCTTCCATTAACTTATCAAGTTCTTTTGGATCCATATTATTAAGAAGTTCAAAAGGATCTATTTGGGGAACATTGGACATGGGGGCGCCTGCCCATAAAAACGACCCGAAGATCATGAAGAGAGGTATGAGAAATTTTTTCATAAACAATGCTCCTTAAATTTTTTTGTTAGGAAAAAGAAATAGGTTTTGATTCTAAAAGACTGGGTTTTTAATGTCAAAAGCTTTCATATGCAGAGGCTTAAAGAGGGGTTGTTTTCATTTGAAATACGGGTTAAATTGAAAACGTTTTGTTTTTGGTGTGGTCTTAAATGGACCCGGTCAGCTTAGGCTCCATGTGCTTAAGTTTATTAATAATAAAGGATAACGTATGAAAACATTTCTTTTTGAACAAAGTTGTGACTGTGCCGGCGAATGTTTGTGTGATGACGAAGAAGATGACGATTGCGATGATTGTGATTGCGGTCTTGATGATGAAGACGAAGATGACTGTGACGGATGCGACGAGTAAAAGTAACAACTAAACTCTTTGCACCTGTTTGCATTCTAAGTTCAGCGGCGTTTTACGCCGCTTCTTTTTTGATCAAATTTTGTTGGTGGGTTTCTTTTTGTTGTTTTGTTCCTTTATTTTTCCAACGATTTTCTTCGTATCGTTGTGCCTTGGGTGCTGGTTTTTTATGGGGGGTTGTTGCCTATGGGCTAACCTTGAGCGCGCTTTTGGAAGTCATGATCCGTCTTGGTGAAAGTCCAATAAAATATCTCTACGCCTTAGGCTTTCTTGGTTATTTTGTTTTTTTTTCAATGATGTGGTGTGTATTGGCACTCTTTTTTAAAAAAACTACAAAAAGTTGGGGGTGGGGATGGTTTTTAAGTAGCCTTTTTTATTTTTCGTGGGTCTACATAGATTTTTTTTATTTTTTAACAGGGCGGCATTATGGGTACCCTTTGGCATGTCCTTTGGTCCCCTTGATACAAAGACCAGCTTTTTTAGGATTGTTGCCATCAGTAGGCTGGTGCATTTTTTTGGGAGCTTTGCTGTGTTTTCAGGTAGGTGTTTCCCAGAGAAATAAAATGGTAATGGTTTTAGGAGTTGTGCCATTTTTACTTGGTCTTTGTGTGAATAATCAGAATGTTATTGAACAAAAAGGTATTCATAAAATCGTAATTATTTCACGTATGTTTTACCAAACTACTCCGTATGAGCGGGCGCAAGAATTGTATAATGCTTTGTGTGATGCGCAACAGGTACATTCACAAGCTTGCTTATTTGTCTTTCCAGAATCTGCATTTCCTTTTCCTTTGAATGAGTATCGTTATGTGCAGGAACTTTTGTCAGAATCTTGTAATGATGGGTATGTGGTACTGGGAAGCCATTATTCAGATGTTTCTGTAGATAAAAAAAATGTATTGTATAACAGCGCGTACGTGTTACATAAAGGCCGCATAATTCATCGTTATGATAAAAGATTGCTTTTACCTTTTTTTGAAGAGCAGTCGACACAAAGCTTTTTCTTACAAAAAGTACCTTCTCCATTCTTGGAAAAAAAATGTTCTTTTATTGCTCAAGTTGTTGAACCACAACCATGCTTTGTGCCTGGAGCTGGAACTTTTTCTTTTCGCATGTGCTCCGAATTATTGTGGGATATTCCAAAAGGGGAGAATGTACTACTCCTTGTTAATGACAGTCATTATGCCTATGAATATTTTCAACATCTTTTTAGATCTTTTGCGCACTTTCAGGCTTTAGAAAAGAAGAGCATTCTTTATTATTGTGGATGGCAAAAATTTGAAACCTTCCTTTAATTCGATCCCTTTTGATAAGAATAAATACCTAGTATGAAAATTTTAGGCGTTGGCATTGAAAAAATAAGACAAGTAATGCGTAAAAAAGGGAAGACAGGTTATGAAAATACAGAGCTTGATACTGTTCATGATAATGAGTTTTTTTGGGACAAGCTCAGCTGCTGTTCATGCACCTGAAGTTACTGATACAAATGGATGGACTAGTGGTGGAAGTTCTAGTAATCAAGCTCAAGAACCTGCTGTAAACAAATGGAAGCTTATTGGCAGTGCAGGATTAGCACTAGCTCATGAACTTGCATATAGAGCTTTTGAAAGGGTGAAATTGCATGCAGGACAGGTTAAGACAGGATTAACAAAAGTACATGCACATGTACGATCTCTGTTGGGTTTTCCTCCTCAACCATCACGGCTCGTTGCAGGGGATTTTTTACAGAACATGACTGCAGAAGAAAAAGCAGCTTTAAAAAAACTTACTGAAGTACATCAACATAGTTTTAACTCTGATCATTCTGATAATCAGACAGAGCCGGCTCAAAAAATTATTTTTACAGAAGCAGCTCGTATAGGAATTTTAAAAACAAGAATTGATACGGTGTTAGCTAATGAAAATAATTACAGCGATGCCGCGCATATGAGTGAGCTGATAAAAGAGGTTGAGGGACTCGCTACTCAGTTACGTGAAACAGTAGAGGGAAGAGCAAATATATGGCAAAAACAAGGTGTGAATGATCCGGAATATGATAGTGATAATATGTACTTAAATAAAATTAATGATACATGGTTGCCAGTTCTTAAAAAAATACAAAACGCACAAGAAACAATTTCATCTATTAAAGAAACACCATTTGGGCTATTTGTGGACAATCTATTTGGATTGGGGGCACAAAAAGTGCATTCAGCTACAAGAGAAACGGTTTTAAATAATTTATTTTCGTATCTATCTCTTGATAGTCGTGCTAGCAATGCAACTTTGCCATCATGGCAGTTGGCTTTGGAAAGTGGGATCAGAAAACAAGCCTTTGCGCTATGCAAACCTATTCTACTCAAGGAATACGCTCCTCAAAGTCCAGCCATGAGAGCTAACGTTCAACAATTTTTAACAGATTATGAATCATATCAAAATGGTGGTGTTGGAAAATTGAGGATTAGAACGGAGATTAATAAAATTTTAGGCAACTCTTTTTCAACGATCAAGCCACAACCAATACCTATTGAGACGATTGAAGTAACTTCTCAAGCAGAAGAACAGCCGCAACAAAATCCTGTTGATATTGTTGAATCAACTCCTCCTGTTGCTCTACATGATGAACCTGTGGTACCGCATGAGTCAGAGCGGCCAGTGATTGATAAAGATGAAATAAAACGAAAAGCGATAGAAATAGCTTTAGCGCCATTTATAAAAAGTGCTCAGATTATGGATCGTGAAGTGCAGGAGTTGCAACAGCTTTTAGATAAAAATCCTTTTGATGCACAAGCTCTTAAAGATGTATTTGCTGCATATAAGTTATTAAGGATTTCTCATGAAAAATTTTCTAACTACTTAGGAAATTTTAATGATATTCGGTCACTATACAACAAAGACTCTATTAGTGATGAGTATTTTTCTAGTAAGGCTCCTTACCGCACATCTATTGTTAAAATTGATAGTCATTTAAAATCATGTCTTATTCAAATGGATACACTTTTACGTATTCAAGATTTTTTAAATAACGTGAAAGCTGCTATAGAAAAAAATCAAATACTGATGAAGAATGATATAAAGAGTCTTACTGTAGTAAGTGAATTTGTAGATAATTCACTGCCTACAGGGGCCTTAGAATATGTCAGAAAAAGCGCTCGTGATCTTTTAGCCGCAATAAAAGAAAAAGAAAGCTTATCTCAGTCTGCTTCTGCTGCTAGAGCAAAATATATTGTGCAAACGAAAACAGCATTAGAAAGAGTGAAACCTTTTATAGACACATACCAAAAAGGCTTTGACGAGTTGGTTGAAAAAATAAATGCCATCTTGGCTAAAGAACTATTACAAGAAACTGATATTGAAGAATTGCTGAACGCATATCAGGCATTACAAGATGGTGTTAATGAAGGTAGTGTTTTGTCAGGAAAGCTTAATAGAGTTTCAGTTGGCGGGGCTTATCAAACATTGGATGGCATTGGGGTTTTGCAAAATAGTTTGAAGGATCAATTGAAGATAGTTATTGCTTCTTATCGAGAAAAAAAGTCTGACCTTGAAAGTCTTGGTATAAACGATCTAAATACAGTAATGCAAACGTTTACTGCTGTTAAAACAGCGATAAATGGTTATAAACCAAGCAGGCTAACGCTTTTGCAAATGCTGAATTTTACTTTAAAAGGTCCACGACTTTCTCCCGCACTGATAGATATGTTATCAGAGTTGGTTTTTTGGGATTCCACATCATCGCAAAAAATAGCGCAAGAAATTCAGAAAACGATAAGAACAACAGCGGTAAAGTGTCTTGTGTGGGGATTATCTAGCGATCAAGAAAGCGTTGTGAAGGATCTTCTTAAAAAATTAGATGAGATGCGCGATCGTGTAGTTGCAGTTGCTTCAAATGATAAAATACAAGCAAAGCAAGTTTTTAATTCATTAGAATCCTTTTTAAAAGAAGTTAAAGAAACAGGAGTTCCAGAAAAATTTAAGCAGCTTCTTGAGGGAAAAATTAATGGTGAAATTCGTGAGATTAATGCTGTTAGATATCCTCTTGATTACATTCAAGAGCAAGTACAGATATTACAAGAAAAGCTATTGACAATTGTTACAGAGGGTAGCTTAGTTCAATTAAGTGATTTTCGATCGAATAACATGGGAACTATCAAGTTCCTTCTATCACTACCGGCTAATTCAGACACTACTTCTACAGCACTAGAACAGATAAATAAAATAGCGATAGCAAAACGAGCTGATGAAACAGTTTTTACTGAAAAACTAGAATCTCTGAATACTGCTCTGGTTGCTATGAAATCTGGTAACCCTACAACAGAAAAAAAATATTTTGGCCCTGTGCTGCAGTTATTATTTTTTACAGATCCTGATTATGTTTGGGCTCAAGATGCCATACAAAACAAAGTGCTTGAGATACTGGAAACAGCAATTGAAAAAGAAGGCTTTTTAAGTGCTGTTGAAAAGAATGCGTTCAAAAACGTAATGGATGATTACCAGAGATTTAAAGCTGCGCAGGCCTCTTTACAGCCTTTTGTAGGAGTTGAAAAAATCACAGAGTCTCAGAAAACTGCATTAGAGACATTAAAAAAATCAACTGAAACTTTTATAGAAGATGTTATAACTAAGTATCCAAATAGGCAGCAGGCAAAAGCAAATAATCCTGAAGTTCCTGTATATGTTCAGCAAAATTTTAAATTTCCGCTTCTTCGCTTATTGCGAGAAGGTGTTTTAGTTAAAATTACTGCATTAGAAAAATTAACTGTGGTGAAAGATGCGCAACCAGATGATACTTCAGATACAGGAAGCCTTTATAGTGCTACAAGTAAAGTTAATGCTGGTGATGAAATTGATGCTGCATCTAGTACTACTGAATCTTTTCATACTGGTGATGAAGGAGAAACAAGAGAACAAGATTTTGAAGACCTTCTTCCTGATGAATTAGAGCCACAGGTTGCTCGTGCCAAGAGCAGTATTAAGGCCTTAAAAGATTTAGCAACTCAGTTTTCGGTGCATAAAAAGTCTATCGATAGTATTGGGCTTGCAGAGCAGGGTCTTGCAATTGTTACCGCATTTGAAAACAATATGCCACCAGATATTCTAAGGCAGGCATTTTTAGTAGATGAGATAGAAATGCTCAAGCTTTTATTTGAAGATGCGATTAACAATCAGAAATTGGCAGTTGTTGCTTCGTTACAGGCACTCCGTTCATCAGTTAAAGCTGAATTTGAGATAGAATATCCGCCGTTGACAGAAGCATTCAAAAAACAAGTTACACAAATTCTTACTCCTCAAATAAAAGATTCTCTTTCTAAAGATTCAGTATTTGGGAAATTTGTGCATCAAGAATTAGAAAACTTAGATTCTGCTACAGAAACAAAAGTTTTTTTTACTGTGCTTGATCAAGAGCAAGTCAAATTAAAAACCTTTGAAGAAAGGTATGCATCGCAGATAAGAGGGCTTGATGATCAGGAATTTGTACAAGCTCTTACTACTTCAAAAGAAGGGGTACGCGCAGCACTCCTTCTAGCGATTTCAAAGCTTGAAGATGCCTATAAGTTAGCAATATTTAAAACATTAACTGATGTACAAAAATTAGATTTAAAAAACAAAAATTTAGTTTTGTATCAGCGCTTAGAGAGTGAAGATATCGAGAATAGTTTTGTAATATTACGAAGACAGTTTAATGAGTACATACAACAAGCTCGTAAGGATGCTCTTAAATCTGGTTCTTTTGTTACTGAACAGGTTGATGAGCGCTTACAAGGAAAGGAAGTTCTTGGTGGTGTTGAATTGCAATTGGGTTTATATGATCACTTTGTAAGGCAATTGCAAGGATTACAAAATGTTGATCTTGCATTTACTCTTTATGGTGAGATAACCCCTTTTTATGAGCAACTTAAGGAGATTCAAGAATATCTTAGAAATTCTAAAAAGTATGAAATTAGGCAAAAAATAGGATTCTGGAAAGAATTTGATATTCGTGCAAGAAAGAGATTGTGGTCTCCTCCTTCTATTCCTGATATTCCTTTATTAAATGAATTAACAAGTTTTTTTAAAAATCCTCTTGATTATTTAAAACTTCAAGAACAATCAGTTACGACAGCAATTACTGGAGCTCAAGCCGCACGCCCTGTGAGTGAGTTATTAGAAGAGGCAAAGGAATTGCAAAAAGGTATTAAGACTGCTGAAAGTCCTAGGTTAAAACTTTTAAAAACACAATTGCAGAGTTTGGAGAGTGCTTATAAGCCGTTACAGGAATCTTATGAGCAATTTCAAGTTGTTCTTGACACTAGTGCGGATTTGATGCTTCCTGATGATGCTCCGTCCTTATCTTTTGAAATGGATTTAAAATCTCCTGAAGGACGACAAAAAACGTTAGAATTTATAGCGCACGCTTTGAGTATTCCTGGTTCAGTGTATGTTCCCAATTATGATGTTCTCTTAGCTGATCGTAAAATGTTATTGGCTAGGGTTGAAGCAACAGGGAAAACAACGGGTCAGAATATGGATCAACGATACAGAGATTTATCGCTTGTATTGCGTAACGATCTTCTTTGGGGGGTTGAGTTGAAAAAGCTACTAGGTAAGCCGTTAGTTCTTACTGATCAACAAAAAAAAGGGATGCCTATTCTCTGGGAGAGGCTTTTAACTTATCCTAACAACAAACCAGATGTTACTTCTCTTGGTTCATTACTTGCAAAAATGAATGCAGAGTTGAAAAGCAAGGGAATGGCATAAAAAAATATTAAAAAACAGGCGCTTTTAAAAAACGCCTGTTTTTTATTTTGATACATCTTGAATGTTATTATTTCTTAGTGATGTTTGTGCTACGGCATAGAGGGCATCTTGCATCGCGTTTAAACCATTCGTCTAAACAAGCTCTGTGGCCGCTGTGATTACATGAAGCAAGAATTGCGTGGGAATCATTTTTTTCTTCTTCAAGTAAACAGATAGGGCAGCAAATCGATAGCGCCGCAGATTTTTTTTGTTCGGTGGCTGTTGCTGTGGCAGCTGCAGCTGCTTTTCCTTGTGCCATATGAATTTTCACTGCCTCATCTGAATAAGCATCGAGAGCGCGGAGACCTACAGTATCGAGAAAAAATCCAATAGCATAAGGAAGGGCTCCTCTTTTGTTGAGAATAGTTGTATCAGCACCATGTCTCATGAGTAGTGTAAGGGCTTCTTGCTGAGAAACTTTGTTTTTTTTTGGATTGCCTGCGTAATAGAGAGGAGTGTTGCCTTCATTATCTTGCAAGTTGACATTGCCTCCATCGCGTAACAGGATGGTAAGTTTTTCAAGATCTATTTCTGTTCTGCAAAGATCGTGTAAGCAGGATCTTCCGTGTTCATTAGTAGTATTTATAAGTTGAGGCCGTACTCTACCACTTTCGCGTAGTAATAATTCTACAAGAGAAGCAGGACCTTTTTTACAAGCGGCATTAAGAGCAGTGTCTCCTGCTGTGTGAAAAAAACCTGTTTTTGAAATAGTTAAAAAAGGATTGACTCCAGCTGCAATAAGTTTTGTTGCATTTTCAATATCTCCATACCAGCAGGCGCGAACGAGATGAGATTCTCCTTCGGATGTTTGTCTATTTATAAAAGTTTTAAAAGCTTCGGGGTCGAGTGCTTTGAGTGCATTGAAATCGGAATCAATACCCTGAGCTGCAGCTTTTTCTAGGAGTGCTTGTTCAGGCGGAGTAAGGTCAGGGAAATCGCCAGCGGTTAATGACATGGTTAGGCTTATTAAGCCTAAGGTTAGGAATAATTTATTCATGATTTTAAACTTCCGTTTTTTTTAATAAAAAATACTTCAATTAGAAATTATACGCTTGGTTTTATAAAAGTCAAAGGCATTCGTTTTGAAGCGTGTTGATGCTTCACTGTTTTCGTTTTTGCTTTATACTTAAAAGCATCAGTTTAAAACTACGTATCTGAGGATTCTCCATGAAAGTATACATGCTCAAAGATGTTAAAAGTGTTGGTCTGGCCGGAGAGGTTGTTAAAGTTAAGGAAGGATTTGGTCTTAACTTTTTAATTCCACAAAAATTGGCATTAAAAATTACTCCACAAAATGAAGCATTTTACGAAGCGAAAAAGCGCGAAGTGGTAAATCGTGAGGCGGTTATTTCTACTCAAACTTCAATGCTTGCTGAAAAAATTAAGGCTTTGCATTTGGTATTAAAACGCAAAGTACATAATGATGGAAAATTGTATGGTGCAGTTAATGCAACTGAAGTAGTTGAATTAATGGCAGAGCATGGTGTTGCTGTTTCAAAGAGCCAAATTGAGTTTGATAAGAACATTAAAGAACGTGGTTCGTTTGAAATTACTGTGAAACTTACAACTAAATTAAAGCCAAAAGTTGCGTTGAAAATTGTTGCAGAAGCTACGGCGGCTCAGTAGTTATTCATGAATATACAAAAGGAATATCTTCCTAAAAAAGTTGAGAACGCAGAACGTGTTCTTGGTAAAAAGCTTCCTTGTTCGGTTGAGGCTGAAAAAGCCGTTCTTGGAGCGCTTCTTTTAAATGACGAAAATGTTGCGCAGGTTGTTGAATTATTGCATGCGCAGGATTTTTATGTTCCATCACATAGAGTGATCTATCAAGCAATTGTTGATATTGCTCAACGTATGGAACGGGTTGACCTAGTTACTCTCCAAGATGTTCTTGATAAAAAGGGACAGCTTGAAGCTATCGGTGGGGTTGTGCAGCTCTTGTCTTTACAAGAAGATATTCCTTCTCTTGGGCTTGTTGCCCAGCATGCAAAGATTATTAAAGAAAAAGCAGTATTACGGGACCTCATTAATTCTGCAAGCGTTATTATTTCTTCTTGTTTTAATCAGGAAGATCGAGAAATTAGTTCAGTTCTTGATGAAGCTGAGAAAACAATTTTTCAGATTTCAAATCAACGAGCAGAACAGAATTTTGTTCAATTAAATATTTGGGTAAAAAAAACTTTCCAGCATCTTTCTGATATTAAAAGTCATAGTGGCGGATTGACCGGTATTGCTTCTGGGTATGAACTTCTTGATCAGATGACTTCTGGTTTTCAAAAGGGTGATTTGGTTATTCTTGCTGCTCGTCCTTCAATGGGAAAAACGGCGCTTGCTCTTAATATAGGTGCTCATGCAGCTGCAAATGGATTGAATGTTGGCGTGTTCTCGCTTGAAATGGGCGGAGAACAGTTAACGTTACGATTGCTTTCAGCTGAATCAAATATTGCGCATCATAATATTCGTAATGCGACGATTACTTCAGATGAATGGGTTGAACTTATTAATGCGGCATCACGACTTTCGGAAAGAAAATTGTTTATTGATGATACGGCTGGTCTTGATATTATGGCGTTGCGTGCAAAAGCGCGAAAACTTAAAGCGCACCATGGTATAGATTTCCTTGTCATCGATTATTTACAAATGCTGCATAGTACTAAGAAACATGAAAATAGGCATCAGGAAGTTTCTGAAATTTCGCGTGCATTAAAAGCGCTTGCAAAGGAATTACAGGTTCCCATTCTTGCATTGTCTCAGCTTTCGCGTGCGGTTGACAGTCGTATGGATAAACGTCCTATGCTTTCTGACTTGCGTGAATCGGGTGCGATTGAACAAGATGCGGACGTTATTATGTTCTTGTATCGGGATATTGTGTACAACCCTGACACAGAAAATCCAGCTCTTGCAGAACTTATTGTGGGGAAACAACGTAACGGACCTACGGGAACAGTGCAGCTTCAGTTCTTGCGTGAACTTACAAAATTCGAAGATCTTGAAGGTTTTTAAAAAAGTAAAGCAACTGTCGTATAACGGTAGGGTGAGAGTATAAAAAGGGGATTCTGGCATGGTGTTGCTTGGGATAGATCCAGGTTTTAGATATGCAGGATTTGGTGTTCTGCGTAAGGAAAAACAGCGTACGGTTGTGCTTGATTACGGTTATCTTCATTTACCTCAGACAAAAACACTTATTGAACGGACAGGGTTGTTCTATGAATTTTTTAACAAAAAAATTATTGATCACGCCGTTACCCATATTTCATTAGAAACGCCATTTTTAGGCAAGAATACTCAGACTTTTTTAAAGCTTGGTTATTTGCGGGGTATTCTTTATTTGCTTGCGCATACCTATTCACTTGAGGTGCATGAATTTGCGCCGCGACAGGTTAAACAGACGTTGACTGGATTTGGTGGAGCTAGCAAGGAGCAAGTGGCTACGGTGATTGCGCGGCTTTTTCCGAAGTTGAATGAACAAGTAAAGCATGATGTTACTGATGCTTTGGCTATTACTTTGTGTGGTATGTGGGCGGTGAAAACACCAGTTGTTTCTTCGATTGTTCGTTGACTTCATATTAGAAAAAATGAATGAAAAAGAAAAATTCCTGTCATTGTGAGCTTGCGTGGCAATGACAGGAATTATTATTCTCTCTATTTTTAGCGGTTGAAGAGGGAAATTTTTTTAAAAGAAATCTTGGGTCTGATAATAGCTATTATGTAAATAAAAAAGGGGGGATCTATTTTTAAGAGAATGTATCATTTATGCTTAATTTTAAAAAATATAAGCTTGCATGTGTAAGAGTATAATTTGATTGCGTGCTTTTTCATGCGACGCTTGATTAAAAATGGAGCCTACCTTGGCCGCGTCTTATTCTAGCACGCACAATTCGGGAAAGGTAAAAAGCTGTTCTCCGTGTTCAGCCTCTTCGATTGTTGGGCCGACAGCTAAGGAATTTTCTTCAGTTTTTACCATGCCGCCACAAAATGCTTTTCCTTTATAGAAATAAGGAGTAAATAAATATTTTTCATGAGTTATTATTTGTGGCGCTTGTGCCAGACACGTTATTGAAGCATTCAACGTATTGTAACGATAGACGTGTAAGTAACCTTGATCGTTTGCGCTCACATAAAAAATCTCTTCTTCGGTATACAGAGGTAATAACCTTAAAATTGATTCATAAAGCCGGTTCTCTCCATATAAAAAATTCAGTGGTATTGAAAATTGAAAGAGCTTTTTTGTTTCCCATTGTGATGAAACGTCTCCCCCTTTCTCTTTTTTGAAATCAGTTTCCTGTTTTGAAAGTTGCCAACACTCAAATGTCATAATTTTTTCAAATCTTTCAATAAAAGGATGGTCTATATGTTTAAGGAAAAACCCTTTCACTGAATTTTGCATGTGCAGAAACGTAAGAGCTTTATCATATTCATTACAGGTAAAAAGAATGTCAGGTGTGGTTTCAGAAAGACATGATCGTGGAGTATCTTCACTTACTAATTCTATTTTTTCTAAGGTTAATCCGTCTTTCAAATCATGCATTTTTGCTTGGCAGGTAGAAATTTGTGTTGTAGGGTACAATGCTTTTTCAATAGTATACTGATTATTTTCATGATTTTTTTTAATGTAAAAAAGTTCCGATTCTATTTTTTGTGGATACGTGTAGTCACACGTAGATGAGCGTGTAAGCCGATAGAGGTCCCCATCTGTTGTAATATGAAAGAGATTATAATGATGGCGTTCGCGTGCGCTGCAATAACAGTTTTCGTCATCAATCCAGTAGAGTAGCCCAAAATCATAGAGAGGATACATGTCTAAAGCCTTTGGTGATTTTTTAGAAAGTGCTTTGATACGAATTCGTTCATGATCAATAAAACTAAATTGAGTACCAGAAGGAAGCACGGTAAGCCCAGCAGGAGCATAATGTGAAAGGCCTTTAAATGCAACTTTTGTTGTAGGATTCCAGAGCCATAATTCAAGATGAGTTCCTTGTTGATAAAGAACTGTTATGTGCTCGTTGTTTTCAAAAAAAATAGTTCCAACAGGATATAAAAACTCTGAATGAGCATGTGCTAGCGTGCAGTGCATAAGTGCTGCTAGAAAAAAAAGGTTTTTCAAGAGGCTCTTCATAGTCTACTCCCGTTTTTTAACGTTTCATTTTTGGATAACATTTTTCAAACATAGCTTTTCATCGCTGAGAAAGAAAGGAGTTTTTTGCAATAACTTTGGTAGTTATTGCGTCTAGTGCTTTAGCAAGTGGCATCGTGAGCTCTTTTTCACTAGATAAAGGCAATGATAAAGACAAGCTTGCATTATAATAATCAATAAAACTTTCTTTAAATGAATGGGTTATGCGGTGCTTTTTTCCATATAAGATTGGTAGAGCAAAAAGTTCGTCATGAATAGCTGCAAGCAAGAAAGAAAACTGTTTTTCGAATATTTGTAGTGAAGTATGTAGCTTGAGTCTTTTTAAAATATGAAGAGTGAATAAAGCTGTTCGTATATCAAGAACTCCATAGATAACATGCTCTTTCCATTCTTTAGTCGCATGCAATCTAAAGCATGAAGCCTGACATACCATAATGAGCTGTTCTTTTGAAAAGTCATTTTTAAATTCTCCAAGAATAAGAGCAAGTGCTCCGCTCATAAAAGCAGTTGCACATGATGTTCCAGATTTAAGTGCGTACAGTGGTTCTTTATCAGCGTAAGCATAGGAACAGCCAATAATGTTTTCACCAGGAGCAACAAAGAATGGCCCTATTCCTTTTTCGTATTGGCTAAAGCTAGAAAGGTGACATGAATAATGACCTGTTTTTTTATTATAAAGGCATCCAAAAGATCCGACGGAAAAAGGAACATTCTTAAACCGGGCCGGATAGGATATGCGGCCCGGTTTTTTTATTCCTTCATTTCCTGTTGCGCAACAGACATAGGGAAAAGTTGAGAGTATTTTTTCTAATTTTTTAAAAAGAGGATCATGAGGGTCAATAGTGTCATCAAGTTTTAAACTAAGATTGATAATGTCCGTGTGATGATCAGCTGCTCGTTCAAGTGCATGCGTTATATGATTAACATCAGTTGTTGTTCCCTGTTCTTCATGTAATGCTTTAATAACGCGTAACGAACATTCGGGGGCAAGCCCATAGAGACCTGTGTCTGTAGTAGGTAAAAGGTTTTGAAAAGATACATTGAGAGGCGGTTTTGCACCTATAATACTTGCAACGTGCGTTGCATGGTCAGTCATTGACGTTCGAGGAATAGCCAGTGAAGCCATTGGTATGCATTCAGCTACTACTTTTTGACCAGATTCTAATGTAGCAATGTTGAATCGAGAAAATCCGTTGTCACTAAAAAGTAGTGTATTTTTAACACGTTTTCCTTCAGCAGAAAATAATTTTTTTGGAGAGAGAAAGAAAAGAATGTTCCTTTCAAAAAGATCACTAGAACCATTTTCTTGGAGGTATATATCAAGAGCAATTGTCGTTTTAGTTGTGAGGTACTCAAGAATCCATTCAGGGAGTAGTTGATAGATTTTTTTTATGTTTCGTAGATTTTCTTTTGTGTGATGCATAGTAAAAGTAGCAAGGTCTTTAAACGGGTCAGAATTTTTACCAACAAAAGGGATAGTGTTATGAGGTTCGTGGGAAAAGTCACCTATAATAGTAAGATCTGGATGTTTAACAAAGGTTTGGGTTGAAGTTTTAAAGGTAAATCCAAAAATACCAGTATCGATAAGAGTAACAGAAATACCTTTACCAAGAGTTGGAGCAAGTTCTTCTAAAGGGTAAGCATGAGGTAGATACGGATAATGAGGAGATGTAGCTTGTGTATTTAGACCAGTAGTAGGAAAAAGCTGGCACCAAAAAATAGTTTCATAGGAATGATTTTGTGAACACTTTATTGTTTTAAGCTCATCAAGAGTGAATAACGTTTTAATAGGGAGAGGATGTATATGCGCTCCAAAGAGCACCATACTAATTGCTGTGACTATCACTTTCTTTTTCATAGAGTGCTCCTAAAGCTTATGGTTTATCTGAAGATTAATTAAGAGTTTATCAATTATTGTCGCAAGGAGCTCTCATATGTAAAATTAAAATTCTTAAAAATTTTTTAAAAAAAGGGGAAATTCTATGAAAAAGCAATTGCTGATGCTGTGCCTTGCTCTGGCCTTTGCGTATGCACAAGGAGCAGTAGATTACAACGGCAACCCACTTGCACGGAATGGTAGTATCACCATAACCCCACAAACTTCCTCTGCAACTATCGCCTCATATACCAAAGCAGTTAACCTTGATGGCCTTGTTGATAAAACTTTTGGC
>CAZQDJ010000016.1:0-24003 GCA_964592275.1 uncultured Pseudomonadota bacterium | reverse complement strand
TGACCATTCATCCCGGGCTTTAAAAGAACCCGGGTTTTCTGGTCATATAAATAAATTCTAAATCAATAGAGGATATGCATGAAAGAATCTCTTAAAAATAGGCCATTATTCTGCTGAAGGATCCAATTTTTCTGGTTGGTCAATTGACTCTTGTTGTTGTTGACCTACCACAGCAGGAGGTAAGTTTTCTGCAGTTGCAACAGCAGCAAGAAGAGATAAATCTAAAAATTCTTCTGAGCTCGAAACTTCTGATAATTGAATTGGTTGATTAGCAGGCGGCTCAGAAATAAGCATCAATCCTGGCATAGCATCATTACTATCATCAGATTCAGCATCGGTAATAGTCGCATCATTACTATCATCAGATTCAGCATCAGGCACTAGCTGCTTCTGTTGATTAATAGGCAATGCAGAAATAAGCATCGATTCTGGCATAGTATCTATACCGGCATCAAACGCTGGTTGTTGATTTACTTGATTAAGCACTAATTGCTGTTGGCTTGGTGGCTGCACTACTGAATTAACAAGTAGTTTTTGAGCGCATTTTTTTTGATGTCTACTTAAGTGAGTCTTTTGTGCGAAAGATCCATGACAAGACTCACATTCAAATGATTTTTCTCCAGTGTGAGTCCTTTGATGTTGCTTTAAGTGAGTCTTTTGTGCGAAAGATCTATGACAAGACTCACATTCAAATGATTTTTCTCCAGTGTGAGTCCTTTGATGTTGCTTTAAGTGAGAACTTTGCATAAAAGCGCTATCACACCGATCACATTGATATGGTCTTTCTCCAGTGTGAACCCTTTGATGTTGCTTTAAGTTAAAAGATCTAGAAAAAACCTTACCACACTGATCACATTTAAATGGTTTTTCTCCAGTGTGAGTCCTTTGATGTTGCTTTAAGTGATAATATTTAAAAAAAACCTTATCACACTGATCGCATTGATAACCTTCACCCTGTTCTCGTTTTCTTTTTCCTGACTCTTTTCTCTCCTCATCATCTTGATCATTATCTTCACAATCTTCATTCACGCCTGCACCTGCACCACCACCATATGCTGCATTAAGCACTGGTTGTGCACAAAATAAGCCCGCTAGCATTATTACAGATAAAAAAAGTTTTTTCATAATCAACCTCTCATTTAGAAAATTTATTTTACTTCTAACTAATTATAATAAAATATTACTTTTTGTCAATTTGAATATTTTTATCTAAAAACACCTTACCGTAATAAAGATTAAAATTAAAACATCATACGCTTCGCTAAAAATCTCTGGCAAAATATATTGAGAAAAAAGATACTATTGATTTCTACTTATCAATTAATTTTTTAACAAGCTCTAAATCAATAGATAATGTATACAAAAGAACCACAACAAAACAATTTAAGCTTATTTTTAAAGGTCTTTAAGTTTGACAACCCATAACGGCAATGTTACAATCGCCATCAAATTTTGAAATAAAGAACGTCCCTAAACGAACAGCGCTTCGGCGTTGTTCACCCCCCTAACCCTTCAGCTTATTCTTTAAGTTGAGGGGCTTTTTTTAGGCAACAGAAAACTTAGTCCACTCTAGCGGATCAATAGCAATATCTTTTATGCGCATTTCCCAATGCAGATGATAACCATCGGCATAGCCAGTCTTTCCTAGTTTACCTACTGGATTACCTTTTTTAATGACTTGACCAACTTCAAGATCATCTGCAAATGAGTCCAAATGGAACAATAATGAAATGATCCCACAGCCATGGTCAATAGCAACGGTGTTCCCACTATATCCATAGCGTTCTTTAACAACGACTACTCCATCCTGAGGAGCCCATATGATACTGCGCGGATGATTTGCAATATCAATTGCTTTGTGAGCATAGCGACCGCGCTGTGGAGTCGTGCGAATATTTCCAAATTCAGTTGTGATACGAATAATATCAGTTGGTGCACAAAATTGCCCTTGCCATAATTTTTTATGAGGAGATTGTTCCGCTAGATTAGCAAGCTGATCATTTAAAAATTTTTGAGAAAGTCCCAACTCTTTTTCCTTAGCAACATACTCAGCAGTTGCCGAGCCTATAGGAACTGACAAATTCCCCTTTTTAAATGGAAAAGGCACTACTTGTACCTTGCCTTCTAAGGTCACCACATTTTCAACTTGATCAATGCAATTCACCGTGAACAAATACTCATTTGGCGCTTCTTCACAATCAATAGGCACAAATGCTTCGTAAACCAATGAACCTTCTTTTTCGGGAACACAGTCAAACTCTTTACTAAAAGCGCGAACCTTTGCTTCTTTTAATGGTTTACTTGTTTGAAATTGTAACGTTAACGTTTTACCCTGAAAAACTTTTAAATCAGTAACTGAGCGCACAAAAGCAGCTTGCAAATGAGTATTGTCGACATCGAATTGACACTCTTTACATGCCTCATTTTTATGAAATGTCCCATCGATCAATTTCACTTTAAGATCATGTTTCCCATTAGTTAAAGTACGAGTGTTAATAGTAAAGGGATGTTCAAACGAAGATTTTCCTAATGAAAAATTATAAATCAACGGAGTACCATCCAAAAATACCGAAATCTTTCCAACTTTATAAGGATGGCTTCCATTTACTACACAAGAAATATCGCCTGCATAATACCCACCGGTCGTAATCCCAGAAAGAATAACCTCTGGACTCTTTTTATCAAAAAAATAATGATACGTATTTTTTCCAATCCACCCAAAAAAACCTAATGCAAGAATCCATCCTAGAAGCCGTAATTTTTTCATAAATTTTCCTTTTACCAATTGCACATTTTATTGACTTTCATTATGCGAATGAAGCATACATAAAAAACTGATTTATTAATAGAGGAACCACCATAAAAAGGACGCTTAAACCATGAATAAGAGAGCTTATTTAGCGCACCTTCTTACCTTTGTTGCGATTCTGTCAATAATATTAAAAACAGCACCCATTACTTCACCGATACTACCAGTCGATGCAACAGTGCCATGGCCAAGTACTTTTGCAGGAATAAATGCACCAACAATTCCTCAACAATCCACTTCTTCAAGCCCCTTCCAAGCTGCAACAGCTCCTACTCCATTACAAAATCAACAACAAGCAAACAATCCCTTTGCCGTTTCTACAGATTCAGTATCCGTGCAAGCGATTCAATCAACACCAAAATCTATTATTCAAATTTTAACAAATCCTAACACTCCGCTTTCACAAAAAATAAATGGAATGTTCACAAAGAACACAACCATTGGAGGACAACCAATGAAAGTAACTCCTCAAACAAAATATCGCATCCCTCCTGCGGCACAAACACTGGCACAATTGAATGGCATCAGCTTTACACAAGGGCAAATGCAAATAAACCATCCACAATCACTCTTTCCCAATAATCCAGTTCTGAAACAGGCCTACAATAATTTTATGAACGCCTTAAAAGATGTTCCTAGTTTTTTCCCACTTTTTAGAAAAATTCATATTACGGCACTCCATCAAATTTACTTACACCTTATCGGCGTTTACACATCACTCAACATGACCCATATGGATGATTTAAAAACATATATGGCCACCGAAAAAAAGTATGCGCTCAATAAAAAAACACTCATCATCAATCATCTTATCAATGTTGTCATGGCACAATTAAATCAATCACTACGAGCACTTATTCCAGGACTGCCTGAAAATTACGCAATCGCTACCGGCATGGGATGCATACAAGCAGATAAGGTAAGTAATCCTGATATACTTGTTTTGGATATAGAAGAATATGTCCTTTCCACGCTTGGATTAGAAAAGATAAACGAAACGCAAACCTCATTGGCTTATTTAGGAATTCGTCGCTATCTCCCTCTTATAGGTATGCAAGTAACTCCAGAGCTTGAAACAGCATTAACACATCTCAATACCACTCCATTTTCAGCAAAAAATATGACAAAGGAAGAAGCAACTCTCCTTTCAACAATAATGTACAAAATTCTTGCCTACCTTAATCAAGAACAAAATGTTAAAGACATCACTAGGATAACTGAACTTCTAAGAGGCTCAACGACACAAATAGCTACCAGTCAAGAGGTTACATTATTTGCAGGACTCATTACTGAATTTTGTTATGAAAAATTACTTATGGGAGAAATTGAATTTACAAAAAGACTCGCCGATCTTCTTGGCGATGGAGATTCTGTAAGTACAAATATTTTACCACAAGAATATATTCAATGTCTTAAAAATATTATTAGTTGGATTTTAAAACAATATGGAAAAGTTTTTTTAAAAAAAACTACTATTATTCTTACTGTTCTTGGAGAACTTAACCCAACTTATCAAAGACTTTCTCCTTCTCAATCAATAGCTCTCAAAACTCTTGCTATCAGGATGCTTGGTTCTAACACTAATGAACCTGTGCTTTTAGAGGATATTTCAGATTCTAATCGCGCATTACTTGCCTATGGTCTTTGGACTACCAGTAACAACGAAGAAAGTTTATTATCAGCATCAGAGAAGACAATCATAAAATCAATTGCTATCCCATTAAAGAAACATTCTCTCAGCATGGAAGGACTTACAAAAGATCAACAAATGTGTTTAGAAAAAGCTTTAGTTGAATATAGCACTTATACATTAAAACTAGATGGGGACAAAACAAAAGCCGCTCTGAATGCTCTTACTTCAGGAGGAAAAACTCATCTTGAAAGTGCCTTCCAAATACTTTCATCTCCAAATTTTTCAACACTCAATAAACTTCCCAAAGAAGATCAAATTTTGATCATGCAACTTTTTCAAACTATGGATCAATTTATGGGGGCATTCGTTGAAATAAACAAAATAAAAGGAAGTCCTGTTCAATATCTTCTTGAAAACAGCAGTCATCAAATAACATTTTTAGAAAATATAACTATAAATAAATTTCTCGTGTTGATGAATATTAATGAATTTTTAAAAAAGCACCCAATAATTTCATTCAAAACATTTGTTGATATGAGGCCGTATGGGGGAGAAGTAACAATGGATCCTCTTAAAGCTCTTCGCGATCTCTTTGAAGTCTCTCCCTCTCAAAAATCAAAAACGACTCCTAACGTTTCATACAGCGATATTTTAAGACATCTTAAAAGAGAACATGTTCAGAATGAAACCACTGCTGCATTTATAAAAAGCATCAAAGAAGTTGATATTCTTCTTTATAGAATGATCTTCCCTCTTCTTACTAAACCAAATTTCACCTTTGACCAAATTGATCCAGGAACTCGAGCAGCAATCGCAGACAGTTTGACTGCCTATAAAAAATCACTCATTCAAAATAGATCTATCAAATATACCCGTACTCCAAACAATAATGATCCTACTCAACACGCCTTAGAAACGCTCGCCGATTACCTTTCTTACAGCCAACAATTTCATAGTAAACGCACTTCTTTTTTATGGGTACTTAAAGAATATCTCGTCTTTTTTAATCTTTATGCACAAACCTTGCAAACAGTATCTCACGATCCTCATAATCCTTCTTATGTAGGACTCACTCAATTTGCAGATTATGCAAAAAACATCCGCCAAGAACTCGCGTATGAAAGCGCCTCAAACAATACCATTGCCGCACTTCTTCAAAAAGCAAACCCTCCTCTATTCTTTTATAATGAAAACACTTTTAGAGGAATTCGACTACTTCCTAAACTTGCAATGGAAATTGAAAATAGCCCTACTCCCATTGCTATTGCGCCCTTTCCTACATTTGGCATTGAACAAGCAAGCTCTGCAACTGGTACTGCAACCGACCCCCTCAATGGAAAAACAGTATCAAACTCTACCTCCATTGGATCCTTTTCTTACCAAAAATTCTTCTTTTTACAGGCTCCTGATTCAGTAACTGAACTCACTGGATCACTCCCTTCATGGATCAAAAAAACAACTGTTCCTTCTCTAAAAGGCACAACTTTTATTTATGAACCGAATGCTATGCCTGCTGATGGAATCACCGGTTTTTATATGAATATTCCGGTATTTTCTCAAGATCCAGCACATAAAAACTCCATGCTCATTCGCTTGTTTGAACAGCCAATTATTGCGCAACCTGCATGGCTTAATAAATCTGGAACTGGACAAAAGACTCCAAAAAGTGGCGTTATTCCTGCCGAGTTAGCTGGTAGTATTACCTTACTCAGAGGTTGCTTAGGAGACTTTCAATCGCTTCTCGATCTTAATATTTTTGACCCCTGTTTAACCGTTATTTTTAGTTCCGCTCTTGCACTTTCTGACAATGATCTTGATGCAAAAACAAGCACCAATCTTATTAAGGATAAAAAAGGAAAATGCGCAGCATATATGAAAGAAAAAAAGGCTCTCATTGCTCATCAAGAAAACCCTAAAGCAACCATCAATGCGAATGTTCTCGGAAAAGTACTTCAGTCACAAGGCACATCAATCTTACTACCATCATCAACCCTGACTAATGCAGAACCTATGCAAGAAACTTCAACACCAGTAGTATCTCAATGATAAAAAAACTCTTTTTGCTTTCTCTTGTATCGCTTTCTTCTTTGGCATACAGTTACACCCATTCTGATGCAACACATTTCGTCAAACAAACATTTGGTTCATCAGGCATGCACCTTTCTCTCGTATCAGCAAAATTTATGGAAGAACTTTTTTATCAGATAGGCATAAGCACTCCTTATGAACAACAATCAGCATGTAAAAAAGCAGTCATCATTTTAGAAAAAGAAATAGAACAGCGAGAAACATCGCTTGCCTCTGTTGATACAGAAACCAAACAACACATTGAACACAATCTTGCAATACTGACAATTCAAAAAGATCATTATGAACGAGTAGCTCGTCTTTTAAAAAAAGAAATAACAATTTTTCAACTCATTCTCGGATCACTTAAAAATATCACTACTCGTTGCATCGCTTTTGCGCTCTCTCCTCTAAAAAAATACACTCCTCCCCTACAATGTTTGACCAATGACCTTGTTAAATACACAGAAATAGAACGTCATGAAATTTTCACAGACCATAAAAAAACAATTCGTCTTATAGTCATTCAAAATAAATATCCTATTCCTCTCATTATTAGATTCTGGGACTATCCTCGTCATCGCCATCGCTTATTAAATGGAGTAAAAAAGTTTCAAAGTTCTGCGCAACCACAAGCTGTTGTTGGGCTAGAAATAGGAAGCGAAGCAGCTGCTGAGGACATTGGAGGATTTGTTCTGGGTGACGAAGCTGCGACAAAAGCTTTGAAAGAAGGTAGTCAGTCATTTTCAAGTGCTTTCAATGAACTTACTAACGCAACCACTGAATCTTTTGAAGAAGGAGCCGCACAAGCGAGCGCAGCAACCATTACACAAGTTGGTAAGGCTCTCGCATCAACAACAGAAACACTCCCAACTGTTGCAACAACAGAAATAATTCGTGAAAAAGCCCTCGAAACAATTACCAATTCTGAAGCAGCAGCACAACAAGTAGCAACAAGAATAAGCGCTCAAGTCACAGCGGAAGAAACTGGAGAAGCAGCGTCACACGAAGCAGCTGAACAAGTTGGTCAAGCCACAGCAACAAATACAGAAACACAAGTTACTGAAACAGGAGAACAAACAATAAATACCCTTGCAGAAAAAGGAAAAACATGGGCCGAACATGGCAAAGAATTTATAGAAATGGCTCAATCACTTGTTTTGCAAGTGGAAATTTCTATGGGAGCGCAAATGGTTTCTGCTTGGCAAAGCGCTGCGGATGCTCTCACTTTTGCAAGCCTTTCTCAAAAACGAACTGCATTAATGACACACCTCAATCACTTTTTTTCTCAACTTTCTATTCAACAAACAAAGGCTCTTGCACAAATTAATGCCAATTTTTCTGCTCAAATAGCAGTCATCGCTTCTCAACTATGTATGCAAACTACTTCGGCAGGAAGTGTTGCGTTAAGCGGACTCTTACCAACCTTGCTTGCAGTAGAACAAAGTTTTGTGACACAAGCACTCATTAATGCCACTGTAAAAAGTATCTTTCTCTTAAATCCTATGCCTGATGATCAACTTTTTTATTACTCTCCCATGGTGGCACAACAAACTATTTCTTCACACACTCCTTTTATATCAAATGGTCTTTCAACTACCTGGCACAATCCCTATCGATCAGGTAATTGGCAATTTTGTTCGGTTGATTATTCAGGGATCACCCAAGGACCCATAACAAGTTTTGTTCAATATGATGCACAATCTTTTACAAGCCAAACATATCCCAATGGGGACCCAACTCTTGCAGTACAAAACAGCATTTTTACCGAATACATTCCACCAGCTCAGTACAAAAAATCTATTGAATCATACACCATAAAAATTGCCTGCACACTCTTAAGTCAACCATACGAACCATTCATGATGGGAGTCATCTTCAATGGAGCTCGTTGGATATCAGGTGTTCTTGATCTTCATCACCAACACCGTTTGTTTTGCATTTATACAGAACCTAACCAAAAACCTGGAACCTACAATGTCGGATTTGCAGAAACGTTTTATCAAAATCAAGAGAAAATGAATATTTCTCAGAATCAACTCAGTGACCAAAATATCGCAGGACTTAATGCGATATGGCCAGCTTATCAAATTCTTTCACCAAGCATTAATGCTCTTGCAGCGGTTGCAACATCCAATGCTGCTCTTCCCATTACCAATCCAATCGCTACTATTCCGGCGCTTCCTCTTGGTACTCCGTATATTCTTACAATAGAAACACAACCAAATCAGGTCACCCTCACTATCAGTGCCCCCAATGGTGAAATCCTTTACCCAGCAGAACAAACTACAAGTAGCTTACAAAATGAACTTTCACTTCCTAATCAATTTCAAAAATTAAACGCCCTCATGTTTTTGTACCACAATATAGGATTTATTTCCCCTGGTTGCTCAGCTCAATTTATTATTCAGAAACCAACCGATCTTTGTTTTTCTGAATCACAAATAAAAATTATTCAAGCTTCTCTGAATAAAGGAATGTCATGAATAAGAAACAGTTTTTATTGATTATTCTTGCTCTCTTTACGAACACATATATTTTTGCTGGATCAGCATTGCTTGCAAAAATAACAGAAGAAACAAATGTTCAAAAAAAAATAAATCTCTTTTTTTCTGTCTTTCCTGACCCTGCAACAACCTATCCTTCTCTCACCCAAGTTGATGAAATAGTTACTCAAATTTTTGACCATACTTTAGGGCTACCACCTACTCTTTTAAGACCATTGCAAAGATTTTATGCTTATCTTAAGCAACGAGCTGTTAATGATCATCTTGCATTAGTCATAGTCAAAAAAGGCAAAAAGAAGATCTCACTTCTTTCGGCACTCAATCAAACAATCGAACAATTTGAAATTGCACAACTTCATAAAGACACAGAAATGGCTTCTGTTTTAACAGCAGAACTAGCTGCGCTCAACACACAAAAACAACAAGAAATATCAAAATTAGGACCAAAAATTATAGACCTATGCAGGCAAACAAAAGAATGGCAAAATCATCTTAAAATCTTTTTAACAAATTCATTTACTTACGAATTTCAGCTCCTTGGTAACATTAACCAAGATGAAATTAGAATGTTCACTTCTATCCCACACTTTGAAACAGCTTATTATAGCGGCACGTATGCAACATTACGCCATGATGCTGAATACGTTCGTATTTTTCTTGTAATGAGCGACATTTTACGCGAACGAGTAAAAAAACAATGTACCGACTGGAAAGAATTAACCGATCTCGAACTTTACGATGAAATAGAAAAATTTAAAGAAACAGAATTTTATATTTTTGCAAAACAATTTGAGACAATCTCATCTCAAACAAGCATCACTCCTTTGCAGCATTTTTCACTTAACGGTTCTTCTGTGTCACCAGGATATGCTGATTATCTTACTACCACACAAACACCAGGAGAAACTCCTATAGTAACATCAGCCCCAGGACTAGATTCATTGTTTTCTATAAAAAATAATGTCCCCTCTCTAACTTCTATGGGTTCTTTTTTACTAAACGAAGGAACTATCACACCTTCAAAAGGAGCTCCTTATCCAGGATTTATTCGAACAAAAAATTTTGATAAACTTTTTATAGATGATATCGATGGCAATGGTCGCGTGCCCTCTGTTCTTTTTATGGAACTTCTTTCATTTAATGCAATCAACTTGCTCAATCAAAATAATTCCTACCTTTTCAACCAAGCCAATTTAGCAGACACCATGCAAAGGCTTAATCAACTCAAAATAACAATGACCAGTATTTCTTTATTCCCTAACATCATTTTTTATCAACCAGAAGACCAATTATTTCTTGAAGACATTAACATTCTCACTACACAAGTTATTACACCACCCTCAATTGGAGCCGCACAACCTACTAGTTGGTGGGATGATGTTAGTGGTTTTTTCCATGGTGATGATGATCATGCTATTGATCATGCTTTTAAAAAAGCAGGCAATGCAATTAAAAATGGTCTTGAAGATACAGGAGAAGATATAGCTAAACACGCAGATCTTATTGAAAAAATAGCAGAGACTGTTGGAATTACTATATTTGCTCCTTTTCTTCTACCTTTGGCAGTCACTATGTGGACCAGCCCTAAAGTCTCTGGAGATATTAATCGCGCCAACAATTCTATCAATGCAGCACTTGCTACAACTGTAGATAAAATCTATAACGATACCGTGAAGGCAGCAAAGGATATCTGGCACACCGCTAAATCAGTAGGTCTTGATGTAGGTGATATGACCGTTGATTTTGCAACCGGACATTTTGCAGCAGGATTTCAACAAACCTCTGACATTTTAGATGATTCTCTTTCTGGAATAGAAAAACTTGGCTCTGATGCGGCACAAGCAGCTGATGCGCTTGTCAAAGGTATTGCGCAAATAGCCACACAAGTAGTTGCTGTTGGAGCTTCTATTTTAGGAACAGTTGCTGCAACAGTTATGCAAGATCCTCAACTCGGAACTGATCTTGCAGGTACTATTAATGCTGTAGCAAAAATTGCAATCGATGCAATAGCTGATGACGCTAACATGCTTATCCAAGCAAGTGTCGACACTGTTGTCCTCAGCGCAGAAGCAATAGACCTTCTTTCAAAAGTTATTGTAAATACTACAGGAGACTTCCTTACAGGAAATTTTAAAAACCTTGGAAAAGATATCATCGATCCTTTAAATCAATTTTTACATGATACAGTATCAGCCGTTCTTGGTATGGTAAGTTTATCCAGCAAATTAATTACTGATGCACTTAAAAACGTTATGGTTGCAGCTGCTTATTTAACAGCATCTCTCACTGATGTCATTAACGCTGTAGCAGCAGGAGTCGCAGAATTTGGTATTTTCATTGTAAAAGGTCCTGAAGCCGCTGCAAGAGAACATGCTTCTGTCATGGAATTAATGAATAAACACCGACGTCTCATTTCTGCTATCGTAGGAACCGTTCTTATGGTTGCAGTAACTGTTGCCACTGGTGGATCAATGGGATTAGCAGCCGCAGGTCTCATGCTTGCATTAACTGCTGGCATGATGATTCCTTCAATCGTCGGATCAAATCAACAAGATGTTTCTGCCGATCAAGAACTTGAACATCAAGAAGCATTCCTTGCTTCTTTTAAAGAATACGTTCACCAATGTGGACCAGCACAAAGTGCACTTCAACAAAATCTCCTTACAGAAACTAGCTTACGCCTTCAAGAACAAGCATTAAATGCTGATCAGGGATTAGTTTACTACCAAAATTATGTTAACGACTCTCTCAACACCACCCGTGCCGTACAGGCCTATCAAACAAGCTCTTTCTACAACATTTTAACAACCCCCGATGTCATCAATTATCCGCCAGCAGGCATGCTTCCTGCTGATCCTGGTTACCCGTATGGCATAGAAACAAATCGTATGGACCTTAATCCTTCACAAGGCTTTAGAGTTTACAATGCACAACGAGGGACATTCGCTCAAGAAATCGCAACACTACCAGCACCCCTTGCAACAAATGAACAAAAAACAAATTCTTTTTCAATTCCTGCAACCACTTCATCTTTAACGCAACATTTTATTACTCAAAAAGATCTTTGTAATTTTACTACTTCCAACAAAACAGTTACGGTCTGTTGGCGTGTTATTTATGAATCACAAGGAGACTTTTATATTGGCATCTACCTCAATAAAAATTACCTCGATACATCGTTTCTTAACTTTCTCCATTCTAATTTTGAAAGCATAGCCCAAAATGCCAGCGCATATGATCAAAAAGCATTTGATAGCGCCTGGATCCCCCTCAAAACATTCAATAAATACTTGTACAACTTCGATCACCTTGCTCAAGCTTTTGTTTGTTACAAAAATACCGATACACAAAATAATCCTGCTCTTGGCATTTACCAACATTTAGGAAAAGGATTTATCTCTGAAAACAATCAACCTTCACAACAAGCCTGGTTTAAACGTGGAACCTGGTACATTATGACTGCAACTACCACCGACAACCAGATCACTGTTGCCTTCAGTCAAGAAGATAATCCAAACATACAATGGAAAAGTTCTGCACCGCTCCAACCGCTTGCGCCACAAGATACGATCCCTTACGACACCCTCATGGCACCACTGCATTACTATCCACAACAATCATTTACCGGATCATTTGGTATCATCACCTCTGGTGCCGCTGTTGAATATGAGCTTTTAACACCGCAACAAATAACTACTCAAACAACACAACGAAAAATCTCTAATGCTTCCGTTGTAAACACTTTACAGTCAGTTGTATCAGCCACCGTAGAACTAACGCGCGAACAACAATGGATCCAAGCATTAGAAAAAAATATTAACCCAGTATTTGGCTCCTGGAAACTTACCGCATTTAGTGATTTAACCGTTGCTCAAGGTACCTATGTCTATGCAACTTCATCGACACATCTTTCTCAAAAAAGAAAACTTACCGACTTTGTTGTTTCTCTTGCAAATCCGCCCGGAGCTTCTGCTATTCCATCAATTGGCATGAACCTTCTTAATTCATCTGCGCAACTTGGAAAAGCACTTACCCATAACACTCAGTATCTCGTAAGCCTTGTGACAGGAAAGTGTTATGACATACAAGGTAATCTTAAAATAACCTATCCTGACGCTCTTTCTGCTTACCTTCAACAGAATTCTAAACTGCCGACACAACTAAGCGCTGCTATTGCCAATGCAACACAGGCCTATTACACTGCCGAAATGGGTGGATTCGTTTTTGAAAACGTAACAGTCACTGGAGTTATCGCAGCTCTTAAAAAAGATGTCTTTATCTACACCTGCCCATCATTTACCCAGTATCTTTCGGGTCTTGATTACCTTGTATTTGTAAATCTTTCTCAAGGGGGAACTCCAGGTACCACGCAATCACTTGATCCTCTTAGCCCAAACAACAGTATCAATTGTGCTATCAGTTTAGTAACCGGTATCGCATTTACTTTGACAGCAAAAAACACTCAAGCGCCCATCAACCAATTACCATCTTCACATTGGAAAAATATCACTCTTGTTTCTTCTGAAAGAACCTATCCCGAAACATTACAAACCTATCAATCGTTTATTGATGGCAAAACACTCAACACAATACAGCATCAAATCAATGCGTATCAAACCACACAAAAAGCTGCCCAAGAAGCGCTCATCCAAGCACAACTTAACCCACCAGCACCGATCACCCCACCAATTCCAGCATTACCTCCTGCACCAATTCCTTCACTTGCAAACTTACAAGCTCTCTTTACTGCATCTACTGCTGGCTCAAGTGGTGGCGGAGGTCTTTCATTCAGCGGATAAGGTTTGAAAACTATTCACTTGCGCACACTGCATAAACTATAGTTGCTCATTATTCTTGCCCGTTTTAAAAAAAGGAATTTCATGAAAAAATACCCGTCGCCAATCGCCAATCGCCAATCGCCAATCGCCTAAAAGGCTTCCTCTTTATTTTGCTTTTGCAAGCCACCTCTTCATGTGCAAAACAAGCAGTTGATTACAATGGCACACCACTGACTACCAATGGATCACTTATTATTACCCCAAACAGTTCTCCTGCCACCTTAAACAGCTATCTTACTACTAGTAACACTGCAGGGTTGCAAAATAATGGCTTTGGATCACAAGGAACAGTAACGACGAATATTATTCCACAAACTCCCATTGCATCTGATGACACCGTCTATTCAATACTCCTGCAACCTGATGGCAAAATAATTACCGTAAGCAGTAACAAACTGGTCCGTTATAACACCGATGGCACGCTTGATCCTTCTTTTGGAACTGAAGGAATAGCAACTATAAATGCTAACATAGAGCAGGCTCATGGAGCAGCTCTTTTAAACACCGGCCAAATACTCGTTGTTAATAATAATAATAATACTACCATTAATGTTTACAGCAGCGCTGGGACATATGAAAGCAGCCTTCCTCAGCCAACTATTCTCAATGCCTCTATTGGCTACGCCGCACTTACGGTACAATCAAACGGTTCCATTGTTGCAGGGGGTGCTTTATTGGATGAAGATACTGGATCCAGTACTTACTTTGTTGCACGCTGGAATTCCAATTTAACAATTGATACTGACTTTGAAGATCCATACGGCTATGTTACGGGCCCGGGAATTGATTCCATAACTGACCTTATTACCAACTCTTCTGGAACTATTTATGCAACAGGAACTGATACTTCACCATGTCTTTACGATCAAGACGGGAATCCAACAGAATTTAATCACCCTACTAATGCCTATCAACAAGCAATCATGTTTTATGGTAACAACAATCTTATTACGGCAAGTGACCAAAATATCCAATTTGCAAGCTGGGCAGGTCCGGATTATGCTGATGCAAACTACATAACTTCTGATTCCATTCCAGGATCATCACAAGCACTCTTGCTCCAACCTACAAAAAATAATGCCATTATCATCATCGGAAATAATGTTAATAATAATTTCATTGTTGCACGATTTATCGGTACTGCAGGAACAGACTATGGCCATCTTGATACTACCTTTGGCAATGGCGGTAGCGTAACCGGCCTTCCCATGACCGCTTATGCAGGCGCAGTACAATCTGATGGTAAAATTATAGTGGGAGGGAACTTTCATGGACTTTTCGATGGAGCAGTTTGTGTTATTCGTTTAAATCCCGATGGCACCATTGATCCAACATTTCAAACACCCAACTTTCTTGGAGCGGTAGGCCAACCATTCACTGCCGCTTTACAATCAAATGGCACTCTTATTACTGCAGGAACCGATGGCATTCAAACCTGTTTTGCTTCGTACACTGCAACCGGCACACTAAACACATCTTTTGGTTCCGGATTTTTTAAAAGCCTTTCAGGAGTTGTTACTGCAAGCGTACTGCAACCCGATGGCTGTCTGGTAACTGCAAGCTGCTGCGGACAATTTTGCATAGCACGCTACACACCAGCAGGAATACTTGATACTACTTTTGGTGGAGGGAATGGTTTTGTTACTGGACCAGTTGGAACATTTAGCCCCTACGCATTACTACTTCAACAAAATGGAGGTCTTGTTGCTCTTGGAACTACAGTCCCAATTTCCCCTAGTCCTAACCGTATCTGCTTAGTTCGTTACAGTTCTATGGGCGTAATTGATACCAGTTTTGGTGACGGACTTGTTACTGATGACAACAGAGTTGCATATGCAGGAATTATACAACCAAACGGTCAAATAATTGCTGCCGGTAGTAAAATAGTAGGTGATATTTATATTGCTCGCTACAACACAGATGGAACACCTGATACTACTTTTAATAATGAAACAGCATCTTTCACAGCAACAGCAGGAACTCTCTATGCAGCACTTGCACAATCGAATGGCTCTCTCGTTTTTGTAGGAGCCAGTGACACACATTTTTTCCTCCTACGCACCAATGCCAATGGAGTTCTTGATACTACTTTTGGCATTAACGGTTTTGCTACAGGACCTATGGGAACTGCCTACGCAGCAGTTTTACAATCTGATGGAAAAATTGTTGCTTTAGGAACGAGCGCAACTCACAATGGCAACCTTACCATTGCTCGTTTTAACACAAACGGCTCACTTGACACCTCCTTCGGATCAGCTGGAACAGGTGTTATTACAGGGGGGCTAGGAACTTTTTATGCAGCACTTTTGCAAGAAAATAACCAGATACTTGGTATTGGTCAAAGCGGCAACACAGGAGTTGCTAATTTTTTTATCAACAATTATATCAATCCATTTACTCTTGCCTCTTTTACCGCAAGCTATGGAAACGTTGGGTTACTGTAAAAGTTACTTATTTTTGAGAAGACCCGTCATCCCCAGAGAACGGTAGTCGCAGCAGTGCACAGCACTGGCTAGACGAAGTGAACGTATGGGGATGACAGTAAAAAAACAAACTTAAAAGATACTTGAAGTAATTTTAGGACAAATCTTAACTATGCCATCCATTTTTTCTTACTACTCCTCTTTTTCTCTGATTAAAGGCATACTGAAAGTTATGAAAGAAAGATTACAAACCCTGCCACTGTTACCCGGCATCTACCTGTTTAAAAACAGCCGCGGAACAGTTTTGTATGTTGGTAAAGCAAAGTCACTCAAAAAGAGAGTTGCCTCCTATTTTCAAAAGCAAGCAACCGACTGGAAAGTACATGCGCTTCTAGAAGAATCTTCAGCCATCGATTATGTCGTTACCAAAACAGAAACAGAAGCGCTTCTCTTAGAAGCTGATCTAGTAAAAAAATACCAACCAAAATACAACGTTCTTTTAAAATCTGGGGATCCTTTTCTCTATCTGCTGATAACTGAAGAACCATTGCCTACTTTAAAAGTCGTACGCATACAAAAAGAAAAAGGCCATTATTTTGGGCCCTTCATCCACAAACAACAAGCTCGTAAAATACACGAGTACCTTATCAATACGTTTCGGTTGTATCGCTGCAAAAAAACAATTACCAACGGGTGTCTTGATTACCATCTCGGTAAATGCGCAGGAAGTTGCCTTGCACAGTTTGACCCTACTGAATATCTGTTACGGCTTGAACTTGCCATCGACGCTCTTAAACAAAACAGAAAAGATTTTTTAAAAAAAATAGAGGTAGAAATAAAAAAACATACAGAAGCGCTCTCCTTTGAAAAAGCACGCAACTTGCATGAGTATGCACTTTCGATTGATACGATTTTTAGAACCTTAGAAACTCGTTTTACTCCCCATAAGTATGCCTATGACATTTTAATTAACGCAGTTTCTGAACTTCCTGAAAATTACGAAATCACTGCTCATGAACTAGAAAAAATATTTAATCTCCCTCGCCCTCCTCGCACTATCGATTGCTTTGATATTTCTCACTTTCAGAGCACTGCAATTGTAGGATCCTGCATACGATTTACCAATGGCATCCCTGATAAAAATGCATTCCGTCGTTTTAAAATCAAAACACTCACCATTCAAAATGATTATGCGGCTCTTTTTGAAATTGTACGACGCCGTTACAAAGATCCCATGCAAAAACCTGACCTTGTCTTAATTGATGGAGGGAAAGGACAACGTAATGCAGTTTTACCTCTTCTTAAAGAAACCCCTTGCTTAAGTTTGGCAAAGCGAGAAGAAATTATTTTTAGCGATAACTACCCAGAAGGATTTGGCCTTGATGAGACAAAATCCATGGGTAAACTGTTGATCTACCTAAGAAATTATGCGCATCATTTTGCTATAAATTACCACCGAACCTTACGATCGAAAGGGACGTACGATGATGGAAAAGTTCACAACCGCAAGTCAGGAACTGATAAATAGTGCGGCCGAGATTGCAACAAAGCTCCACAACACCACTTTGCAACCACTACATCTCCTTGCTGCAACCATTAAGAATGAGTTCTGTCTTACTTTTTTTAACATGATCGATATGCCCACTCATGAACTTGAACTTCTTATTAAACGAGAACTTGCAACACTGCCCACCAGTAGCTCAAGCGCACAACTAGCCATCGACCGCACCACCCAAGAATTTTTGCAAGCATGCGAAAAAGAGGCGCAATCACTCGATGACGAATATATCAGCCTTGAGCATATACTCTTGGCGTTGACAACCACCACCCACATCAGCACGGTTATTCGTAATTTTTTCAAACAGATGAACTTCACCCATAAAACAGTTACTGAACAAACACAAAAAATGCGTAAGG
The DNA here is from genome assembly GCA_964592275.1 of uncultured Pseudomonadota bacterium. Taxonomy (GTDB): domain Bacteria; phylum Babelota; class Babeliae; order Babelales; family CAIQNR01; genus CANNBR01. The sequence continues at coordinate 5,809 of CAZQDJ010000016.1, read as the reverse complement.
GTAAAAAAGTTACCGATAAAAACGCAGAAGCTCAGTATCAAGTTCTTGAAAAATTTACTCAAAATCTCACCAAGCAAGCTCGTGAAGGCAAGCTCGATCCAGTCATCGGTCGACACGAAGAAATTCGCCGCGTCATCCAGATTCTTTCGCGTCGCACCAAAAATAATCCCGTTCTTATTGGAGAACCAGGGGTTGGTAAAACAGCAATCATTGAAGGCATCGCACAACGCATTGTAGCGGGCGATGTGCCAGAAAGCCTTGAAAACAAACAAATTTTCTCTCTCGATTTAGGTCTTTTAATAGCAGGAACAAAATTCCAAGGTGAATTTGAAGAACGTATTAAAAACATTTTGAAAGCAGTTGAAGAAGCACAAGACAGCGTCGTTCTTTTTATCGATGAAATACATATGCTTGTTGGTGCCGGGTCATCAGGTGGAGGTATGGATGCTTCTAACTTACTCAAACCCGCCCTTGCTCGTGGCACACTTCATTGCATTGGCGCAACAACCATCAAAGAATATAAAAAATATATCGAAAAAGATGCAGCCCTTGAACGTCGCTTTCAACCAGTTTTTGTAGAAGAGCCAACACCTGAAGACGCACTTTCTATTTTACGCGGACTCAAAGAACGCTATGAACTCCATCACGGAATTAGAATTAAAGATCAGGCTCTTGTGAGCGCCGTTATGTTATCAGATAAAAATATTCCTGATCGTTTTTTACCTGACAAAGCTATCGATCTTATCGATGAAGCAGCATCTATGGTTCGCATGTCAATCGATTCGCAACCGGAAGAACTTGATCGTCTAGAGCGTAGAATGAACCAACTTGAAGTTGAAAAGGCAGCGCTCAAAAAAGAAAAAGATGATACTCCTTCCAAAGAACGCCTTAAAGAACTTGAAAAAGAACTTGCTGAAATTAAAGAACAACACAAAACACTTTACAATCAGTGGAAAGCAGAAACTGCTCCTCTTGAAAAAATCAACGAAATAAAATCAAAAATAGAAGAAGCTAACTATCAGTATCAACTTGCCGAACGTCAAGGTGACTTTGCAAAAGCATCAGAAATTAAATATGGCAAACTCGTTGAATTAGAAAAAGAACTTGGCAAACAACAAGAAAAACTCAAAGATCTCAAAAGCTGCCTTGTAAAACAGGAAGTAGACGAGCACGATATCGCACTCGTACTTGCACGTTGGACCAAAATTCCAGCAGAAAAACTACAAGAAAGCGAAACTGAAAAATTACTGCATATGGAAGAACATATGCGTGCTAACGTGGTCGGCCAAGATGACGCAGTTGCAAAAATTGCCCATGCCATTCAAATGCATCGCACCGGCCTTACTGATCCTAACCGTCCTATCGGATCATTCTTATTCCTTGGACCTACAGGAGTTGGCAAAACCGAAGTTGCTCGCACTCTTGCTGATTTTTTGTTCCACGATCCACGCAAAATCACTCGTATCGACATGTCTGAATATATGGAAAAACATGCAGTAGCACGTTTAATCGGCTCACCTCCTGGCTACGTTGGCTACGAAGAAGGTGGTCAACTTACTGAACAAGTACGCCGCAACCCGTATAGCGTTATTCTTTTTGATGAAATAGAAAAAGCACACCCTGATGTTTTCAATATTTTTTTACAAATTCTTGACGAAGGTCATTTGACTGATGGACAAGGCAGACAAGTATCGTTTAAAAACTGCATCATTATCATGACTTCAAACATCGGATCGCATCTCATCCTTGCTGCAAAAACAATTGATGAAAAAGTAAAAGAAGAAATCAACAAAGAGCTGTATCACGTTTTTAAACCAGAGTTTTTAAATCGTATCGACGCCATTGTTTTCTTTAACTCTCTTGATGAAAAACAGATTGTTTCAATTGCTCGTATTCATATCGAAAAACTAGTCAAACGACTCAAGGACCGCCACATCACACTTACGATTGATCAGAGTGTAGAAAAATTCATTGCAGAAAAAGGATATGTTAAAGAGTTTGGCGCACGTCCATTAAAACGAGCTATTCAAGATTATATAACAGTGCCTCTTTCCCAGTTTTTACTTAAAAATCCTGAAGCTAAAGAAATTACTGTAAACGTGAAAAATAATGCGATTGCATTGTCATAACTTTACGAAACTTCTCTTCCTTAATGTCACTACCTATCTATTAACTTTCAAATTAGTTTAAAAAAACTTGAATCATGTTTAAGATTTTTTAATCAAATCACTCTATCAAGCTTTTTGTGATGGCATGAGTTTTCAGATAAACTTTTAATACACAAGATGTAACAAAAAAATCATAATTTTAAATGTATCTAAAAGGGAATCTTATGAGTGACCAGCTGCATAAAAAATCAATTTTAAAAAAGACCTTTCAAGTGGGTGGCAATACTCTAGTTAGTCGTTTTTTAGGACTTGCGCGAGAAATTTTACTCATGAGATTTTTGGGTGTTGGAGTAGTAGCCGATGCATTTACTACTGCGTTTATGATTCCTAATTCTTTGCGAAAACTCTTTGCAGAAGGCGCGTTGACTGCTGCATTTGTGCCAACATTTGTGACACTGTTTCATAAAGGGGGCAAAGAAAAAGCAAATGAATTGATGTCCTTAGCTTTTTTATTTTTTGAAGGACTTTTGTTAGCGCTGTGTGTACTCGTTGTCTGGCAACCTGAATATACCATTACCTTGATAGCGCCTGGATTTTCGTCAGAGCAGCTTGCGGCAACGATCCCTTGTTTACGTATTTTAATGCCTTTTATTTTTTTTATTTCTACCAGTTCATTATTGGCAGGTGCATTGCAATCAGTTAATCAGTTTTTTATTCCCGCCTTTTGTCCAGTACTTTTAAACATTACATTCATTGGTGGCATTCTTGCCTGTTTAGCCTATGGATTATCAGTTGAATATTTATGCTATGCCATTTTATTCGGGGGCTTTTTACAAATTGTGCTCCATGTAATCAGTTATTTTTCATTGGGATTCTCTTTCAAAATGCCAACCATGGAAACTACTCACTCATTCTTACAAATGCTTACGAAATTTTTATTCTGTTTTTTGAGCATGAGCGTGATGGAACTTTCTCTGATTATTGATCAACGCTTTGCTTCTTACTTAGCAGTTGGTTCGGTGACATTGATAAAATATACGTCTCGCTTTATGGGAATCCCACTTGGTGTATTTGCCGTTGCTTTTTCTACGATTCTGTTACCCCATTTTTCAAAAGTAAATCTTATTGATCCTAAACGACTCCATTTTTATTTAGCAGAATCGATGAAGTTTGTGTTCTGGGTGACAATTCCTGCAACGATTATCATGGGCTATTTATCAGAAAATATTTTTGTGACATTGTTTGTTTCGTCTTCAAAAAAATTTCCTGTGGCCTTGATTCCTGAAGCAGGACATTTGTTACTAGCTTTTTTAATGGGACTTTTTTTCTTTTCGATTAATAAAATTCTTTTTAATTTGTATTACTCGTTTCATGACACTCGTTACCCAATGATAATTGCTGCAGCAGCTACCGTTATGAATGTGGGAGCTAATTATCTATTGGTTGGTTCATTGGGGACGATTGGCCTTGCGTTAGGGACCTGTATTTCGGGAATCACGCAAACAGTGTTGTCATTGTTTTTCTTAAAATATAAACATAATTTTGAATTACACTTAAAAGAATTTTTTGAATTTGCACTGCGTTACAGCATACAACTGATCATTGTTTTGCTTCCTCTCTATTGGGGTTACAAAGCGGTACATCAGGCAGTTATACATGCCTGTGGAACATCGACAAAGGCAACATTCTTTTTTATAGAAAGTTTTGGTTTTTGGCTATGGACTATGCCTCTTATTGCAAGTGCGTTTGGTGTATTGTACATAACACGCAAGCAATTCAAGGTTCAGCTTTATTTTCTAGACTGATACAAACAAGTTAAGAGGGGAGATTAATTAATCTCCCCTCTATTTAAGAGCTTATCCGAAAATTAAATCAATCCATCTTTTAAGTTTGTTTTTTTACTGTCATCCCCAGAGAACGAAGTCGCGGCGAAACATAAAATGTTTCGTTAGACTGAGTGAACGGTACGGGGATCCAGACGTAACAAGACAAAGTCCTCATAGTTCAAATGCTATCTAGTATCGATTATCCATCTCTATACAATCAAAAAAATGACTTCTTCCTGTAACAACTGGATCCCCAACGCTCAGTCATACGCCACTCGTCCATTCGGACGTGGCTACTCCTATCGCTGGGGATGACGGGACTTTTTTAATGTATCTATTAATTTTCGGATAAGCTCTAATTATAGGTAATAAGATAATTTACAGTTTTTTCTTATCCTGCACTTCATAACCAAGCTCAAGCAATTTTTGACGCACCGCATCTGCAGTTACCCAATCTTTTGCAATACGGGCAATTTCACGCTCCTGAATAAGAGAACGTATTTCATCCGTCATTTCTACCTGTTTTTCTGGAAGCAACTCCAACGAAAGCCCAAGAATCTGTTGTAAAAATAATTTGATGCTACAGAGTTCGTCTTTCATATCAGAAAGATGTTCAAACACAACCCCAAGGGCTCCTACGGTATTAAGATCATCTGAAACAAAATCAACGATCTTTTGGAAAATCGGTGACACTTCACCATGCTTATACGTCATTTGAATAGGGCACTCTGAACCAGAAAACGCCTTACATAAACGATGATAAGCTTTTTCTGCTGCTCGTAAATCTTCAAAAGAAAAATCTAGGGGAGAGCGATAGTGATGTTGCACATAATAAAAACGAACAACCATTGGATCAAACGACGCAAATACATCACGCAATGTAAAAAAATTTCCAAGCGACTTTGACATTTTTTCTTGATTGATACGAACAAAAGCATTGTGAAGCCAGTACGTTGAAAAAGTCCCCCCATACAATCCTTCAGATTGTGCAATTTCATTTTCATGATGAGGAAAAATAAGATCCATGCCACCACCATGAATATCAATGTGTGGTGCTAAATGCTGAGCAGCCATAGCAGAACATTCTATGTGCCATCCCGGCCTTCCATAGCCCCATGGGCTCTTCCAAAAAGTTTCTTCTTGTTCAGCTTTCCACAAAGCAAAATCAAGAGGATTTTCTTTTTTTTCATTCAGTTCGACACGTGCACCAACTAATAGATCCTCGATATTTCGTTTTGAAAGCTTTCCATAAGAAGCAAATTTCGTGACTCGGTAATAAACATCACCATCTACCTGATAGGCATAGCCATTGTGAATAAGCCCCTCAATAAACGTAATAATTTGTGGGATCGTTTCGGTAACGCGTGGTTCACTTGTTGGTTCGTAACACCCAAGCACTGCAACATCTTCGTGATAAGCATCGATATATTTTTGAGCAACTTCCAAATACCTAAACTTATCTCCCAATTCTTTTTGCGCACGGTTGAGCAACTTATCATCAATATCAGTAAAATTACGACAGTAGGTAACGTCATAACCAGAAAGGCGCAAGATCCGTAATAGAATATCAAAAGTCACGTACACGCGACCATGCCCAATGTGTGCATAATCATAAGGAGTGATGCCACACACGTACAGATTCACCGCTGCTTTTTTTAAAGAAACAAAAGGTTCCTTCTTTCCTGTCAACGTATTGGTTAGTGCTATCATCTTGCTATCCCTTTGTTATACCTATTCAACGTCTCATTGCGGTTTTTGATATAAGCTGGCTAATTCCTCAAAAAATAGTATCCTGATTGCTTATTTTATCATGGAATCGGAAAATCACTATGGATTGGAAAGTGCGTAGGAGCTCACGCATGACGCTAAATAAAA